>NZ_CP055481.1:5727759-6029220 GCF_013705725.1 Klebsiella sp. RHBSTW-00484 | reverse complement strand
GGGCTGCATGCGGCGATTACGCTGGACGATGCTGAAACCGAAAATCGCCTTGTGAGCCAGGCTCAGGCGGCTGGAGTTGAGATTACGCCGCTGAGCGCGCTGTGGATCCCGGGTACCCCGGAAAGCCGCCACCATTACGGTATCGTGCTGGGATTTGCGGGCGTCATGGAGGCGGATATTGTGCAGTCGATACAGGTGCTCAAAAAATGTTGGGAGTAAGTCTCGTAAGCGGCGTTGCGCGCTGGTTCCCGGAGGCGATGCTGCGCATCTGTCCGGGCTACCGGTCTGCAGACGATGGTGAACCAGTAGCCAGGTTTGTCATTAGTCTCTGTTATCACTTTTTCTCCGCTGCCCTGCGGGGGATGAATTTGCTTTCGGCACCATAGCTGCGATATTTCCCTTCATCGATAACCAAATCGTTATCCTCGTTTATATATGCCGCCTCAGGCCGCGCCGTCTTGTAGCGCCACATATCGCCTTCCAGGAATGCATAGACATAGCGATCGTCATGAGCGAATAGTTGAGAAAACTCGCCGTCGGGCAGTTTTATGCGCACCATCTTGCCAGCGGTCCGGACGGTTAAAACGCTATCCTCGCTCACCACATAAGCGCGATTGCTATCGGTAACGTTAATCCCGGTATCCAGCTCTAACTCCGGGTCGGCAATTTTGATAATGCTCAGGCGCTGGTCCAGAAAATCTCGGTCTTTCACGATATAAACCCGATCTTTGTACTGCGCTATTGCGCGGCTAATAACGTTAAAATTTTCAGGGGCGACGTCAGGCAGCGTCTCTACCCGGCAATCGTTGCCGCGCGGGGTGGCGGTGCGGGTACGCCACGTGACTTTGCCCAGTTGCATATCAAAAATATCGGTGCAGTTCCGGCCATACGAAAGGCGCTTTTCGCCGTGTTTATCGCGATAAATCAGCAGCGAGCCGGGCATCCAGCGCACCACCTCAAAGGAATCGGGATCGGCGTTAATCGGTTCGCCGTTGATAAACACGTGGTTGATGTTGCGCACGAGAATATCCCACGGCCCGGCGTTACGGGCCGGTTCGCAGGAACTGTAGTCGATGAGTGACCCGCGCTGATCCCATGATTTTAAGCCCAGCAGGACGAAGCCGTCAGCGCTACCCAGGCGGCGTCCGTGATAGTAGAGATTGTGCCGATCTTTCACGATGTCGCTGGCGTCACCTTCAGCTAAATCGCTGTCGATCTCTTCCAGCGTTGCCATATCCAGCGGGTTGTCTGCGGGATTATCGTCAGTACGTTCGCCGTCAAAGTAGAGGCTCTGTTTATCGGCGGCGAAGCGGCCATAGGCGCGAAAGCTGGCGACATCAGCGCCGATGACTTTTTTACCCGCCCACAGGATTTGTCGGCCATCGCTCAGCCAGGCGTGGTGATAATCGCAGATCGCCGGGACGTCATTAAACGACGTGCTACAAGCCCATGTATCGGTATTGATATTGCTTAGCGGCGTGGTTTCATTGGGCTGTGATAAATCGGCAATGCGCTGTAAATGGGCAAAGTCGACGCCGGTAAGGCGGGAAATAATCTCCGGCGGTTCACTTTGGGCGGTATACAGCGTCTCTTCACCCTGCTGCTGGTAGTGAAACTCTGCTGCGTGAGCTAGCGGTATTGCCAGCGACAAAAAGGTGGTAAATGCAAGGTGCGGCTTTTTCATAAGCCATCCTGACCTGAATTTTTAAGACACTGGTCAACGAGAGTGAGTTTTGAATCTCCCTCTGCATCTGTGTCAAACCTGGACTCCTGTGGGCAACCGCTGGCACGACGATAAAGCTGGCTACGGCTCCAGGTATACACGTAGCGATCGTCATAATCTGGCGCGTTGTTGCGAATATGCAACGTTCCGGCGGGGGTAAACACCTGAACATCCCCGAACTGGCGAATAAAATAGCCGTGGCTTTTTCCCGCGCTGAGACGGCTATTAATCACCAGGCCCGGCGAGTCCAGCGTAATGGTCTCCAGCTGTTTTTCGCCGAAGAACGACAGTTTATCCACGTACAGGCGGTCGCGATATTGCGCGACGTTATCGACGCCCTCACTGTAGACTAAGCCTGCTGGCGCATTTCTCAATGACGCTGAGTTATAGCTCCAGGTGGTGGCCTGCGCCTGCGGTATAAGCAGGAAGAGCAAAGTGGTTAGCAGCGTGAATTTTATATGCATTACCTCATCCTTGCGTTCTTTGCCCCGGTTACTTATTTTTCCGTGGGACAAATTGATCCTGATAGTAATAGCCTTCCAGCGTCACCAGCTTGCCGCCGATTCTGGAATAGGCAAAGCCGTAACCGCCTTTTTCTCGCTGGCCTGTGACATGTGCATATTGCGGCCAGGCCGTTTCATAGCGGTAGAGCTGTAAGCCTGTGAAGACGTAAACATAGCGATCGTCGCGGGCAAACCAGTTGGGGCGGTATTGACTGTCTTCGGTATGTGCTTCCCGTTCATCGGGAACACGCGCATCTAAAAGGACCAGCGGCCCGGCGGAATCGAAGACCTCCAGCTCCCCTTTGGTCGTCAGCAGATATCCGTGACGCTTATCGGCGCTAAACCTTTTGTTGATCACCAGATTCGGGTCGTCCAGCGTGATAACTTCCAGATAATCTTCGCCGAATTCCGACGTTTTCACCGAGTACAGGCGGTCCTGGTACTGCGCCACGCTGTTGTTAAGTGGATGAAACAGTTCTGGATCGAGGCCCGGGAGGGTTTCGACCTCACAATCTTCCCCTTGCCATGCCTTACGCCACGTGACCTTATCTTCGAGCATATTAAAGGTGGCTGAACAGTCTTTGCTGCCCAGCGCGTGATTCGGCGTCCCGGCGTTTTTGTCCTTCAGATCCAGATTGAGTCGCCTGACACCGTTTTTATCGCGGTAGATGAGCAGGGTGCCGGGGATCCAGCGCACAACGGTAAAAGAGTCAGGGTCGGCGTCCAGCGCCAGACCATTGATGATAACCTGCGTTGCGGTGCGCGCCAGCGTATCCCACGGGCCGATAGGCACGTCTGCGCAGGCGTTGATAGAATAAAAAATTCCCCGCTGATCCCATGGCTTTTGTGCCAGGACGCGAAATCTGTCGGAGTTCTCCGCCCGATGCCCGCGCAGGTAAAGATGGTGTTGGTCGCGTAAAACAGTTGCGGATTTCGGGCCGCCATAGTCATACCACGGCTCACCAAATGGCACCGCGGCTAAAGTGGCCATATCCACGCCCTGATTTGCCCCGGTGCGTTTGCCATCGAAATAAAGACTGTGTTTATCCGCAGCGAAACGGCCAAAAACGCGGAATGTGGCTATATCCACAGGGGGTGTTCCGGGAGGGTTGCGTACAATCTCCCCGGCCGATATAACATAGCGGCCATCAGAATAATAAGCGGTGGTGAGCCGCGTGGCGTTTACGCCTTCGTCGGTATAATCAGACTCCGGCGGTTCTTCAACATAGCGCCATTCCTCAGGGCGCGCCGGATCTCGTAGAAGTCGTAGTTTGCTGAAGTTTACTTCGGGTAGATGAGTGAGGGTGACTGAATTTTGATAGTTTACCCCACTAACATAAACAACATCGTGTCCCTGTTTCTGGTATGCATTATATATTGGGCTTACGCGACACCCCCATGCGGCAGGTATTGCTAACGCCCCAACAAGTACGCAAAGCAGCTTTTTCTTCATCACCTGGTCATCCTGACAACACAAAGGTTAATGAATCACTAGAGCATATCTGGCAACGTTTTAGCGCTTTAACCTCGGTGGAAAGCCGCTTTTCAGATTTCATAAAGCCGTCCTAAACGCTTGCTTTTACGTCTTCTCCTGCGATGATAGAAAGCAGAAAGAATGAATCACGGGCAACTATCCATGAAAAACGTTTTCCCAACGCTTGCCGTTTTATTAGCGGTCCTCAGCCTCACTGGCTGTGGCCTGAAAGGTCCGCTCTATTTCCCGCCAGCGGAAAAAACGGCACCCCCGCCGACCAAACCGGTTGATAGCGGTATCCAGAGCTCTACGCCTGATCGTAACGATCGCGGTGATAGCGGCGGCCCGACCCAGGTAAATTACTAACGTTCTGTTCCGCGCAACTGGAGTAGATAATGCAGTTTTCTAAAATGCATGGCCTTGGCAACGACTTTATGGTCGTTGACGCGGTAACGCAGAATGTTTTTTTCTCACCGGATCTGATTCGCCGCCTGGCGGATCGGCACCTTGGCGTGGGTTTCGATCAACTGCTGGTCGTTGAACCGCCTTACGATCCCGAACTCGATTTCCATTATCGTATTTTTAACGCTGACGGCAGCGAGGTGGCGCAGTGCGGCAACGGTGCGCGCTGTTTCGCCCGTTTTGTGCGCCTGAAAGGCCTGACCAATAAACGTGATATCCGCGTGAGCACGTCGAACGGCCGTATGGTATTAAGCGTAACGGAAGACGATCTGGTGCGCGTGAATATGGGCGAGCCGAACTTCGAGCCATCGCAGGTGCCGTTCCGCGCCAACAAAGCGGAAAAGACCTATATTATGCGTGTCGCTGAACAGACAGTATTGTGCGGCGTGGTGTCGATGGGTAACCCGCACTGCGTTATTCAGGTCGATGACGTGGAAACCGCGACGGTGGAAACGCTCGGCCCGGTGATGGAAAACCATGAACGCTTCCCGGAGCGCGCGAACATCGGTTTTATGCAGGTGGTCAGCCGTTCCCATATTCGTCTGCGCGTGTATGAACGCGGCGCGGGCGAAACGCAGGCCTGCGGAAGCGGTGCCTGTGCAGCGGCGGCAGTGGGTATCCAGCAGGGATTACTGGGTGAGGAGGTTCGCGTGGAATTACCCGGCGGGCGTCTTGATATCGCCTGGAAAGGCCCGGGCCAACCGTTGTATATGACTGGCCCGGCGGCACATGTCTATGACGGATTTATTCATTTATGAAACAAGTCGGGGAAGAACAGCAGGAAATCATCGGCACGCTGAATGACCGCGCAGTGGTGGACTATCTGTTGCAACATCCTGAATTCTTTATTCGTAATGCGGCGCTGGTGGAGCACATGTCTGTTCCGCATCCGGTGCGTGGTTCGGTCTCGCTGGTGGAGTGGCACATGGCGCGGGCGCGGAATCATATCAACGTTCTGGAAGAGAATATGACGCTGCTGATGGAGCAGGCGACGGCGAACGAAAGCCTGTTTCAGCGCCTGTTCCACCTGCAAACGCGGCTGGCTGCGGCCGAGAGCCTTGATGATATGCTAAACCGCTTTCATCGCTGGGCGCGCGAGCTGGGGCTGGCGGGCGCGACGGTGCGTCTGTTTCCGGATTGCTGGCGGCTCGGCGCGCCATCCAAATTCACCCATCTGGCGCTGAGTCGCCAGGCGTTTGAACCTATCCGTATTCAGCGTCTTGGGCAGCAACGCCATTATCTTGGTCCGTTGAACGGCCCTGAACTGCTGGTCGCGCTGCCGGAAGCGAAAGCCATCGGTTCGGTCGCGATGTCGCTGCTCGGCGGCGATGATGCTCCCGGCGTCATGTTCTTCAGCAGTCGCGATCCCCAGCACTATCAGCAAGGTCAGGGAACACAACTGTTGCAGGAGATTGCTTCAATGCTCCCCGGATTGCTGGCGCGTTGGATTGAACGCGCATGACCGATTCTCCTCTGTTTGCCTCCGTAGAGCGCTTCTTACGTTATCTCGGCGTGGAGCGTCAGCTGAGTCCGATTACGCTGCTGAACTACCGGCGTCAACTGGATGCGCTTATCGCGCTGGCGGAAAACGCCGGGCTTAAAAGCTGGCAGCAGTGTGACGCCGCTCAGGTTCGAGGCTTTGCGGTGCGCAGCCGCCGTCTGGGACTGGGGCCTGCCAGCCTGGCGCTGCGGCTTTCTGCCTTACGCAGCTTTTTTGACTGGCTGGTGAGCCAGGGTGAACTGACGGCTAATCCGGCGAAGGGCATCTCCGCGCCGAAAGCGCCACGCCACTTGCCGAAAAATATCGATGTCGACGACGTTAACCGACTGCTGGATATCGATCTTAACGATCCGCTGGCGGTGCGCGATCGGGCGATGCTGGAAGTGATGTACGGTGCAGGGCTGCGTCTTTCGGAGCTGGTGAATCTCGACATTAAGCACCTTGACCTGGAGTCAGGCGAGGTGTGGGTGATGGGCAAAGGCAGCAAAGAGCGCCGCCTGCCGATTGGCCGCAATGCGGTGGTGTGGATTGAGCACTGGCTCGACCTGCGCGGCCTGTTCGGTACCGATGACGACGCGCTGTTCTTATCCAAACTGGGTAAGCGAATTTCCGCGCGTAACGTGCAAAAACGCTTTGCCGAATGGGGCATTAAGCAAGGTCTCAACAGCCACGTGCATCCGCATAAGCTGCGCCACTCCTTCGCCACGCATATGCTGGAGTCGAGCGGCGATCTGCGCGGGGTGCAGGAGCTGCTGGGCCATGCCAACCTCTCTACCACTCAAATCTATACCCATCTTGATTTTCAACACCTTGCCTCGGTGTATGATGCGGCGCATCCGCGCGCCAAACGGGGGAAATAATGCGTTTTTACCGACCTCTGGGCCAGATTTCAGCGCTGACGTTTGACCTGGACGATACCCTTTATGACAACCGCCCGGTGATTGATCGGACGATGCATGAGTCGCTGAGTTTTGTGCGCAGCTACCATCCTTCTTTAAGCCAATTTGACGCCAGCGAACTGAACCAACTGCGTCAGACCCTGCTGGCGACAGAGCCGGAGATTTACCACGATGTGACCGAATGGCGGCGTCGCGCGCTGGAGCTGGGGATGATCAACGCCGGGCTTTCTGCGGCGATGGCGAAAACCGGTGCTGACGAGGCGATGGCTAGCTTTGCCTACTGGCGCAGCCTCATCGACATCCCGCAAGAGACGCACGATACGCTGGCTAAACTCGCTGAAAAGTGGCCGCTGGTGGCGATTACCAACGGTAACGCCCAGCCGGAACTCTTCGGCCTGAGCGACTACTTCCGCTTTGTGCTGCGCGCGGGCCCGGATGGGCGCTCTAAACCCTTTGCCGATATGTATCATCTTGCGGCAGAACGGCTGACGCTTCCGCTAGGGGAAATTCTTCACGTCGGTGATGACTTAACGACCGATGTGGCAGGCTCGATTCGCTGCGGCATGCAGGCTTGTTGGATCAAACCGCAGGGCGCAGACCTGATGCACACCGCCGACAGCCGCCTGCTGCCGCACATCGAAATTTCACGGTTGGCATCTCTGACCTCGCTGATATAATCGTCAGTAGTTCTGTATAAATTAACAGTAGCCCGGTGAACTGAACGTTGCCGGGCGTCTCATTTCCGGCGGTGCCAATGGACGTTTCTTACCTGCTCGACAGCCTCAATGACAAACAGCGTGAAGCCGTTGCGGCAACACGTACTAACATGCTGGTGTTGGCCGGAGCGGGCAGCGGTAAGACACGCGTGCTGGTACACCGCATCGCCTGGCTGCTGAGCGTTGAGAACTGTTCGCCTTACTCCATTATGGCGGTGACCTTTACCAATAAAGCGGCGGCGGAAATGCGCCATCGTATCGGCCAACTGATGGGCACCACCCAGGGCGGCATGTGGGTCGGCACCTTCCACGGGCTGGCGCACCGCCTGCTGCGCGCTCATCACCTTGATGCTAACCTGCCGCAGGATTTCCAGATCCTCGATAGCGAAGACCAGTTGCGCCTGCTTAAACGCCTGATTAAGGCGATGAATCTTGATGAGAAGCAGTGGCCGCCGCGTCAGGCGATGTGGTACATCAACGGTCAGAAAGACGAAGGGCTGCGCCCGCATCATATTCAAAGCTACGGTAATCCGGTTGAGCAGACCTGGCAGAAGGTTTATCAGGCCTATCAGGAAGCCTGCGATCGTGCCGGGCTGGTAGATTTTGCCGAGCTGCTGCTGCGCGCTCATGAGCTGTGGCTCAACAAACCGCATATTCTCCAGCACTACCGCGAGCGTTTTACCAATATCCTGGTGGACGAATTCCAGGATACCAACAACATTCAGTATGCGTGGATCCGCCTGCTGGCGGGTGACACTGGCAAGGTTATGATCGTTGGTGATGACGACCAGTCCATTTACGGCTGGCGAGGTGCGCAGGTGGAAAACATCCAGCGCTTCCTCAACGACTTCCCTGGCGCAGAAACTATCCGCCTGGAGCAGAACTATCGTTCGACCAGCAATATCCTCAGCGCGGCGAACGCCCTGATTGAGAACAACAGCGGGCGTCTGGGCAAAAAGCTGTGGACCGACGGTGCCGACGGTGAGCCGATTTCGCTCTACTGTGCGTTTAACGATCTTGATGAGGCGCGTTTTGTCGTCAACCGCATCAAAACCTGGCAGGAAAACGGTGGTCAGCTGGCGCAGTGTGCGATTTTGTATCGCAGCAACGCCCAGTCGCGCGTGCTGGAAGAGGCGCTGCTACAGGCCAGCATGCCGTATCGTATTTATGGCGGTATGCGATTCTTCGAACGCCAGGAGATCAAAGATGCGCTCTCCTACCTGCGTCTGATTGCCAACCGTAATGACGACGCGGCGTTTGAACGCGTGGTGAATACCCCAACGCGCGGTATCGGCGATCGTACCCTGGACGTGGTGCGTCAGACCTCGCGCGACCGCCAGCTGACGCTGTGGCAGGCCTGTCGCGAGTTGCTAAAAGATAAAGTTCTCGCCGGTCGTGCCGCCAGCGCCTTACAGCGCTTTATGGAGCTGATTGACGCTCTGGCGCAGGAAACCGCTGATATGCCGCTGCACGTGCAGACTGACCGGGTCATCAAGGATTCCGGCCTACGCACGATGTACGAGCAGGAGAAGGGCGAGAAAGGCCAGACGCGTATCGAAAACTTAGAGGAACTGGTGACGGCAACGCGCCAGTTCAGCTACAACGAAGAAGATGAAGACCTGATGCCGCTACAGGCGTTCCTTTCCCACGCCGCGCTGGAAGCGGGCGAAGGGCAGGCGGACACCTGGCAGGACGCGGTACAGCTGATGACCCTGCACTCGGCGAAAGGGCTGGAGTTCCCGCAGGTGTTTATCGTCGGCGTGGAAGAGGGGATGTTCCCGAGCCAGATGGCGCTCGATGAGGGCGGTCGCCTGGAAGAGGAACGTCGCCTGGCCTACGTTGGCGTGACCCGGGCAATGCAGAAGCTGACCCTGACCTATGCCGAAACCCGCCGCCTGTATGGCAAAGAGGTTTATCATCGTCCGTCACGCTTTATCGGCGAACTGCCGGAAGCGTGCGTGGAAGAGGTGCGGCTGCGCGCGACGGTCAGTCGCCCGGTGAGTCATCAGCGCATGGGCACCCCGATGGCGGAAAACGACACTGGATATAAGCTGGGCCAGCGTGTGCGCCATGCTAAGTTTGGCGAAGGCACCATCGTGAATCTTGAAGGCAGCGGCGAACACAGTCGTCTGCAGGTCGCATTTCAGGGGCAAGGGATCAAGTGGCTGGTTGCTGCCTATGCGCGGCTGGAAACAGTGTAAATACTTGCGCCATTGCGGCGCAAGTGTGGTTATTTAGGTTGGCACTGAAACGAAGTGTAGGTGGGTTTTTCCAACGGATTGAGATTAGGCATCATCATTGTATTACAGGTAAATTTACGCCCTCTCGCAGTTACGGCGTCGTAGGTCACTGTACTACCGCCGAGGGCGCTTGGCTTGCCTTTCACAACGTTAGAAACCGTGACTTCATCGGTGGAGGCTAATCCCAGCTGTGTGGCCGTTGCCTGTTGTATCACCATCATATCCGGCGCGCCAGTCGCGCAGCCTGCAAGAGTAAAACATAACGCGGCAGGAACAATAATCCTTTTCATGATTTTCCTTAAGTGAGAAGAGAGACTGCGTTAGCAATATTAAGTTTTAGTTTCAATAAATTTCAAATGATGTGTTTAAAAATAGGAATATATAAAGATGCCTTACGCTATGCAGAAGCGCTTTTTAAGCGTGCTTATGCCGGACCGAACATCGGTTGACGGCAAATTTTTGCTGGCGTAACATGCGCGCACGATTACGCTAAGAGGACATTCGCCTTGGACACACCCAGTAGATGCTGGCTCAACTTCCTGTCCATCAGGAACAACTCCTAAGGCTATCCTCTTATGCTGATAGCCTTAGCGGTTGTCGGCGACCCGTTCTATTCCCGTCGCTCTGAGTCAGGCTTTATGGTCTGAAACCCAAATTGTTTCTGTGTGCCCACCGAACTGTCCGATAATTTTTTTGCATTGGGAGTCCCGGTCATGCTGAGCGCATTTCAACTGGAAAATAATCGTTTAACGCGTCTGGAAGCAGATGAGATCAAGCACCTCGCCAGTTCGGTGTGGGTCGATCTGGTCGAGCCTGACGATGAAGAACGAAGCCGCGTGCAAACGGAATTGGGCCAGAACCTGGCAACGCGCCCGGAACTGGAAGACATCGAAGCGTCAGCGCGTTTCTTTGAAGATGAAGACGGTCTACACATCCACTCATTTTTCTTTTTTGAAGATGCAGAGGATCACGCCGGTAACTCTACCGTGGCGTTTACTATCCGCGAAGGACGTCTGTTCACCCTGCGCGAGCGGGAGCTGCCCGCTTTCCGCCTGTATCGTATGCGCGTTCGCAACCAGTCGATGGTTGATGGCAATGCCTACGAGCTGCTGCTTGACCTGTTCGAAACCAAAATCGAACAGCTGGCGGATGAAATTGAAAACATCTACAGCGACCTGGAAAAACTCAGCCGGGTGATTATGGAAGGCCGTCAGGGCGATGATTACGATGAGGCACTCTCTACCCTCGCTGAGCAGGAAGATATCGGCTGGAAAGTTCGCCTGTGTCTGATGGACACCCAGCGCGCGCTGAACTTCCTCGTGCGTAAGGCGCGTTTACCGGCGGGCCAGCTGGAGCAGGCGCGTGAGATCCTGCGCGATATCGAATCCCTGCTGCCGCACAACGAATCACTGTTCCAGAAAGTTAACTTCCTGATGCAGGCGGCGATGGGCTTTATCAATATCGAGCAGAACCGCATCATCAAGATCTTCTCGGTGGTTTCCGTGGTGTTCCTGCCGCCGACGCTGGTGGCTTCCAGCTATGGGATGAACTTCGAATTTATGCCCGAGCTGCACTGGAGCTTCGGTTACCCCGGCGCGATTGTCTTTATGATGCTCGCCGGTCTGGCGCCGTATCTGTACTTTAAGCGCAAAAACTGGCTGTAAAAAAAGGAGCTTCGGCTCCTTTTTTCGTTATGCCCTACGCGTTCTGCGTATGGTGTAAATCGCATCCATCACGAAAATCGCCAGCGCCACCCAGATAAAGGCGAAGGTCACCATCTTATCTGCGCCCGGCACCTCACCGTAAAACGTTACTGCCAGCAGGAACATCAGCGTCGGACCGATATACTGGAAAAAGCCCAGCGTGGAGAGGCGCAGACGCGTCGCCGCACCGGTAAAGCACAGCAGCGGGATTGTGGTCACCACGCCCGCCGCGATTAACAGCAGGTTCAGCGACCATGGGTTCTGACCCATATGGCTGGTTGGGCTATCGGCAATGCCAAACAGATAGATAGCGGCGACCGGCAGCAGCCACAGGGTTTCGAACAGCATCCCGGTTTGCGCATCAACGGCGATCTTCTTACGCACCAGGCCGTAGAAGGCGAAGCTGAACGCCAGGCCCAGCGCAATAATCGGCAGCGAGCCGAAAGTCCAGAGCTGCACCAGCACACCGCAGGCGGCCAGCAGCACCGCCAGCCACTGCATCCGGCGAAAGCGCTCTCCCAGGAAGATCATCCCCAGCACGATGTTCACCAGCGGGTTAATAAAATAACCGAGGCTGGCTTCCAGCATATGATGGTTGTTGACCGACCAGATAAACAGCAGCCAGTTGCCGCCGATCAGCACGGCCGACAGCGCCAGCAGGAAGACCTTTTTCGGTGTTTTAAGCAGCCTTTTGACCTGCGGCCACTGGCGGCTGATGCTGACCAGCGCCACCATAAAAAAGAAGGACCAGATCACGCGGTGAGTCAGAATTTCATCGGCGGGAACATAGTAGATAAGCTTGAAGTACGCAGGTGCGATACCCCAGATAAAATAGGCGGCCAGGGCCAGAAGAACCCCTACCCGCGTTTGTTTCGCATCCATCGGTACAAATCCATTGCCAAAGAGAGTGATGTTACTCGATTTAGGCTAATCAACCCACCATATACGTCGCCGTGGCGCTGGCGATATAAACCTGCTCTTCGTTATGTAGCTCGACGCGGGCCACCGCCACTTTGTTACCGGCGCGCAGCAGGCTGCTGGTGGCGGTGAAGCGTTCCCCTCGGCCAGGGCGCAAATAATCAACGCGCAGATCGATGGTCCCCATCCGCGAAAGACGCTGGCGCAGCTCTTCTTCGTTGATAGTGTCGTGGCGAGTCAGCGTGCTGCCCACACAGACCAGCCCTGCGGCGACATCCAGCGCGGAGGCGATAACCCCGCCGTGTAAAATGCTTTGTGCCCAGTTGCCGACCATCATCGGCTGGTTATTAAAGCTGATCTGAGCAAACTCTTTTTCGTAGCGCTCCAGCTCCAGCCCTAAGGCACGGTTATAAGGCATATGATAAACAAAGATTTCTCCCACCAGCTTAAGGGCGGCGGCGGCGGTCAGTTCAGACATAACAACATCCCAAAGGTTAACGAAATGTTGATTTTATGCTTCTAAAATATTGATTTCTACTTTAAGAACGGATAACAGGTCAGAAGACGCATAAATAGGTAGAATGCTGGTTGGGTTAAACAGAAATAATAATTATCCATCCAGGAGAACAGCAATGCGTATCTCTTTGGCCTGCCTGCTGGCGCTTGCTGCGCTTCCGGCTGGCGTTCTGGCGCAGGACGCGCTCGTGAATCAACAGGTCCATGACACCCCGGCTGTTCGTGGGAGTATTATCGCCAACCTGTTACAGGACCATGATAATCCGTTCTTACTTTATCCCTATGAGAGCAACTATCTGCTCTATACGTGGACCAGCGATCTCAATAAAGAAGCGATCCGCAGCTACGATTGGGCTGACAACGCGCGTAAAGACGAAGTGAAGTTCCAGCTAAGTCTCGGCTTTCCGCTATGGCGGGGGATCTTTGGCGACAACTCGCTGCTGGGGGCTTCTTATACGCAGAAATCCTGGTGGCAACTCTCCAACAGCAAGGAGTCGGCACCGTTTCGCGAAACCAACTATGAGCCGCAGTTGTTCCTCGGTTTTGCGACCGACTATTCGTTTGCTGGCTGGACATTGCGCGATGTTGAAATGGGCTATAACCACGACTCCAACGGCCGCTCCGATCCCACGTCCCGCAGCTGGAATCGTCTCTATACCCGCTTGATGGCGCAGAACGGCAACTGGCTGGTGGAGGTGAAGCCCTGGTACGTGATTGGCAGCACTGACGATAACCCGGATATCACCAAATATATGGGCTATTACCGCCTGAAAGTGGGTTATCAACTTGGCGACGCGATTCTTAGCGCCCAGGGGCAATATAACTGGAATACCGGATACGGTGGTGCTGAGCTTGGGGTGAGTTATCCGGTCACCAAACATGTGCGCGTCTATACTCAGGTCTATAGCGGTTATGGTGAGTCACTCATCGATTATAACTTTAACCAGACCCGCGTCGGCGTCGGGCTGATGCTCAACGATCTGTTTTAATCGTTGCACTCTGGCTCTCAGGCGCTGAAAATAGCGCCTGTTTTCTTTTCAGGCATATGGGGTCAATGTGGCGCAGGCGGAAGTATTAAATCAGGAATTGCTGGCTAAGCAGGTTTTACAAGAAACCTTCGGCTACCAGCAGTTTCGCCCGGGCCAGGATACCATTATCGATACGGCGCTGGCAGGGCGCGATTGCCTGGTGGTGATGCCGACCGGCGGCGGAAAGTCGCTGTGTTATCAGGTTCCGGCGCTGGTGCTGGGCGGCCTGACCGTCGTGGTATCGCCGCTTATCTCACTGATGAAGGACCAGGTCGATCAGCTACTGGCCAACGGCGTAGCGGCGGCGTGCCTGAACTCAACGCAGAGCCGTGAGCAGCAGCAGGAAGTGATGGCTGGCTGTCGCAGCGGGCAAATTCGTCTGCTGTATATCGCCCCGGAACGCCTGATGCTGGATAACTTCCTTGAGCATCTCAGCCACTGGAATCTGTCGATGCTGGCGGTTGATGAAGCCCACTGTATTTCCCAGTGGGGCCACGATTTCCGCCCGGAATACGCCGCGCTCGGTCAACTGCGTCAGCGGATACCGCAGATCCCATTTATGGCGCTCACCGCCACCGCCGATGATACCACCCGTCGTGATATCGTCCGTCTGCTGGGGTTGAATGACCCGCTGATTCAGGTCAGCAGCTTCGACCGGCCCAACATCCGCTATATGCTGATGGAAAAGTTTAAGCCGTTGGATCAACTGATGCGCTACGTGCAGGATCAGCGCGGCAAGTCGGGAATCATCTACTGCAATAGCCGTTCGAAAGTGGAAGATACCGCCGCGCGTCTGCAAAGCCGCGGCGTTAGTGCGGCTGCGTACCATGCGGGCCTGGAACATCAGGTTCGTGCTGATGTGCAGGAGAAATTCCAGCGCGATGACCTGCAAATCGTGGTGGCGACGGTGGCCTTTGGCATGGGCATCAACAAACCGAACGTGCGTTTTGTGGTGCATTTCGACATCCCCCGCAATATTGAATCCTATTACCAGGAGACCGGGCGCGCCGGGCGCGATGGCCTGCCTGCCGAAGCCATGCTGTTTTACGATCCGGCAGATATGGCGTGGCTCAGGCGCTGCCTTGAAGAGAAGCCCGCCGGGCCGTTGCAGGATATTGAGCGTCATAAACTGAACGCGATGGGGGCGTTTGCCGAAGCGCAAACCTGCCGCCGTCTGGTGCTGCTCAACTACTTTGGCGAAGGGCGTCAGGAGCCGTGCGGAAACTGCGATATCTGCCTCGACCCGCCGAAGCAGTACGACGGTTTAATGGACGCGCGTAAGGCGCTGTCGACGATTTATCGCGTCAATCAGCGTTTTGGTATGGGCTACGTGGTGGAAGTGCTGCGCGGCGCTAATAACCAGCGTATTCGCGATATGGCACACGATAAGCTGCCGGTCTACGGTATCGGTCGCGAGCAGAGTCACGAGCACTGGGTCAGCGTTATCCGTCAGCTTATTCACCTGGGGCTGGTGACGCAGAATATTGCCCAGCACTCCGCGCTACAGCTCACCGAAGCTGCTCGCCCGGTTCTGCGCGGCGACGTTACGCTACAGCTTGCCGTACCGCGCATTGTGGCGCTGAAGCCGAAGGCGATGCAGAAATCCTTCGGCGGTAATTACGATCGCAAACTGTTCGCGAAGCTGCGTAAACTGCGTAAAGCGATCGCCGACGAAGAGAATATCCCACCGTACGTCGTGTTTAACGATGCGACGCTGATTGAGATGGCCGAACAAACGCCGCTGAGCGCAGGTGAGATGCTCAGCGTGAACGGCGTGGGCACGCGTAAGCTTGAGCGTTTTGGTAAAGAGTTTATGGCTCTGATCCGTGCGCACGTGGATGGCGATGATGAGTAGTCAGCCAGACGAAAAAGTGCAAATATAGTTTTCGTCCTTACTATTTTCCTGCGAGTTAATCATGTTGACGCTTTTCCTCACCGTGGCGCTGGTGCATATCATTGCGCTGATGAGTCCGGGACCGGATTTTTTCTTTGTCTCACAAACCGCCGTTAGCCGCTCCCGCAAAGAGGCGATGATGGGCGTCCTGGGGATCACCTGCGGCGTGATGGTGTGGGCGGGCGTAGCGCTGCTCGGCCTGAACCTGATTATCGAGAAAATGGCCTGGCTGCACACCATTATCATGGTCGGCGGCGGGCTGTATCTGTGCTGGATGGGCTTCCAGATGCTGCGCGGCGCGCTGAAGAAAAGCGACGTAGCGGCGGCGGAGCCACAGGTTGAGCTGGCGCGTAGCGGCCGGAGCTTCCTGAAGGGGCTACTCACCAACCTGGCGAACCCGAAAGCGATTATTTACTTCGGTTCTGTGTTCTCGTTGTTTGTTGGCGACGACGTTACCGCCAGCGCGCGCTGGGGCATTTTTCTGCTGATCGTACTGGAGACCCTGGCCTGGTTTACGGTGGTTGCCAGCCTGTTTGCCCTACCGGGGATGCGCCGCGGCTATCAGCGGATGGCGAAGTGGATCGACGGCTTCGCCGGTACGCTGTTCGCCGGTTTCGGCATTCACCTGATTCTTTCGCGCTAAGTATTCTGCGGCCCGTCCAGGGGTTTACGGGTGGGCCGGGTATTAATGACGGAGCTGCTGCAAATCGTCAGGTGTGAGACCGGTCATTTCCATAACCGCAGTATCATCGATGCCCCGGTTGAGCATTGCTTTTGCGACTTCCATAAAGGCGGCGCGCTTGCCGTTTTTTATGCCTTCCTTGATGCCCTTCTGCATACCTTCCTCGAGCCACTTTTCTGCCAGAGTCATCAGTACTTCTCCATGCTGCGGCACCCGCTGTGCCAGCTCATATAATAACGGTCGAACGTCCTGCTCTTCTCCCGCTTGGGTCATATATTTTATCAGTACGGTAATCTGTTGTCTGCTCATCTGTTCGAGCATCAGCAGACTGGTGAGCTTGTCCAGAAGCTCAGCCATATCGCGTTGGCGAATATGCTTTTGCACCAGCGTCAGGGCCGCCATACTGCGGTGCTGCATGATTTCGTCATCGGGGATAACGGTGATATCCACCAGCGGAAAGGTGTTGGCGTATAGCTGGCGTGCAGTATCCGGATCGGCAAAGCTCTCCAGCCAGTTCAGGGACCAGGGGTAGGGGCTTCGCCGCCCCTGATAAAAGAGAATTGGGATCACCAGCGGCAGCGTCTTGTGCCCATTCTCGAGATGCCTCTGCATGGCGGCGATGGCGTAACGCATCAAGCGAAACGCCATCAGTTTATCGGGCGAGCTTTGGTGTTCAATCAGGACATGCACGTAGCCCTGACCGCTGGTGGTCTCCAGTGAATAGAGTATATCGCTGTAATAAGGCCGCAGGTCGTCTTCAATAAAGCTCCCTGATTCCAGGCGCAGTGTATCCAGTTTGCAAATCTGAATTAGCGAGGGCGGCAGGTGGATCTCAATAAAGTCCCGCGCGGTTTCCACGCGGGAGAGAAAGGTTCTGAATACCGCATCATGTGGAGTTGCCGCTTCCGCCATTGTTTTCGTCCATGAATAAGAGCATCTGGCGGCATTCTGGCATTGGCGCTGCGGAGTCGACAGTACGCAAAAGAATTATCTTCTCTCTTTGCGTGCGCCCTCGAGTGACGACGTTGCTGCGTCCACAAGGTGAACCTCAAATTGCGAGCGTGATTCCATTCATCAGGCGTGACGGGCGGAAGCCAGCAGCGCCCCGACCAGCATAAACAGCGAGCCGAATACCTTGTTCAGCGCCTTCATCTGTTTCGGCCCCTTAATCCACGCCGCGATGCGTTGGGCCAGCGTCGCGTAGCCAATCATCACAATGATATCGACCACGATAGTGGTGGTGCCGAGCACGAGGTACTGCATTACCTGAGGCTGATTGGGCACGATAAACTGCGGGAATAGGGCGGCAAGAAACACGATGCTTTTCGGATTGGTCAGGTTAACAAACACCGCGCGTTTAAAGAGCTTTCCGCGAGTCTGCACTTTCGCAAGGGTATTGAGATCGATTGAACCCGCGGCCCGCCATTGCTGAATCCCGAGCCAGATAAGATAGGCTGCGCCTGCCCATTTGAGGATTTCAAAGGCTAACAGCGAGCGGGAAAATAGCGTGCCCAAACCGACGCCGACCAGCACGATATGAATGCCCAGCCCGGTCTGTAGACCAGCAATCGAGGCCGCCGCCCCGCGATAGCCATGATTGATTGAGGTGGTCATGGTATTAATCGCCCCGGAACCCGGCGACAGGCTGAGAATAATAGATGTCAGCAGATAGGCACACCACCACTCGAACGTCATGAGAAACTCCCTGATTGTCTGTTTTTATGCCACAATACGCTATTGTGTAAGCATTGTGTGATACACGATAAAAAAACGATTTTCAGCGGTTATCAGGGGTGTAAGCCCGATGTTTTTGCAGCAAAAGGACTGGGAAACACGAGAAAACGCGTTCGCGGCCTTTACCATGGGGCCACTGACCGATTTCTGGCGTCAGCGAGAAGAAGCGGAATTCAGGGGCGTGGATAATGTTCCGGTGCGCTTTGTTCGCTTCTGCGCCAAGAGTAATGACCGGGTGATTGTTATCTGTCCGGGTCGCATTGAAAGCTACGTTAAGTATGCCGAGCTGGCTTACGATCTCTTCCATTGCGGTTTTGATGTGATGATTATCGATCATCGCGGGCAGGGTCGTTCCGGACGGATGCTTTCTGATACCCACCGTGGACACGTCGTCAATTTCAGCGATTACGTTGATGATCTTGCCGCATTCTGGCAACAGGAAGTGGTTCCGGGGCACTGGCGGAAACGGTATATACTGGCTCACTCGATGGGCGGAGCTATTGCGACGCTATTTTTGCAGCGTCACCAGCAGCATTGTGACGCGATAGCGCTCTGCGCGCCGATGTTCGGGATTGTCATGCGTTTTCCTGACTGGATGGTGCGCCATATTCTCGATTGGGCTGAGGGCCATCAGCGCATTCGCGAAGAGTATGCCATCGGTACCGGCCGCTGGCGGGCGTTGCCCTATGCGGTCAACGTGCTGACGCATAGCCGTCAACGTTATCGTCGCAACCTACGTTTTTATGCCGATGACCCGCAGCTGCGGGTCGGCGGGCCGACGTTCCACTGGGTGCGTGAGGGGATCCTCGCGGGCGAAGAGGTGTTGGCTGGGGTAGAAAAAGACGTCACGCCAACTTTGTTGCTCCAGGCTGAAGAAGAGCGGGTGGTTGATAACCGTATGCACGATCGCTACTGTGAACTCCGTGCCGCTGCCGGTCATCCCTGTGAAGGGAATAAGCCGTTTGTCATAGAAGGGGCATACCATGAGATCCTTTTTGAAAAGGACGCCCTGCGCTCAGTCGCGCTGAATGCTATCGTCGATTTTTTCCGTCGACATAATTAATCTGGCGAAACGCTAGTCGCCCTGCTTAGAGGTTAAAATTTTTATGTACCAGGTTGTTGCGTCTGACTTAGATGGCACGCTGCTTTCCCCCGATCACTGCTTAACTCCCTACGCTAAAGAGACGCTGAAGCTGCTTACCGCACGCGGTATCAACTTTGTGTTCGCGACCGGCCGCCATTACATTGATGTTGGGCAAATTCGCGATAATCTCGGCATTAAATCCTACATGATCACCTCCAATGGTGCGCGAGTGCACGATAGCGAAGGGAATCAGATCTTTGCTCACAACCTTGACCGCGATATCGCCACCGACCTGTTTGAGATGATGCGCAACGATCCGGCGATTGTGACCAACGTTTACCGTGAAGATGAGTGGTTTATGAACCGCCATCGTCCTGAGGAGATGCGTTTCTTCAAAGAGGCAGTGTTCAACTACAAGCTGTATGAGCCGGGCGAGCTGGACCCTGAGGGGATCAGCAAGGTCTTTTTCACCTGTGATAAGCATGAGCAGCTACTGCCGCTGGAGCAGGCGATCAACGCGCGCTGGGGTGACCGCGTAAACGTGAGTTTCTCTACCGTGACCTGCCTGGAAGTGATGGCAGGCGGCGTATCGAAGGGTCATGCGCTGGAAGCGGTGGCGAAAATGCTCGGCTATAGCCTGAAAGAGTGCATCGCCTTCGGCGACGGCATGAACGATGCGGAAATGCTGTCGATGGCGGGTAAGGGCTGCATTATGGTTAACGCGCACCAGCGCCTGAAGGACCTGCATCCTGAGCTGGAAGTGATCGGCAGCAACGCCGATGACGCCGTACCGCACTATCTGCGTAAACTGTATCTCGACTAAAAAAGATTGACAACTGCTCTATAATTGAGCAGTTGTCAACTGACCTCTTCGCTACAATGAATGTTCTTTAATCTATGAGACATTCATTGTGGCGCTACTGATTATCACCACCATTCTGTGGGCCTTTTCCTTTAGCCTGTACGGCGAATATCTGGCGGGTCATGTCGATAGCTATTTCGCGGTGCTGGCGCGCGTTGGCCTGGCGGCGCTGGTGTTTTTGCCCTTCCTGCGTACCCGTGGACAAAGCCTGACAACTATTGGCTTGTATATGCTGGTGGGCGCGATGCAGCTTGGTATCATGTATATGTTGAGCTTCCACGCCTACCTCTATTTGACGGTCTCTGAGCTCCTGCTGTTTACCGTTCTGACGCCGCTCTATATTACTCTAATCTACGATCTCATGAGCCGACGTCGCCTGCGCTGGGGCTATGCCTGCAGCGCGCTGCTGGCGGTTATTGGCGCAGGAATTATTCGCTATGACCAGGTGACCAACCATTTCTGGACCGGTCTGATCCTGGTACAGCTCTCCAACATCAGCTTCGCTATCGGGATGGTGGGCTATAAGCGCCTGATGGAAACGCGCCCGATGCCACAGCATAACGCTTTCGCCTGGTTCTATATCGGGGCATTTCTGGTGGCGGTAGTTGCCTGGAGTCTGATGGGTAACGCGCAGAAAATGCCGGAAACGTCGCTACAGTGGGGCATTCTGGTCTTTCTTGGCGTGGCGGCGTCGGGAATCGGTTATTTTATGTGGAACTACGGTGCCACCCAGGTTGATGCTGGTACGCTCGGCATCATGAACAATATGCACGTGCCCGCCGGGCTGCTGGTGAACCTTGCCATCTGGCAGGAGCAGCCCCGCTGGCCGAGCTTTATTATTGGAGCTCTGGTGATCCTGGCCTCGCTGTGGGTCCATCGGCGTTGGGTCGCTCCGCACTCCTCACAAACGGTAAGTGGTCGCAAGCGTGGTTCCGCGCTGAGCGAATAAACGCCTCGGTGGCCGGCTGCCGCTGCTCGCCATCGCGCACTGCGGCGTACAGCCGGCTCCACAGTCCCTCGCCCAGGGTTTTGGTCACCACCAGGCCCTGGCGTTCAAAGTTTTCTACTACCCAGTGCGGCAGGGCAGCGATACCCATCCGTGCGGCCACCATCTGAATTAACAGCAACGTATTGTCGACGCTCTTCAGCTGCGGGCTGATCCCTGCTGGTTGTAAAAAGTGACGCCAGATATCCAGGCGCGCGCGCTGCACCGGGTAAATCAGCAGCAGCTCGGTGGCTAAATCCTCAGGCGCAATCCGCGTTTTTGCCGCCAGCGGATGATCCGGCGCCAGCACCAGACGCACTTCAAAATCAAACATCGGTGAATAGTGCAGACCGCTGCGCGGCAGAATATCAGAGGTCATCACAAGATCCAGCTCACCCTGCTGCAACCCTGGCTGCGGGTCAAAGGTGACTCCGGACTGAAAATCCACTTCCACATGCGGCCAGCGGGCGCGGAAATTCTCCAGAGCCGGGGTGAGCCATTGAATACAGCTATGGCATTCGATGGCGATACGCAGACGGGTTTGCTGCGGCTCATTGCAATCCTGCAAGGCGCGGCTAATTTGCGGCAGTACCTGATTGGCTAGCTGTAGCAGAATCTCTCCCTGTGGGGTAAAGCGCAGCGGCTGGCTTTTACGCACAAATAGACGAAAGCCAAGGCGCTGTTCCAGATCGCTGAACTGGTGGGACAAGGCGGATTGGGTCTGGTGCAGGGCCGCTGCCGCGCCTGCCAGAGAACCGCTATTCCGCAACGCCTGGAGCGTTTTCAGGTGTTTAATTTCGATCATGAAAGTCCTTCACTTCGGCATGAATAATTTGCGCTTGAGGAATATACAGTACATTCACATTATGGATGTGTAAACATCTGGATGGCTAAATCCTTTATCTTTCGAATTTATGGTGCGTTGGCCGCACTTCCTCACCCCAGTCACTTACTTCAGTAAGCTCCTGGGGATGAGCAAGTTTGCCGCCTTCCCTAAATCCGAAATCTTTCGGATTACAATTATGAGGCTCAAAAAATGACAATTATTAACCACACCCTCGGTTTCCCTCGCGTTGGCCTGCGCCGCGAGCTGAAAAAAGCGCAAGAGAGCTACTGGGCAGGCAACACCAGCCGTGAAGAACTGCTGGCGGTTGGGCGTGAGCTGCGTGCTCGCCATTGGGAACAGCAGAAGCAGGCAGGCGTTGATCTGCTGCCGGTGGGTGATTTCGCCTGGTACGACCATGTTCTGACCACCAGCCTGCTGCTCGGCAACGTGCCGGCTCGTCATCAGAACAAAGACGACTCCGTCGATATCGATACCCTGTTCCGCATTGGCCGAGGTCGCGCACCGACCGGTGAACCGGCTGCCGCAGCGGAAATGACCAAATGGTTTAACACCAACTACCACTACATGGTGCCGGAATTCGTGAAGGGCCAGCAGTTCAAACTGACCTGGACTCAGCTGCTGGATGAAGTGGACGAAGCGTTGGCGCTGGGCCACAAGGTCAAACCCGTTCTGCTGGGGCCGGTCACTTACCTGTGGCTCGGTAAGGTGAAAGGCGAGCAGTTCGACCGCCTGAGCTTGCTGAACGATATTCTGCCGGTCTATCAGCAGGTGCTGACTGAGCTGGCAAAACGCGGCATTGAGTGGGTACAGATTGATGAACCAGCGCTGGTGCTCGAGCTGCCGCAGGAGTGGCTGGCGGCCTTCCAACCGGCTTATGAGGCGCTTAGCGGCCAGGTTAAGCTGCTGCTGACCACCTATTTTGAAGGCATTACGGCGAACCTTGATACCATTACCGCGCTGCCGGTACAGGGTCTGCACGTTGATTTTGTTCACGGTAAAGATGATGTAGCAGAGCTGCACCAACGTCTGCCTGTCGGCTGGCTGCTCTCTGCGGGGCTGATCAACGGTCGCAACGTCTGGCGCGCCGATCTCACCGAGAAATACGCGCAGATTAAAGACATCGTCGGTAAACGCGATCTGTGGGTGGCTTCTTCTTGTTCCCTGCTGCACAGCCCGATCGACCTGAGCGTGGAAACTCGTCTGGATGCGGAAGTGAAGAGCTGGTTTGCCTTCGCTTTGCAAAAATGCGCCGAGCTGGCGCTGCTGCGTGATGCCCTGAACAGCGGTGATACTGCCGCAATTACCGAATGGAGCGCGCCGATCCAGGCCCGTCGCCACTCGACTCGCGTGCATAACGCGGCGGTCGAAAAACGCCTGGCGGTGATTACCGCCGAGGACAGCCAGCGCGCGAGCGCCTATGAGGTGCGTGCCGAAGCGCAGCGGGCGCGCTTTAAGCTCCCGGCCTGGCCGACCACCACTATCGGTTCTTTCCCGCAAACCACGGAAATTCGCGGCCTGCGTCTGGACTTCAAAAAGGGCAATCTCGATGCGAATAACTATCGTACCGGCATAGCAGAGCACATCAAGCAGGCGATTGTGGAGCAGGAGCGCCTGGGGCTGGACGTGCTGGTGCACGGTGAAGCCGAGCGTAACGACATGGTGGAATATTTCGGTGAACACCTGGACGGTTTTATCTTCACTCAGAACGGCTGGGTGCAGAGCTACGGCTCCCGCTGCGTTAAACCGCCAGTAGTGATCGGCGATGTTAGCCGCCCGGAAGCGATCACCGTCGAGTGGGCGAAATACGCCCAGTCGCTGACCGACAAACCGGTAAAAGGAATGCTGACCGGTCCGGTGACCATTCTTTGCTGGTCATTCCCGCGCGAAGACGTGACCCGTGAAACCATCGCGAAGCAGATTGCGCTGGCGCTGCGGGATGAGGTAGCAGACCTGGAAGCCGCTGGGATCGGTATTATTCAGATTGACGAACCGGCGCTGCGCGAAGGTCTGCCGCTGAAGCGCAGCGACTGGGATGCTTACCTGGCGTGGGGCGTCGAAGCGTTCCGCATTAACGCCGCCGTGGCGCAGGATGACACCCAGATCCACACCCATATGTGTTATTGCGAGTTTAACGACATTATGGATTCCATTGCCGCGCTGGATGCCGACGTCATTACCATCGAGACCTCGCGTTCCGACATGGAGCTGCTGGAGTCGTTTGAAGAGTTCGACTATCCGAACGAAATCGGGCCGGGCGTCTACGATATTCACTCGCCGAACGTCCCAAGCGTGGAGTGGATTGAAGCCCTGCTGAAGAAAGCGGAGCAGCGTATCCCAGCAGAGCGCCTGTGGGTGAACCCGGACTGCGGCCTGAAAACCCGCGGCTGGCCGGAAACCCGTGCCGCGCTGGCTAACATGGTCAAAGCCGCGCAGAACCTGCGTCAGGGGTAATGTAGAATTACCCGGCTACCAAACCCGCAGAACGCACGGACCTGTAGCCCGGGCAAGGCGCGTCGAGCGACGCCCCCGGGATGAAGTCACGCCGATGCATCAGGTCCGGCGTATTTCCCGGAGGCGATGCTGCACATCTTTCCGGGCTACCAAACCCGCAGAACGCACGGACCTGTAGCCCGGGCAAGGCGCGTTGAGCGCCGCCCCCGGGATGAAGCCACGCCGATGCATCAGGTCCGGCGCATTTCCCAAAGGTGATGCTGCACATCTTTCCGGGCGACCGGCCCGCAGACGGCTGTGAACAGTAGTCCGGCCAGCTACCACCCGCCAAAAACGATCGTTAATTCGCCTTTATGATCGCCCTCACAAATATGATAACATTATATTGTTATAACAATCACCACCAAAAGAATAAAGGAACCTCTGTATGGACTACAACCAGGTGGGAAATGCGATTGTGAAGCACTGCGGTGGCCTGTCGAATTTGCTGCATGTCACCAACTGTATGACCCGCGTCCGAATGACCATCGCTGAGCAATCACAGGTGGATATCGCCGCACTTAAAAGTATCGACGGCGTGCTCGGCGTGGTGGAGGACGATACCTTGCAGGTGATCGTCGGGCCGGGGAAATCGACCAAAGTTGCGAATGTGATTAACGCGCTGCTGAAAGACCAGCCTGCGGGTGATGCGCCGCTCAGCAGCGTAGAGCAAAAAGCAAAACTGGCGCGGGAGAAAGCGAAAAAGCAAACCCGTACCAAAGTTATCCTCAAGCATATCGCCAATATCTTTGTACCAATTCTACCGTCGCTGATTGCGGCCGGTATCCTGATGGGTATTAACAACGTGCTGGTCAACTCCGCTGCTTCCTGGGCGCTGGCGCATCACGTCGCGGCGCTGGGGGACTTGTCGCCGACTCAAGTAGTACTCGACCAACGGCACATGCTGGGCGTGAGCCAGTTTCTCGATATCGTCTCGAAGGCGCTGTTCGGTTTTCTCGCCATCTATACCGGGGTGACGGCGGCGAAGGAGTTTGACGGCAACGCGGTGATGGGCGGCCTGCTGGGGGCGATCACTATTGTGCCGCAGATTACCGCGCTGGGGCTGATCCCGGGGCAGGGCGGGCTGATTGGCGTCATTCTTTGCGCATGGCTGATGTGCCTGCTGGAAAAACAGGTCCGGCGCTTTGTGCCGGATATTGTGGATGTGGTGGTGACGCCGACTATCGTGCTGGTGGTGATGGCGGCGGCGCTGCTGCTGGTAATTATGCCCGTGGCGGGCGTGGTTTCTAACGGTATTCTGCACGGGCTGAACGGCCTGCTTTCTACCGGCGGCATCGCAGCGGGCTTTGTGCTCTCGGCGCTGTTTCCGTTCCTGATTTCGCTCGGCCTGCACCACGGCCTGTTTCCAATCCATCTTGAGATGATTAACGCCACCGGCCACGCGCCGCTGTTCGCCATCCAGATCATGTCCAACGCCGGAATGGTCGGCGCGGCGACGGCGGTACTGCTGCTGACCCGCGACCCGGTGATGAAAAAAATCGCCAGAGGCGCAATCCCAACCTCCATTCTGGCAGTAGGCGAACCCACCATTTTCGGCGTCAATATTCCGGCCGGATTCGCCTTTATTACCGGTTCTATCGGTGCCGGTTTTGGCGGAATGATGGTGGTGCTGCTGGGCGTCTCGACCAACGGCGTTGGCGCAGCCGGGCTATCCGCGCTGCCGCTCATCGCTGACGGTAAATATTTGCAGTACATCATTTCCTGGCTGGTCGGCTGCGCCGCGGCTTTTGTACTGACTTACATCGTTGGCAAAATGCGCGGTTACGATAAAGAAACGGCGTGAAGGAAGGATTAAGGAGTAAAGCATGAAAGCGATTATGTTGATGTTTGATTCGCTGAATAAGCGCCTGCTGTCGGCCTACGGCAGCGATCGGGCGATTACGCCGAATTTTCAGCGTCTGAAGGAACGCACGGTCCGTTTCGATAACGGCTACGTCGGCAGCATGCCCTGTATGCCCGCCCGCCGGGAACTGCATACCGGACGCTATAATTTTTTACACCGCGGCTGGTCGCCGATCGAGCCGTTCGATGATTCGGTTCCGGAGCTGCTGAAGAAAAACGGTATTCACACTCATCTGGTGACGGACCACAAGCACTACTGGCGCGACGGCGGGGCGACCTATCATTCGCGCTACAGCACCTACGAATTTGTGCGTGGTCAGGAAGGCGACGCCTGGAAAGGCGTCGTTGATAAGCCAGAATATCGCTACGAATCCGGCGAGCCGGAGGAGATCAAGCAGCGGAAGATCGCCAGCCGGGTACAGCATCAGATCAACGTGCAGTTTATGCACAACGAAGAAGACCATCATCTGGCGCGGACGATCGGCAAAGGGCTGGAGTTTATTGATACCAACCACGCCAGCGATAACTGGTTTTTACAACTGGAGTGTTTCGATCCGCATGAGCCGTTTTTCGTGCCGGAAAAGTACCTGAAGATGTACGGCATTGACGATCCTTCGCAGTTTGACGGCTGGCCGCCGTACTACTTTGTTACCGAAAGCGCCGAACGCAAGAGCATGATCCAGAAGTATTATATGGCACTACTGACCATGGTCGATGCGTATGTTGGCAAGGTGCTGGACCATATGGATCGCTACGACCTGTGGCGTGATACGATGCTGATCGTCAATACCGACCACGGTTTTCTGCTCGGTGAGCACGAGTGGTGGGGAAAAAATATCATGCCGCTGTATAACGAAGTGGCGAATATTCCTTTATTTATCTGGCACCCGCAGCACGGCGGTGCGGGCGAATCCCGTCAGGCGCTGGCGCAAACAATTGATATTCCGGCGACGCTGCTGGACTGCTTTGGTCTGGATAAACCGGCGGATATGCAGGGCGTGTCGCTGCTTCCCGCGCTGTGCGACGATACGCCAGTGCGTGACTATGCCCTGTTTGGCTATCACGGCTGCCATATCAATATTACCGATGGTCGCTATGTTTATATGCGCTCGCCCATTGAACAAGGCATCGATGGCCTGTACGAATACACGCTGATGCCGACGCGCATTAATCGCCGTTTTACGCCGCAGGAGCTGCGGGAGATGACGCTGCATCCGCCATTTAGCTTTACCAAAGGCTGCCCGGTGATGAAAATCCCCGCCGAGTCGGTGATGACCCGCGGTGCCGATCGCTTTGGTCATCGTCTGTATGATTTAGAGGCCGATCCAACGCAACAAACCCAGTGCCGTGATGAACAGGTCGCGCGGCGGCTAGTGGAGCAGATGATTCGCATGATGCAGGAAAACGATGCGCCCGCTGAGCTGTACGCGCGCTATGGCCTGGATGATGCGCAAAGTCCGCTGCTGGGGCTGGATCCGCATCTGCTGCCGGAGCTGGCCGCCTTTGCGCCGCAGGTGCGCTACGGCCTGTTTGCGCTGCTGCAGCATTTGGAAGGTAGCGGTCAGCATGCGCTCGCAGAGAAGCTTCAGTCATCCTGCCAGCCAACATGGGATCGGGAAAATTTGTGGGCTTTCGTGCAGAACGATGTTCCAGAGGAGCAGCATCAGAGCGTGTACTATAAGATGGCGCTAGAAATGCGACTTGATTAAGGGGTAGCCCCGGCTGCGGCCGGGGAACAGGAGTGCGAAGTTAATGAAAGAAGAACTGGACTATTCTCGCGGTGCGAAGCCTTTATACGCTCAGCTTTACGACATTCTGCTCGAGAAACTGAGAAGTGGGGCCTACAAGAAGAATGATGTCCTGCCTACCGAAGCCGAGTTTGAAGAGCTTTTTGGCGTCAGCCGTATTACGGCGCGGCGCGCGCTGGCTGAACTGGCTGCCAAAGGGCTGGTAAAACGCCAGGCCGGTATCGGCACGATGGTCATCAGCACCTCCGAGAAACAGGGAGTAAAGACCCGTATCCGGCTGGTCGACGGCCAGCAGCAGCACTCTATTTCGCGACATAATCTGATACTGGAACATCTTTTGCCGCCGCCGGATGTGGCGCAGGCGTTCGCTCTCCCGGCGGAGCAGAAAATTCAGCGTCTCACCCGCACGATTTATCGGCAAAACGAACTCCCCGCGCAGGTAAACTACATCTGGCTAACGCCGCGTCTGGGCGAATTGACGTTAGAAGCGTTTAAAGAAGGGTTGTACAGCGCGCTGGAGCTGCGCGGCGAGAACATCGAAGGCTATAAAGATACGATTACCGCCGAACTGCCCACCGCGCAGGACTGCGATATTTTGCAGGTTGCCGCAGGGGAGCCGCTGCTGGTGAAGACCCGTCAGGGCTTTAACGATCGCGGAGAGCTGGTGGAATACACCATCGCCCGCCATATCGCCAGCTGCTATCAGTACGTTGTGGAGAATAGCTAATGGCAGAGTTTATACTCGTCGTCTTTCAAGTTGCATGTGCGTTGGCTGCACTCGCTCACCCCAGTCACGTACTTATGTACGCTCCCGGGGATTCGCTCATTTGCCGTCTTCCTGCAACTCGAAATCCATAGAGTATACTGGGCCATCGAATCAGGGAAAATGAGTATGATTAATAGCTGCCACGTGATGGCAAAACCGAGCGGCTCGGTGTGTAACATCGATTGTACCTACTGCTTTTATCTGGAAAAGGAAGCGCTTTATCCAGAACGCAATAAAAACTGGCGCATGTCCGACGAGACGCTGGAAAACTATATTCGCCAGCATATCGAGGCCCAGTCTGGCGATGCGGTGACCTTTGCCTGGCAAGGCGGTGAGCCGACGATGATGGGGCTGCCGTTCTTTCGCCGCGTCGTTGAGCTTTGTGGTAAATACGCCAACGGCAAAAAGATCGATCATGCCCTGCAAACCAACGGCGTGCTGGTGGACGATGAGTGGGCGCAATTTTTTGCCGAGCAGCGTTTTCTGGTGGGATTGTCGATAGACGGCCCTGCGCATCTGCATAACCAGTACCGCGTCAACCGCGCCGGAAAGGGAACTCACGATAAGGTCGTTGCGGCAATGGCGCTGCTGAAGGCGCATAACGTCGAGTTCAACACCCTGACGGTGGTCGGCAAGCATAACGTCGATCACGCCCGCGAGGTTTATGACTTCCTGCTGGCGGCGGGCTCACGCTATATGCAGTTTATTCCGCTGGTCGAGCGCATGAGCAGCGACGCCTCGTCGCCGCTGCAGCTGGTGCTGCCGGGAGAAAGCGCGGCGCGGCTTGCGCCCTGGACGGTGCCCTCCTGGCAGTTCGGTGAATTCCTGAACCAAATTTTCGATATCTGGGTGCGACGCGACGTCGATAGCGTCTACGTGCAGATGTTTGACGTTGCGTTAGCGGCGTGGACCGGCCAGCCGCCGGTGCTGTGCGTGCATTCCCAAACCTGCGGACATGCTTTCGCGTTGGAATCGAACGGCGATCTGTATAACTGCGATCACTTTGTTTACCCGGAGCATAAGCTGGGTAATATTCACCAGCAGAGTATTCGGGAGTTAAACAATAGCGAACAGGCCATCGCCTTTGGTCAGGCCAAAAAAGAGACGCTGACGGCGGATTGCCGCAGCTGCGAGTTTCGCTTTGTTTGCCATGGCGGCTGCCCGAAGCACCGTTTTGCCGTTTCGCCGAGCGGGCGTCCTGGCCACAACTATCTGTGCGCGGGCTATAAGCACTTTTTCAAGCACGTGACGCCTTATATGAACGTCTGGCGGCAGCTTCTGGACAATGGCTATCCGCTTCCGGCGATTATGCAGTGGCTGGCGAAAGAGGCGCAGCAGCAGCCGAAATCGGCTACCCGCAACGACCCTTGTCCGTGCGGCAGCGGGCGTAAATATAAAAAATGCTGCGGAGCGCAGCATTGAGGTTGCCAGAGGGTCTATAGAAACCCCTATGTACCATGCAATTCACTCGCCAGCGACATAGTGAAAGCCTGGTGGAGTATGGCATCATAGCGTGCAGACAACTGTAAAATCAGGGTGATGAATGTGAAACAGGTAACGCTATACGATGTCGCAGATCACGCGGGGGTCTCCTATCAGACCGTTTCCCGTGTGGTGAATCAGGCTGACCATGTTTCCGCTAAAACCCGTGAAAAAGTTGAAGCCGCGATGGCGGAGCTGAATTACATTCCCAATCGCGTTGCGCAGCAGCTGGCGGGAAAACAGACGCCGCTTATTGGCGTAGCGACTGCCAACCTTGCGCTGCACGCGCCGTCACAGATTGTCGCGGCCATCAAATCTCGCGCCGACAGATCAGGCGCCAGCGTCGTGATTGCCATGGTGGAGCGCAACGGTGTTGAAGCCTGCAAAGCGGCGGTACATAACCTGCTGACGCAACGGGTAACCGGTTTGATCGTTAACTATCCGCTCGATGAAAACGACGCTATTGCGGTGGCGGCAAGCTGCGGCAACGTGCCGGTACTCTTTCTCGACGTTTCCGACCAGTCCCCCATTAACAGCATTATTTTTTCTCACGATGACGGCGCGCGTCTGGGTGTTGAACATCTGGTAGAGCATGGGCATCAGCGCATTGCGCTACTGGCCGGGCCGCATTCTTCGGTTTCCGCGCGGCTGAGACTCGCAGGCTGGCATAAATATCTGGCGCACTATCAGCTACAGCTGGTTGCTGAAACAGAAGGCGACTGGAGCGCGATGTCCGGTTTTCAGCAAACTCAGCAAATGCTTAATGACGGGACGATCCCCTCCGCCATACTGGTGGCTAACGATCAGATGGCGCTGGGCGCGATGCGGGCGATTAGCGAATTTGGTCTACGCGTGGCGAGCGACATTTCCGTTATTGGTTATGACGATACTGAGGATAGCGCCTGCTATATCCCACCGCTGACGACCATCAGGCAGGATTTTTCGCTGCTCGGCAAAACGAGTGTAGACAAACTGCTGCAACTCTCTGGCGGAGAACCCGCGACTAACAACCAGCTACTGCCCGTGTCATTGATTCAACGTAAAACCGTTCGGCCTCCCAACAACCACACGACCTCCCCTGAGGCCCTCGCCGATTCACTCATCCAGCTCGCACGTCAGATTTCCCAGCTATCGCCCAAAATATGAACGGGTAAAATTGTGTGAGTGAGTTCACTCATTGCTCATCTCATCCTTTACAGAAATAACGTTATACCTCTATTTTGATTTAAATTGTGAGCGGATAACAATTTCTAAAAGGATACAGCTATGCCCCTGAACACAAATTCACTCGCTGCGGTGCTGGCTCGACGCGACTGGGAAAATCCAGGCGTAACGCAACTCAACCGCCTGGAGGCGCACCCTCCTTTTTACAGTTGGCAGAATGCTGATGACGCTCGCGCTAATCGGAAATCTGCGCAGAAATTCAGTCTGAACGGACAGTGGCAATTCACCTGGTTTGCCTCGCCTGAAGCGGTGCCGGAAAGTTGGCTGACAAGCGATCTGTCGCAGGCGGATACCATCAACGTACCGTCCAACTGGCAGATGGACGGTTATGATGCACCGATTTATACCAACGTCACCTATCCCATACCGGTTAACCCGCCGTTTGTACCGACTGATAACCCTACTGGTTGTTACTCGCTCACATTTTGCGTTGACGATGCCTGGCTTCAGGAAGGACAGACGCGAATCATTTTTGATGGCGTGAACTCGGCGTTCCATCTGTGGTGCAACGGTTGCTGGGTGGGCTATGGGCAGGACAGCCGCCTGCCGTCTGAATTTGATCTTAGCGATTATCTGCACAATGGCGAAAACCGTCTGGCGGTCATGGTGCTGCGCTGGAGCGATGGTAGCTATCTGGAAGACCAGGACATGTGGCGGATGAGCGGGATTTTCCGCGATGTTGCTTTGCTGCATAAACCCACCACGCAAATCAGCGACCTGCGGATCAACACCCGTTTCAACGATGACTTTAGCCGCGCGGTTCTGGAAGCGGAAGTCCGGGTGAAGGGCGAGCTGCGCGATGATTTACGCGTGACGGTACAGATGTGGGATGGCGAAATGTTAGTCGGCGAAAAAAACGCCCCATTAGGCAGTGACATCATTGATGAGCGCGGCGCTTACCATGACCGAATCACCCTGCGTCTGAACGTCGAAAACCCAGCATTATGGAGCGCCGAGACGCCGAATCTGTATCGTGCCGTGGTGCAACTGCATACCGCCGACGGTACGCTGCTGGAAGCTGAAGCCTGTGACGTTGGCTTCCGTCAGGTCAGCATTGAAAACGGCCTGCTGTTGTTGAACGGCAAGCCATTGCTGATTCGCGGCACCAACCGTCATGAACATCACCCGGATAATGGCCAGGTGATGGACGAGGCGACGATGGTGCAGGACATTCTCCTGATGAAGCAGAACAACTTTAACGCCGTGCGCTGCTCTCATTACCCGAACCACCCGATGTGGTACACATTGTGCGATCGCTATGGCCTGTATGTGGTGGATGAAGCCAACATCGAAACTCACGGAATGGTGCCGATGAATCGCCTGACCGACGATCCCGACTGGCTGCCCGCCATGAGCCAGCGCGTGACGCGGATGGTGCAGCGCGATCGCAACCATCCGAGCATTATTATCTGGTCATTGGGTAACGAATCGGGTCACGGTGTAAATCATGACGCGCTGTATCGTTGGTTGAAATCAGAAGATCCGTCCCGCCCGGTGCAGTATGAAGGCGGCGGAGCCAACACTGCCGCCACCGATATTATTTGCCCGATGTACGCCCGCGTCGATCAGGATCAGCCTTTTCCTGCCGTGCCGAAATGGTCAATCAAAAAGTGGCTGTCGCTACCCGGCGAGCAGCGCCCGCTGATCCTCTGCGAGTACGCTCACGCGATGGGTAACAGTTTCGGCGGCTTCGCCAAATACTGGCAGGCATTCCGCCAGTATCCGCGTCTGCAGGGGGGCTTCGTCTGGGACTGGGTGGATCAGTCGCTTATCAAACACGATGCTGATGGCAAGCCGTGGTCTGCGTATGGCGGTGATTTTGGCGACACGCCTAACGATCGCCAGTTCTGCATGAATGGCCTGGTATTCGCCGATCGCACGCCGCATCCGGCATTGTATGAAGCCAAACATGAACAGCAATTTTTCCAGTTTGCGCTGCTGCCGGGGGCCGAACGTAAGATTGAAGTCACCAGCGAATACCTGTTCCGCCACAGCGATAACGAGGTTCTGCACTGGTCGCTGGCGCTGGATGGTAATCCACTGGCTTCAGGCGTGGTGACGCTGGATATCCCGCCGCAGGGGCGTCAGGTCATCGCGCTACCTGACTTCCCGAAACCGGAAACCGCAGGCCAGCTGTGGCTGACCGTTCGCGTTGAACAGCCTCAAGCAACCGCATGGTCGCAGGCCGGACATATTTGCGCCTGGCAACAATGGAAGCTCGACGAGAAACTCTGTACGCAGCTGCCGCAGCCCGCCAACCACGCGCCAAAGCTCACTGCCAGCGAGAGCACATTCAGCATCACAGTGAACGAGAAGCGTTGGGAGTTTAGCCGCCAGCAGGGCGTATTGACGCAGTACTGGATTGGCGAAGAAGCACAACTGTTGACGCCGCTTATTGACCAGTTTACGCGCGCACCGTTGGATAACGACATCGGCGTGAGCGAGTCAACCCGCATTGATCCTAACGCCTGGGTGGAGCGCTGGAAGGTCGCCGGTCACTACCAGGCCGAAGCTACATTGCTGCAATGCGATGCCGACGTACTGGCCAATGCAGTACAGATAACCACCGCACATGCCTGGCAGTATCAGGGGGAAACGCTGTTCGTCAGCCGTAAAACGTACCGTGTCGACGGCAACAGCGAGATGCGAATAGAGGTCGACGTTGACGTTGCCAGCGGCACGCCTCACCCGGCACGTATCGGTCTGAGCTGCCAGCTCGCGCAGGTGGCTGAGCGGGTTAGCTGGCTGGGATTAGGGCCACATGAAAACTATCCGGACAGGCTTTCCGCTGCCTGCTTTGACCGCTGGGATCTGTCGCTGGAGGAGATGTATACCCCGTATGTTTTCCCGACTGAAAATGGTCTGCGCTGTGGAACCCGTGAACTCAAATACGGCCCGCACTGCTGGCGTGGTGATTTCCTGTTCAACATCAGCCGCTATGGTCAGAAGCAGTTGATGGAGACCAGCCACCGCCATCTGCTACAGCCGGAAGCCGGAACCTGGCTCAATATTGATGGTTTCCATATGGGCGTCGGCGGCGATGACTCGTGGAGTCCTTCGGTTTCGCCGGAATTTCAGCTTAGCGCCGGACGCTACCACTACCAGCTGGTCTGGGGTCAAAAGTAAAAACACTCGGGCAGGTTCACGCCTGCCCGTAATCAGGGTAAGGAAGTCCATATGTACTATTTAAAAAATACTAACTTTTGGATGTTCGGCTTTTTCTTCTTCTTCTACTTTTTTATCATGGGTGCTTATTTCCCCTTCTTTCCTATCTGGTTACACGATGTAAACCATATAAGCAAAGGAGATACGGGGATCATTTTCGCCTGTATTTCACTATTTTCGCTTCTGTTCCAGCCAGCCTTCGGTTTGCTATCCGATAAGCTTGGCTTGCGAAAACATCTGCTGTGGATCATCACCGGGATGCTGGTGATGTTCGCCCCGTTCTTTATTTACGTTTTTGGTCCCTTATTACAGGTAAATATTTTACTGGGGTCGATTGTTGGTGGGATCTACCTTGGCTTTATTTACAATGCCGGCGCACCGGCGATTGAAGCCTATATTGAAAAAGCCAGCCGCCGGAGCAACTTTGAATTTGGCCGCGCCCGCATGTTTGGTTGTGTAGGCTGGGCGCTATGCGCCTCGATTGCCGGAATTATGTTCACCATCAATAACCAGTTTGTCTTCTGGCTGGGTTCCGGTTGCGCCGTTATTCTGGCCTTGCTGCTGTTCTTTTCAAAAACAGATGCGCCTTCTTCCGCGAAGGTCGCCGATGCGGTGGGGGCCAACAACTCAGCTTTCAGCCTGAAGCTGGCGCTGGAGTTATTTAAACAGCCTAAACTCTGGTTCCTCTCGTTGTACGTGGTCGGCGTCTCCTGTACTTACGACGTGTTTGACCAGCAGTTTGCTAACTTCTTCACCTCTTTTTTTGCTACCGGTGAACAAGGTACCCGCGTATTCGGCTACGTCACCACCATGGGTGAGTTACTGAATGCCAGCATCATGTTCTTTGCGCCGCTGATTGTGAATCGTATTGGTGGAAAGAACGCTTTGCTGCTGGCAGGCGCGATCATGTCGGTAAGGATTATCGGCTCGTCTTTCGCCTCCTCCGCACTGGAGGTTGTGATCCTCAAAACGCTGCATATGTTTGAAATACCGTTCCTGATCGTCGGCTGCTTCAAATACATCACCAGCCAGTTTGAAGTCCGTTTCTCCGCCACGATTTATCTGGTCTGTTTCTGCTTCTTCAAACAGTTAGCGATGATTTTTATGTCCGTTCTGGCCGGGAATATGTATGAGAGTATTGGCTTCCAGGGGGCTTATCTGGTGTTAGGGATAATTGCGCTGAGCTTTACGCTGATTTCTGTATTTACCCTTAGCGGGCCGGGACCTTTTTCCCGCTCTTTCGCACAATCGGATAAACAGGCATGAATACAAAAAATAAAGAGGGAATGCCATCGATGAACATTTCTATGAGAGATAAAATAAAAGCGGGAGAACTGTTTACCGATATGTGCGAGGGCCTGCCAGAAGAGAGATTACGTGGCAAAGAACTCATGTACGAATTTAATCACACGCGTCCATCAGAGGTGGAAAAAAGAGATAAGCTGATTCGTGAGATGTTTGGAAAAGTGGGAAAACATGTGTGGGTAGAACCGCCGGTTTATTTCTCTTACGGAACCAATATCCATATTGGCGATAATTTCTACGCGAACTTTAATTTTACCATTGTGGACGATTACACGGTCACCATTGGCGATAACGTTTTAATTGCGCCAAATGTGACGATCTCTGTCACAGGGCATCCCGTTCATCACGAGTTGAGAAAAGCCGGAGAGATGTTCTCCTTTCCGGTCACCATCGGCAATAACGTATGGATTGGCAGCAATGTAGTTATCAATCCAGGTATAACGATTGGAGACAATTCGGTTATTGGCGCGGGTAGCGTTGTCACCAAAGATATCCCGCCGGATGTCGTTGCCGTCGGTGTTCCTTGTAAGGTGATCAGAAGTATTAATGAAAGAGATAAAATATTTTATTATAAAAACTACACCGTCGGCTCAGAGGAATAATGACGCTATTATGCCGTCAGTTTCCCCGGTCTTACGACGCTGACCGGGGCTCTGTGGTGGTGTTTGTTGCCGGAGGCCAGCGTTACGCTTCCGGCACCTCGTCAACGATGCGGTTACGCAGGCAGCCGATATTTTCAATTTCCACTTCAATCGTATCGCCATCCTGCAGGAACAGCGGTGGGGTGCGTTTTTTCCCCACGCCGCCCGGTGAGCCGGTCAGGATAACGTCACCCGGCGTCAGAACGCAGAAGGTGCTGATATAGGCAATCAGCTCCGGAACGCTGTGGATCATGCTGGCGGTATTGTCGTTCTGTACTTCCATGCCGTTGAGCCGGGTTTTGATCGCTAGTGCGTTAGGGTCGGCGATTTCATCCCGCGTCACCAGCCAGGGGCCGAAGCCGCCGGTCGATGGCCAGTTTTTTCCGGCGGTAAACCAGGCGTGCTGCCAGTCGCGGGCCGAGCCGTCCATATAGCAGCTGTACCCGGCAACGTGCTCCAGCGCCCGCTCCGCGGGAATATTGCGCCCGCGTTTACCGATCACTAGCGCCAGTTCACCTTCATAATCAAACTCGTGGCTGGCGGCCGGTTTAATGATGTCGCCCAGATGCCCGCACTGGGAATCCGGAAAGCGGATAAACAGCGTCGGGTCGGGATCCTGTTCGTCAAACTCCAGTCGTTTGGCCTGGTAGTTCATCCCGACGCAGAGGATCTTTTGCGGGTCGGGGATCAGCGGCAAAAATTCGATCTCATCGAGGGCGTAGTCGATCGCCATATGCGACAGCATTTCTGCCGGAATGTTGTCCATGGCCGCCAGAAAAGACTTCAGCGACGGATATTGCAGAAAATGTCGGGTTAAATCGACAACGCCGCCCTCCCGCAGCAGACCATAGCGGGGGATATTGCTTACGCAAAAACTGATTAACTTCATTAATAACTCTCAGTATTTTCATCACAAAACAGAGGTCCCGCCGGGAAGTGGACTAAAAAACCGGTGGTGGTCAGTAGTTCACTCAGCCCGCGGAACACGATGCATCGGAGGGCGGCTTCATCGTCGAGGGATGTTAACACGGCCTCTCCTTTTTCACCCAACACGCCTCCCTGCCAGAGTATTCGCTGCGCCTGATCCTGTAGCCATGGGGAATCGCTTCGCCAGGCGAGGATGTGCAGCAACGTCTGGCGAATGGCGATATCGTCGCCGTGTCCGTCGCGGTGCAGGCGTGACCAGACCGGCAGCGCTACGCTGCGTACGGTCTCAACCAGATCTGGTAGGTCAGCCGTCAGGCCGGGAGCCTGGCGAAAGCGCCACAATACGTCGTCGCAGAGCGGGTTCTGCGCCAGAGGCTGTTGGCGGGCAAGACGCAACCCGGCGGCGGCGTAGACCGGCTCCGTCAGCACCGTTGCGGCCCGGCGGGTGTCGCTCACCGGTAGCTGGAGTATTTTTAGACCGGAGGCCAGTTTGCTGGCCAGTTCCAGTGACTGATGAAGATAGCCGGCCAGCGTGGTTCTGCTTATCCGGGCGGCGGTATATTCAGGCATTGCTGTTTCAGACATCTCTTTCTCCTTGTAGGGTATTCCCGGCTTGCAGACGGATGTGAACCCGTAGCCCGGCTCAGCGCAGCGCAAGCCGGGAGAAAGCGGGAGCCATGTTGCCTGCTGTTTCCCGGAGGCGGCGCCTGACGCGCCTTGTCCGGGCTACCAACCCGCAGACGGCCGTGAATCTGTAGCCCGGACAGGCGCAATGCGCCGCCTCCGGGAATAACGCGGTGTTACAGCGATACGATATATTTGAGCATCACCCCGGCGGCAATCGCCGAGCCAATCACTCCGGCCACGTTCGGGCCCATCGCGTGCATCAGCAGGAAGTTCTGCGGGTCTGACTCCAGGCCCACCTTGTTCGACACCCTTGCTGCCATCGGCACCGCCGAGACCCCGGCGGAACCAATCAGCGGGTTGATTTTGTTTTCACTGAACAGGTTCAGTAGCTTCGCCATCAGCACGCCGGCCGCCGTCCCGATACCAAAGGCAATCACCCCCAGCACCAGAATGCCCAGCGTCTGCGGCTGCAGGAACTTGTCTGCCACCAGCTTCGCGCCCACGGATAATCCCAGGAAAATGGTCACGATATTAATCAGCCCGTTCTGCACCGTGTCGCTCAGACGCTCCACCACGCCGCTTTCGCGCATCAGGTTGCCGAAGCAGAACATCCCCAGCAGCGGGGCCGCGTCCGGCAGCAGCAGCGCCACCAGCAGCAACAGCACCGCCGGGAAGAGGATTTTTTCCCGCTTACTCACCGTGCGCAGCTGCACCATGCGGATTTTCCGCTCTTTCTCGCTGGTCAGCGCCTTCATAATCGGCGGCTGGATTAACGGCACCAGCGCCATATACGAGTACGCCGCTACCGCGATGGCCCCCAGCAGCTCCGGCGCCAGCTTGCCCGACAGGTAAATCGCCGTCGGGCCGTCCGCCCCGCCGATGATGCCTATCGCCGCCGCCTGCGGCAGGGTGAAGGAAATCAGGCCGAAGTAGTTCAGCGTCAGTGCCCCGAGGACCGTGGCGAAGATACCGAACTGCGCCGCTGCCCCCAGCAGCAGGGTGCGCGGGTTGGCCAGCAGCGGACCGAAGTCGGTCATCGCCCCGACGCCCATAAAAATCACCAGCGGGGCGATGCCCGAGCCGATGGCGACCTTATAGAAAATCGCCAGCACCCCGGACGAGTAGCCCATATCCACCGCCAGGTCTTCCATCTGGCTCTGTACCGACGGCAGCGCCAGCGCCAGGGCTTCCTTGATGGCATGCACGTCCGGCAGGCAGTTGAGCTTCGCGGCAATCACCGCCAGCTGCCCGGCGTCGTGGTGCGCCAGCAGGCTCTCCAGCGCGGTCAGCGCCAGCCCGGCTTCCGGGATATTCGACAGCAGGCCGCCGAAGCCAATCGGCAGCAGCAGTAACGGCTCGAACTTCTTCGCAATCGCCAGCCACAGCAGCAGCAGGCTCACCAGCAGCATGATGGCCTGGCCGATGCCGAGGTGCATCAGGCCCATGCCCTGAATCAGGGCGTTCAGACTTTCCATTTCCGTTCCTTTTCCTTACGCCAGGGTCATCAGGGTGTCGCCGACAGAGACCGCGTCCCCGGACTTCACCGCGATACCGCGCACGGTCCCGGCCTGCGCGGCGCGGATTTCGGTTTCCATCTTCATGGCTTCCAGAATCAGCAGCACGTCGCCTTCGGCGACCGTCTGGCCTTCGCCGGCAATCACCTTCCAGATGGTGCCCGCCAGCGGGGCGGTCACCGGGGTGCCTGCGCCTGCCGGAGCCGCAGCTGCTGGCGCGGAGGCTGGAACGGCTGCCGTCAACTGGCTGATATCGCCGCCGTCGCTGACCTTCACCACAAAGGCTTTACCTTCGACTTCGACGGTATAGACGCCGGAGGCGGCGGCTTTTACCGGAGCAGCAGGCTGCGCGGTTTCTGCCTGTGGTACCGGCTCAAAGGCTGCCGGGTTGTTACGGTTCTCGAGGAATTTGAGGCCGATTTGCGGGAACAACGCCACGGTCAGCACGTCGTCGATGGCGTTTTCCGCAAGCGTAATGCCCTTCTCCTGCGCCTGGCGCTTCACGTCGGCTTCCAGTTGCGCCAGCTCCGGCTTGAGTAAATCCGCCGGGCGGCAGGTCACCGGGGCAGCCCCTTCCAGCACGCGGGCCTGCAATGCGGCATTCACCGGCACCGGGGTGTGGCCGTACTCGCCTTTCAGAATGCCCGCCGTTTCTTTAGCGATGGTTTTGTAACGCTCGCCGGTCAGGACGTTAAGCACCGCCTGGGTGCCGACAATCTGCGAGGTCGGGGTCACCAGCGGAATAAAGCCGAGGTCCTCGCGCACGCGGGGGATTTCCGCCAGTACCAGGTCGAGTTTGTCGGCGGCGTTCTGCTGCTTCAGCTGGCTTTCGAGGTTGGTGAGCATCCCGCCCGGCACCTGGGCCACCAGAATGCGGCTGTCGTAGCCCTTCAGCTGGCCTTCAAAGGCGTGGTATTTTTTGCGCACCTCGCGGAAATACGCGGCAATGCTCTCCAGCTTGAGGATATCCAGCCCGGTGTCGTATTTTGTCCCGGCAAGGGTGGCGACCAGCGCCTCGGTGGCCGGGTGGCCGTAGGTGGCGCTCATCGAGGAAATCGCGGTATCCACGCCGTCAACGCCCGCTTCGATAGCCTTCAGCAGGGCCATTTCCGCCATCCCGGTGGTGGCGTGGCAGTGCAGGTGCAGGCGCACGTCGTGGCGCTTTTTGATTTCGCTGACCAGCTCGAAAGCGGCAGACGGGGTCAGGATGCCGGACATATCCTTGATGGCGATGGAATCGACGCCGGTTTCCAGCAGCTGTTCAGTCAGGTCCAGCCAGGTCTGCAGGGTGTGCGCCGGGCTGGTGGTATACGAGAGCGTGCCCTGGGCGTGCGCGCCGTGGCTGCGTACCGCCTGGAGGGCCGCTTTCATATTGCGCGGGTCGTTCATGGCATCGAAGACGCGGAACACGTCCATGCCGTTTTTGACGGCACGCTCAACAAAGCGCTCCACCACGTCATCGGCGTAGTGGCGGTAGCCAAGCAGGTTCTGGCCGCGCAGCAGCATCTGCAGCGGGGTCTTCGGCATGGCTTTTTTAAGCTCGCGCAGGCGGACCCACGGGTCTTCGCCGAGAAAGCGGATGCAGGCGTCATAGGTGGCGCCGCCCCAGCATTCGAGGGAGCCGTAGCCGACGTCATCGAGCTGAGCGGCGATGGGCAGCATATCGTCAAGACGCAGGCGGGTGGCGAAAAGGGACTGGTGGGCGTCGCGCAGGACGACATCGGTAATGGCAACGGTCATGGAATGCTCCGTGAATTAAGGGTTAAGGCGGCGATGGTGGTGGATAGCGGCGGCAATCACCGGCTTTAAGCGGGTGAAGTCGTCAGCGGGCGCGGCGGCAGCGGGTGCCGCTCCGGGCGCCGGGGCCGGTTCAGGGAAGAAGCGGTTGACGGCGACGGACATGCCCTGGATGGCGAAAATCAGCAGGAACAGAAACGCCAGCACGAATCCCATCCCGAGACACATCAGGGTGAAGCCTTCTTTTAGTAACAGTGCGTTATCAGTCATTGTATTTTCCTGGATGCGCAGCAGCGTCGCGTCAGAGGGAGAACAGTCGTTGGCATTTTGGATTTCCCTTCACCCTCGCAGGTGATGACCATTGCCCACTCTTCCGCCGGCGCTGCCGCGCAGATACAGAATTAAAGAGTTATCTGGAAAAGGGTGTTATTTGCTTTTTCCGTGTACTGACCCAGCTGATCGAAGTTCAGATAGCGGTAGGTGTCTGCCGCCGTCTTCTCTACCTGCGCCACCCAGGTCTGGTACTCGTCCGGCGTCGGCAGCTTACCGATAAGCGCCGCGACTGCCGCCAGCTCCGCAGAAGCCAGGAAGACGTTTGCACCGGTACCTAAACGGTTCGGGAAGTTACGGGTTGAGGTCGAAACCACCGTCGCACCGTCCGCTACGCGCGCCTGGTTACCCATACACAGGGAACAACCCGGGATTTCAATACGCGCACCGCTCTTACCAAACACGCTGTAGTAGCCTTCTTCGGTCAGCTGCGCTGCGTCCATACGGGTTGGCGGCGCCACCCACAGGCGGGTTGGCAGCTGCCCTTTGTGGCTGTCCAGCAGCTTACCGGCAGCACGGAAGTGGCCGATGTTGGTCATGCAGGAACCGATAAACACTTCGTCAATCTTCTCGCCCTGCACGTCAGACAGCAGACGCGCATCGTCCGGATCGTTCGGCGCGCACAGGATGGGCTCTTTAATATCAGCCAGATCGATGTCGATCACTGCCGCATATTCAGCATCTGCATCACCTTCCAGTAATTCAGGTTCCGCCAGCCATTTTTCCATGCCCTGCACGCGACGTTCCAGGGTACGGCGATCGCCGTAGCCTTCCGCGATCATCCACTTCAGCAGCACGATGTTGGAGGTCAGGTACTCAACGATCGGCTCTTTGTTCAGTTTGATGGTACAACCGGCAGCAGAACGTTCGGCGGAAGCATCGGTCAGTTCAAACGCCTGCTCGACTTTCAGATCCGGCAGACCTTCGATTTCGAGAATGCGGCCGGAGAAGATGTTTTTCTTGCCTTTCTTCTCAACGGTCAGCAGGCCCTGGCGAATCGCATACAGCGGGATCGCATGCACCAGATCGCGCAGGGTGATACCCGGCTGCATCTTGCCTTTGAAACGAACTAAAACGGATTCCGGCATATCCAGCGGCATCACGCCGGTCGCGGCAGCAAACGCCACCAGACCGGAGCCCGCCGGGAAGGAAATGCCAATCGGGAAACGGGTATGGGAGTCACCGCCGGTACCCACGGTATCCGGCAGCAGCATACGGTTCAGCCAGGAGTGGATAACGCCATCGCCCGGACGCAGCGATACGCCGCCACGGTTCATAATGAAGTCCGGCAGCGTATGGTGTGTGGTGACGTCAACCGGCTTCGGATACGCCGCCGTGTGGCAGAAGGACTGCATCACCAGGTCAGATGAGAAGCCCAGGCACGCCAGGTCTTTCAGTTCATCACGGGTCATTGGACCGGTGGTGTCCTGAGAGCCGACGGAAGTCATCTTCGGCTCGCAGTAAGCACCCGGACGAATACCGGCCACGCCGCAGGCGCGACCCACCATTTTCTGCGCCAGGGAGTAACCACGGTTACTTTCCGCCACGTCTTTCGCCTGACGAAAAACGTCGCTGTGCGGCAGACCCAGCGCTTCACGCGCTTTGGTGGTCAGGCCGCGACCGATAATCAGCGGAATACGGCCACCGGCACGCACTTCGTCGACCAGCACGTCGGTTTTCAGTTCGAAGTTAGCCAGCAGTTCGTTGGTTTCGTGGTTGCGCACTTCACCTTTGAACGGATAAACGTCAATCACGTCACCCATGTTCAGTTTGTTGACGTCCACTTCAATCGGCAGCGCGCCCGCATCTTCCATGGTGTTGAAGAAGATAGGGGCAATTTTACCCCCGAGGCAAAGACCGCCGCCGCGCTTGTTCGGCACGTTCGGGATGTCATCGCCCATAAACCACAGCACCGAGTTAGTGGCCGATTTACGTGATGAACCGGTCCCCACCACATCGCCAACGTAGGCCAGCGGGAAACCTTTCTGCTGCAACGCTTCGATCTGTTTGATCGGGCCAACAACGCCAGGCTGATCCGGGTCGATTCCTTCACGGGCGTTTTTCAGCATCGCCTGCGCATGCAGCGGGATATCCGGGCGGGACCAGGCATCAGGGGCCGGAGACAGGTCATCGGTATTGGTTTCGCCGGTGACTTTAAAAACGGTGACGGTGATTTTGTCAGCCAGCTGCGGACGGTTCAGGAACCACTCGGCGTCAGCCCAGGATTGCATCACCTGTCTGGCATATTCATTGCCTGCTTTGGCTTTCTCTTCTACGTCGTAGAAGTTATCGAACATCAGCAGGGTATGGGACAGTGCTTTCGCGGCAATCGGCGCAAGTTTTGCGTCGTCCAGCGCATCAATCAGCGGATGAATGTTGTAACCGCCCTGCATGGTGCCCAGCAGTTCGATGGCTTTTTCAGGGGTCACCAGCGGGGAAGTCGCTTCGCCTTTGGCGATTGCGGCAAGGAATCCGGCTTTAACATAGGCGGCTTCGTCGACGCCCGGCGGTACGCGGTTAATTAACAGATCTAACAGGAATTCTTCTTCGCCAGCAGGCGGATTCTTCAGCAGCTCAACCAGGCCGGCCATTTGGGTTGCATCTAAGGGTTTTGCAACAATCCCTTCGGCTGCACGCTCAGCGACGTGCTTACGGTATTCTTCCAGCACAGTGATAATCCTTATTCTTGAGTAAAATGAGATAAAAACCAGGTCAGGATGAGTAAATCAGCGCTGCCGCCTGGGCTAAGGTTGCGAGAAATACAGAGGTCATCGAGCTGCTGCAACAGAGAGAGGTTCTCGGGCGAGCGGATCCCGCCGACGTTGAGCAACTGCTGCGCCTGATACTGTAGCCAGCGCAGCCCCTTGCTCCCGCCACGCGACGCGACGCAGGTATCGTCGTTGCGCGACATGATCAGCAGCAGGGTATTGAGCAGCGCCAACTCCTCGCTTAGCCCTTCGCGGCGCAGCTGACGATAGCGGGGCAGGGCGTGATCGATAACCAGCGGGTATCCTGCCTGTGCCTCACCGCGTGCGCCGGTTAAGCCGAGGGTGATAAACAGCCGCTGTCCGGCGGTCAGCGGCGTCAGGCCGTGAAGCTCAACCAGTTCGCGCTCGACAATACCGTGGCAAAATTTGCTCACGGTGGCGGCCAGCGCGGCGGGCGCGAGCGATTGCCCCAAAGCCTCGTGACGCCCCAGCGCCGCGCAAAACAGCCCGAGCGTGAAGATGGCGCCTTTATGGGTGTTGACGCCTCCCGTGGCGTGCAGCATTGCCGTTTCGCAGCGTAGCCCGATGGGCTTCAGGCGAGCCAGAACGCCGTTGGTATCAAGCGTCGCGCTGGCGATCCCCTCCTCGACAAACAGGGGGAGATCGTTGGCGATGGCGTTAGCGCTGCGCAGAAAATCAGGCAGCGCCATATCCTGATGGGCACCAGTATTGCGGCCATCAACCAGACCGGGCTTCGGCGTTAGCCGGGCTTCCGTCTGCATCGCCCGGCAGGCGAGCCTGGCGTAATAGCGGCTGAGGTAAGCCTGCGGCAGCTTTTCCTGACGTGCGACGGGCGCGCCCCAGGATTCGAGAGGCATCGGGCGCGTCATTAATCGCGGACCTGATAAACGACGTCGATAACCGAGCCGTCCCGATAGCGCACGATGGCGATGGGTTTATCGGTGAAGGCGATCGGCTGCGGTTCGTCCGTCAGCTGGCGTGCGCGGTCACAGAGCCATTCCACGGTAACGGTTTTTAGTCCTGCCGCCTGGAGACGCTGTTCCAGTTCAGGTCGCGCCGGGTTGACCGCCACGCCGTGGTCGGTTACCAGCACATCAACGCTGGAGCCGGGGGTGATGCGGGTTAGTACCTTATCGACAACGGTCGGAATGCGCCCGCGAACCAGCGGAGCGACGATAATCGACAGCGCCGAGCCGACGGCGGTATCGCAGTGCCCGCCTGATGCGCCGCGCAGCACGCCGTCCGAGCCGGTCAGCACGTTGACGTTAAAGCCGGTGTCGATTTCCAGCGCGCTCAGCACCACCACGTCCAGTTTGTTGACCGACGCGCCTTTGGAGCTGAAGTTGGCGTATTCGTTGGCGCTGATTTCGATATGGTTTGGATTACGCGCCAGCGAGCGCGCGGCGACGCTATCAAACCCCTGTACGTCAAGCAGGCGACGGATGTAGCCCTCTTCGTGCAGGCCAACGATGGTGGCGGTAATACCGCCGAGGGCGAAATCGGCACGGATATTTTTGCGGCGCATTTTCTCGCCGAGGAAGCGGGTTACCGCCAGAGCCGCGCCGCCGGTACCGGTTTGCAGCGAGAAGCCTTCGCGGAAATAACCTGAAGCCTCAATGACCTGCGCGGCGTTCTGTGCAATTTGCAGCTCGCGCGGGTTGGAGGTCATGCGGGTCGCATCGGCACCAATTTTTTCCGCATCGCCAACGCACTCTACCTGTACGACCAGGTCGACCTGATCCTGTCTGATACTGGCCGGATGGTGCGGGTAGGGCAGGATATCTTCCGTCAGCAGTATGACCTGGTTCGCGTGCTGTGCATCGACCATCGCGTAGCCGAGTGAACCGCAGGTGGCGCTACCGGTATAGCCGTTGGCATTGCCCATATCATCGCAGGCCGGGACGCCGAGGAAGGCGACATCAATGTTCAGCTCACCGCTTTTCACCAGATGGGCGCGACCGCCGTGGGAGTGAATTTGCACCGGGTTCGCCATCAGTCCACGGGAAATCTCTTCCGCCAGCGGGCCGCGCAGCCCGGAAGTGTAAATCTGGCTGACCACGCCGTTACGGATATGGCCGACTAATGGCGCGTGGCAGGCGCTCAGGGAGCTGGAGGCCAGAGTGAGGTTTTTAAAGCCCATTGCCGCCAGCTGCTCCATCACCAGGTTTAGCGTCAAGTCGCCGCCGCGAAAGGCGTGGTGGAAAGAGATAGTCATGCCGTCGCGCAGCCCGCAGCGGCGCACGGCCTCTTCCAGCGAAGCGCAGGTTTTAGCCCGACGCTGCTGGCGCTGGGTTTGCTTGTCGGTGTCGGCAAATGGCGTCAGTTCACCGATGATCTGGGATAAGTCTTGAGTATGATTCATGGCGGTTTTACTCCTCACGGACGCCGGAAAGTTCAGCGCGGGACAGCACCAGGTGGGCGCGCGCGATAATCGGACTGTCGATCATCTTGCCGTTCAGAGAGACGACCCCCAGGCCTTCGCGTTCTGCGGCTTCTGCGGCTTCAACTACGCGCCGTGCGTGATCGACATCTTTTTGCGTCGGGGCGTAGAGGTTATGCAGTAGGGTGATTTGTCGCGGGTTGACCAGCGATTTGCCGTCAAAGCCGAGCTGTTTGATGTGCGCCGCTTCGTGCAGGAAGCCCTCTTCGTTGTTGGCGTCGCTGTAGACGGTATCGAAAGCCTGAATGCCCGCCGCCCGCGCTGCTTGCAGGATGGTGCAGCGGGCAAACAGCAGCTCGATGCCGTCAGCGGAGCGTTCGGTACGGATATCGCGCACGTAATCTTCCGCGCCCAGCGCGATGCCGATTAAGCGCGGCGAAGCCAGGGCGATGGCTGGAGCCTGCAGAATGCCTTTTGCCGATTCAATCGCCGCCAGCATCCCGGTGCTGCCGGGCTTGCGTCCGCACTCCTGTTCGATGCGGGCAATCTCTTTTTCCATCGCAATAACATCATCTGCGGTGTCGGTTTTCGGCAGACGGACGATATCGACCCCGGCGCGCACTACGGCCTCCAGGTCATCGATACCCCACTGCGAATCCAGAGCGTTAACGCGAACAATGGTCTCGATATCGCGGTACAACGGGTGCTGCAACGCGTGGTAAACCAGGCGGCGGGCAGCGTCTTTCTCACGCACGGCCACGGCGTCTTCAAGGTCAAACATCAGCGCGTCGGCAGGATAAATAAAGGCGTTGCTCAGCATGGCGGCATTGGCACCGGGGACGAACAACATGCTGCGGCGCAGGCGGTTTTTACGTTCTGGCGTCATTATTTTTCCCCCCAACACAGCGTCAGCGCGCCCGCACGCATCAGCGCGGTTTCCAGCCGTGCACGCAGCACGCAGTCCAGCGCGCCTTTGTCATCAACGATCACGGCGACGCCGCGAATCGCATGTTGTTGCAGTACCGCAGCCAGGGTGGCGCGAATGGCATCGCCAAACTGCTTCTGAACCGAGCTGGATATTTCAATTTCCGGCGGTTGCTCCGGGGTCAACGGTTCGATGCGAATCATCACATCGCTGGACTCCAGAGTCCCGGCAACGGCGGGGACTATCTGTTTCATAATGCTCCTGTGGGGGTCTTGGTCGTGTTCGCCAGGGCAGTGTTCTGCTGGCGTTTCAGATAACGTAGGGTGGCGTCAGGTACCAGCGGGGCGACCTCAGTTAAACGATTCTGCTGTAGCAGGCGGCGAACCCGGGATGCGGAAACGGGCGTGCCTTGCCATTGCAGCCGCGAAATCTCAACGAGCTCGACCGGCGCGAAGGGGAGCTCTGGCGTGCTTAACCAATGGCGCATGTCCTGGTTATAGCGCGCGGTGATTGGGCAGAAAGGTTCGTTCCCGACGATGCGGTGCGTGATACCCAATACCGGGGCGATATATTGACGAAAAAGCGTGATATCGATTTGCGTGTAGCAGCGTTCAACCAGCGCCTGCTCTTTCAGGAAGTAGGCCGGAAAAGTGGCGCGCGAAATCATATATTGCGAGCCGGGATGTACCGTCAGTTTCGTGATACCCTGCGTCGCGTCACGCACCAGCGCAAGCCGGTCGGCGAACGGAAACTGGGCGGCATCTTCGTTGACCAGAAACAGATGTAGCCAGTCAAAATGCGTCGCGGCATAGCGAATAAGATGCAGATGCCCATTGGTAAAGGGATTGGCGTTCATCACGATGGCGGCAATACGCTTGCCAGGCTTACGCCATTGCGCCAGCTGTTGTAAATAACGTGTCAGGTGCGAGCCGCTATTTTCCATTAACACCATGCAGTCAGGAATAGACACCAACGTGGTGAAACCGCAATGGCGAAATAGATGCTCGTTATGGCTGCGGGTATAAACGAATAATGTGCTATTGCCGCCCTCTATGGCGATATTAATCAGTTCGGTGACTAGTTTGAGCAATACGCCCTGGCCGCGGAGCTGCGGGGAAATAGCGACGCATTTAATTATTTCGCCATCTACCCCGCCGCAGGCGACGATATTCCCCTGCTGGCGAAGTACTACGAAATCGGTAACGTGAGGGTCGATATCCAGATTATTAGCCTGAAGAAAACAAGCCACTTCGGCTATTTTGGCAGCGTTCTTGCTGTTCACTCTGCTCATTATTGTGGTGGCATTCATTATCGACCCTCTTTTGCCTTAATTAAAAAAACATCATCATGATGGCGACGCTTAATAGTGCGAAGAACACGCACATCGGCACCGCCTTAAACAGCAGGGTAGGGAACAGTTCATTACGTTCTTTATCTTCAGAGCAGGAGCCGAGAAGCAGGCTACCGCCGGAAGAGAACGGGGATATTGCCGTAGCCTGTGCGCCAATAACCGTGGCGGTGAACAGCACCAGGGCGTTAATACCAGTAGAGGCTGCAATTGACGGAATGATCGGGAACAGGGCCGGACAGACGACGCCGAGGGTGCTGCTGAAGAACGACATCATGCCGCCGATAATTGCCAGCGCGAAGGGAACGATGGCCGCAGGCAGGCTTGAACCCACCCAGCTCGCCAGCATATCAATGGTGCCCGCTTTAATGGCGACCTGAATCAGCATCCCGACGCCGCAGATCATGATCAGCGTATTCCATGGCACCAGGGCAATGGCTTTTTTCTCATCGCCAAGCTTGAGGAACAGAGAGATAACGGCGAACACAATTGAGACCAGGCCAACGTCCACTCGAGCGTTGATAAATTTGATGTTAGCGGATTCTGGCATGATGAGATGCATCACCGGGAACGCCAGAACCACCAGCAGCATCGCGAAGATAAGCAGCAGATTTAACTTCTGTGTGCTATCGAACGCATCCGGTTTTTCAACCTGCAATGCGCCAGTAACGGCATTATTGCCACGGTTAGTCAGGAAGATTAACAACAGAATAACGACGATTGGTAAGAGGAAGGAAACCAGGAAAATAGTTGAAACGTAGATAAAGGAGCTTGCGCTGTAGCCCGCGCTATCGATAAGCCCACGAAATACGACGCCGCTGGCGCTGGTCATAAAATTAGCACCGCCCAGGGCGCCATAGTTGACGGCGACGGCGGCGACCAGTTTATTCATTCCCGTTTTACGGCACAGCAGCAGCGTTAACGGTGCGAAGAAAGCGAGAACGGTGAAGAAACCCGCCCCCAGGCTCGCCACAAAGGTGGCGGCGAAGTAAATGACCAGCGGCAAGAATTTAGGAAAGTGGCGGCATAAGTAGAGCAAATGCATGGCCAGCTTTTCTAATGTACCGTTAATTAAAGCGAAGTTATAAAAAAGTGAAACGGCAAAAATAACAAAGAAAATACTGATCGGCCATGTTTTGATCACTTCCCCGGCCTTCATATCCAGCAGGAAACAACCTATAAGGTACGCGAATACAATTGCGAATAAACCGGTGTTTATTTTTGTGCGGTAACCTAACGCAATAGAGATCACAATAGAGAGTATTACTATCATGCTGATGTTCATGATAAGTCCTTTTACCGTGTTATCGGAAATGGGGCAGCAACCGAAAATAACGGTTTTGATATCGGTTTTTATTCATATATTTTGTGAATGGGAGTTCAACCCTTGCCAAAATATATATTATTGTAATGATATATGCTGTATTGTTTTTGGGTTAATACTCAACTATTAATGAGTTCTATAACGCTTTGGCAAAAAATATTATCGCGTTGAGTATTTGTTAATTCCCAGTTATATATTTCATCTATTGCTTTCGTATAGGTCATGCTGTCTTCGTAGCGCGTATGCGGCCAATCACTGCCCCACATTAACCGTTCAGGGCCAAAGTGTTTTAACAGTAATGGAACTAGCATCTTTGTATTATCTGTTGGCTTTTGTTCACTGCCATTTCGGTAGCTGGCGGAGACTTTTACCCATATTTTACCGGTTTCCGCTTGCTTGAGAAGATAAATAAATCCTGGATCTTTTTCTTTTTCAGCAGGTAAAGCAAAGTGGTCGATCACAATTTTTACGTCGGCGGCGAGCAGTACGCCAAGTAGGGGGACTAAATCCGCCACTGGGCGATGAAGTTCAATATGCCAGCCAAGCGCTTTTATATTACGCAGATGCTGCTGCCAGACCGATGTTGTTAAGTCAGGAAGATCCTGGCCAATAAGATTCAAGCGTACACCGATAATACCCTGCTGTTTTAACGCTTCCATCTCGCTAAGTGACGTATCAGGGTCGATGACCGCAACGCCGTAAAAACGGTCCGGCGACTGGCGAATCGCGTCCAGCATATAGCTATTATCGGTACCCAGAAAACTGGGCTGGATCAGAATCGCTTTATCGATATGGTGCTTATCCAGTTGCGCAAGATATTGCGCTGGTGCTGCATCGTACTCCGGTACATAGCGGCAATGCTCTGCCAGCGGTAAACCGGTGGTAAAAACATGAGCATGAGTATCAAAATGCATCTAAATTTTATCCTTTTTCAGTGAGATAACGATAAAATGGCTGTTGCTGGCTCTGTAGAGAGCCTGAATGTCCACCTTTAAGTTGCGTAGTTGACTATACAACTTTGAGTTGACTATACAACCTGGCAAATAGAGATACTTCTACATGGCTCACGTTTTACCGATCTATGTGCAGATCCAGGAACAACTTCGCAACGGCATTAAGCGGGGGGATTATCCACCTGGTCATAAGCTGCCGTCCGAGAATGAACTGGCCCAACAATTTTCCACCACTCGCGCCACCGTGGTTCATGCGATGCACGGTTTACTAAGCGAAGGGCTTATTGAGCGCGTGCGCGGCAAAGGAACGTTTGTCAAAACTGTGCCGATTGTGACGCGCGTCAGAAAGCAAGAGCTTGGCTTTTTCGAGAAAGATTTGCAGGAAAGTAATCTTTCTATTCAGTACCAGGTTTTCTTCTTTGGCGAAGTCCCGTCAACACCGGCTTTACTGGCAAATTTACGGCTTAATGCCGGTGCGAAAATATACCGTCTGGTTCGTTTACGCCTTATCGACGGGAAGCCGCTGGCGGTCGAAATTCGCTATCTTGATGCCGAAATAGCGGCCAATATTGCCGTCGCCTCGCTGGAAACGCTGGCGTTACAGACGCTATTTGAGCAACAGCTGGGCATTATTATTCATACCATTCATAACCAGGTTCGCGTCGCGTTGCCGGGGCAAGAAGTGGCAAAATTTCTGGATATTAAACGCAGCCGACCGGTGATGGTGCGTCAACATACTTGCCTGGCAGGCGATGACAAACTGATCCTGTGGGGCGAAACCTGGTATCGTGAAGAATATGAATTCCAGTACAGCACCTATCGGGATAAATAGAGATTAAACAACCACCTTAACTGTCCGGCTTTCTAAGTCGACCCGATAAGGAGCGAGCCATGCCATCATCAGCTTTACGTTTTGCAATTAATTTAGGCAATGCTTTGCTGGCAGAGCAGTCAGCCGACGGTGAGCTGAGCGGGCTGACGGTCGATCTGGCGCGAAAAATTGCGCACTCCTGCCAGCAGACGGAGCTGTTGGAACCTTATCCTGCGGCAAAGCGCATCGTTGATGATGCCGTAAATAATCAATGGGATATTGCTTTTCTGGCGGTGGATCCGGCGCGTGAGAACGAGCTGCGTTTTACCTCGCCCTATCTCACTATCGACTGTACTGTTCTGGTGCGTCGCGATAGCGAGGTACATTCGGTTCATGAGATGGACCGTGGAGGCGTGACGATTAACGTCGGAAGGGGTTCTGCCTATTCATTGCCATTGATCCGCACCTTAAAACATGCCCGACTTTGCGAATATCCCACGACTCAGCAGGCGCTCAGTGCTTTCATGGAGGGTGAGGGGGATATGATGGCGAATATTCGTCAACTGCTGGAAGCCGCCGCCCAGGGGCAAGATAGCGTTCGTGTGCTACCCGATAGCTATAGCCAGATTCAGCAGGCAATCTGCGTGCCGCGCGCGGCCCCGCACTATTATCAGCAGATGGAAGAGTTGGTGAGACGGTGGCAGCAGGATGGGACGCTGGCGGCGCTGATCGCCCGCCATATTTATGCTTAATCCCTTCATTGATGTATCAGGCCTGGTATATTTTCCCGGAGGCGGCGCTTGACACGCCTGTCCGGGCTACTCGCCCGCAGGCGTCGGTGAACCCGTAGCCCGGTTAAGCGCAGTGTATGACCGGATACATAGGTGACAGATCAGACCGGGAACATAGGTAACACTTTTTAGTCTATCCGGAGCACACTCTGGTTTTTTTGGTCATAGTACGCAAGCGTTATTCCATTAAAGATGATGGCTTCCAGGCCATCATCTTGTTCTTTCAGCATAATGTACTCGTCAGTCAGCGCTTCACTCAGGAACACCGCCCCCTTTTTACCCATATAAAGTGTTCCCCTCGATTTCACCCTGTAGACCGTGCCTCCTGCCGGATACACATATTCCGGAACACTGCCATCCCATTGTCGGCCCGACGGTTGCCACACCGTTCCGGGCGTTGCGCCTGCCAGGGCTTCATGCGGCCTCTCGTGGTTAAACTCTTCCCGGTAGTCACTGAACCACCGCTGTTGTTCTGCCATCGTCATGAAGGTGTTGCCATATTTCACCGCACTTTTCAGGGAGCGATGCATTCGCTCATGGCGGCCATTTTCTTCCGGATGACCCTTTCTGATACGTTCCGGTCTGATGCCCAGCTTGATTAGCCAGACGGCAAGACGGCTTAATCCGGCTATACCTGTTCCCGCAAAGGGTTGACCGTTATCAGTTCTGAGGACTTCCGGCAGGCCATATTCCAGGAACGCATCAGTCAGGCACTCTCTGACAAAGGATTCACTCTCCCGGAATGTTCCACGGCAGCTCAGCAGATATCGGCTGTGATTGTCGGTCAGAGTGAAGGGATGGCAGTACTCTCTGCTCAGCAACCTGAACTTGCCTTTAAAATCAGCGCTCCAGACCTGATTGTTCTCAGTGATGAGGGTCAGGGGCTGGCGATTACCCGGTGTTCTGCGTTTTCTCTTTTTATCCGGGACCAGGCCTTCACGCTTGAGGATATCGCCGATAGTGCTGGCAGCAGGTACGGTAAAATCGACATGGTGATTGAGCAACCACATCCGCAGTTTTTTAGGCCCCCAGTCAGGGTGTTTTTGACGCAGGGCAGTCAGATGCCCGACGATATCATCAGGAACAGTCCGGGAGTGGGAGTGGGGAGCGCGTGAGCGGTCAGAGAGAGATGAGAGGTCAGAAGGGTCAAAACGTTCAAGCCATTTATAGCCAGTTTTTCGGCTGATGCCGAAAAGACGGCAAAGAGCAGAGAAGGAGCCCGTACCTGCATGGCAGGCACGGATAAAATCAAGACGTTGCATAGGTCGGGTCTCAGTCCAGGGCATAGTGAGTCTCCTCTTCTATGTCAGTTATAACTGTTACCCATGTATCCGGTCTAAAGTGTTACCCATGTTTCCGGTTCATACCGCAGCGCGAACCGGGAAGAAGCAATGCCAAAGCATCAGATCCAGCGCATTTCCCGGAGGCGATGCTGCGCATCTGTCCGGGCTACCGGACCGCAGACGGCTGTGAGTCTGTTGCGGGGTTAACCTCGCTTCCCGCCATATTGCGCAAACCATGCCAGCATTCGCTGCCAGCCGTCCTTCGCCGACTCTTCATGATAGCTGGCACGATAGTCGGCGTTAAAGGCGTGGTCGGCCTGCGGGTAAACCACGATTTCTGCCGTAGCGTTGGCGGCCCGCAGCGCCTGACGCATGGTTTCAATCGTATCCTGCGGGATGCTGTCATCTTTCGCGCCGTAAAGTCCTAAAACCGGGGCGTTCAGATCAACGGCAATGTCCACCGGATGTTTCGGTGAGTTTAATGTTTTCTCACCGACCAGCTTGCCGTACCAGGCAACGGCGGCTTTTAGCTGCGGGTTATGTGCGGCGTACAGCCAGGTGATGCGACCGCCCCAGCAGAAACCGGTAATAAGCAGACGATGGGCATCGCCACCGTGGCGGGAAGCCCAGCTGGCGACGTGATCGAGGTCAGCCAGTACCTGAGAATCCGGCACCTTTTTGACCAACCCCTGAAATAAAGAAGGAATATCGTTGTAATCATTGGGATCGCCCTGGCGGAAGTACAGCTCTGGTGCGATAGCCAGATACCCTTCCTGCGCCAGACGGCGGCAAATATCGCGGATATGTTCATGCACGCCGAAAATTTCCTGTACAACGATGACGACCGGTAGCGGACCGTCGATGTTGCCCGGACGGGCATGGAAGGCTGGCATGTTATCTCCCTGAGAAGGGATTGATGTCTCCCCGGAGATGATATTTTCATCTGACGTGTGAACGGCAGTAGAGGCATGCGGCGTGGCTGCAGGTGCAAAGCCGGGTTGCTTAGTTGTGGTCATGGTATTCTCCGTACCCTTATTAATGTATTAGCGCATCGATAACTATAGACGTTTTATACCCGTCATACTTCAAGTTGCTTGTGCGTTGGCTACGCGCGCTCACCCGAATCACTTACTTGAGTAAGCTCATCGGGACTCTCTTGCTTGCCGCGTTACTCGGCCCACGGCCTCGCCCCTACGGGGCCAGCGCAAGCGCTGTTCAAAGCACAAGTGCTTTGTCCTGCAACTCGAATTATTTAGGTTATAGACCGGACGTTAACAAACCACAGTGCCCGAAACAGGCTATCTTTTGTTCAGTACTCTCCAGATTAACTTATTAATGTGATTTGAATCACCATTCAATGGCAATTTATTGCAATGAATTTCATTCATGGTGATTGGTGTCACAAAATAGTCTCAGCAGCTTCTGTAAAGTACCGTTTTGCTTCTGCTGATAATTCGACCCACAGAGGAGTTTTTTATGTCTAAGTCTGATGTTTTTCATCTCGGCCTCACCAAGAACGATTTACAAGGGGCTACGCTGGCTATCGTCCCTGGCGATCCGGAGCGTGTGGAAAAGATCGCCGCGCTGATGGATAAGCCGGTCAAACTGGCATCTCATCGCGAATTCACCACCTGGCGTGCTGAACTGGATGGTAAAGCAGTGATTGTCTGCTCTACCGGTATCGGCGGCCCATCTACCTCTATTGCCGTGGAAGAACTGGCCCAATTGGGTATCCGTACCTTCCTGCGCATTGGCACCACCGGCGCTATTCAGCCGCACATTAATGTGGGCGACGTTCTGGTGACCACCGCTTCCGTTCGTCTCGACGGTGCAAGCCTGCACTTCGCGCCAATGGAATTCCCTGCGGTAGCCGATTTCGAATGTACTACCGCGCTGGTTGAAGCGGCGAAATCCATCGGTGCGACCACTCATGTCGGCGTCACTGCCTCTTCCGACACCTTCTATCCGGGCCAGGAGCGTTACGACACCTTCTCCGGCCGCGTGGTGAGCCGCTTTAAAGGTTCGATGGAAGAGTGGCAGTCGATGGGCGTGATGAACTATGAAATGGAATCCGCCACTCTGCTGACCATGTGCGCCAGCCAGGGCCTGCGTGCCGGGATGGTTGCCGGGGTTATCGTCAACCGTACCCAGCAGGAAATTCCAAACGCGGAAACCATGAAGCAAACCGAAAGCCATGCGGTGAAAATCGTCGTGGAAGCAGCGCGCCGCCTGCTGTAATAAAAAAGCCCCGGCTATTTTACCGGGGCCACAGTTTTCTCCCGGCTTAAATTCCGGGAGAACCATCATGCTTATGCCCGTAAATTCTTACGAAATGCCCATAGCCCCCGTATCACCGGAGTGAGCAAGGTAACTGCCGCGAGCGTCAGCAGCGCCAGCGTGATCGGGCGACTATAGAGAAAATCCCAGCTTCCGCCAGAGAGTGACAGCGCGCGACGCAGGTTGCTTTCCGCCATCGGCCCCATAATCAACGCCAGAACCACCGGTGACGCCGGATAGCCTCCTTTTTGCATAAAATAACCCACGATCCCGGCGATCAGCATAATTCCGACATCAAACAGGCTATTGTTCAGCGCATAGGTGCCGACGACGCAAAGCGCGAGGATTAGCGGCGTCAGAATATGGGTTGGGATTTTGACCACATTACTGACCACCTTCAGGGACAGAAGACCCAAAATCAGCAGCATGAAGTAGCAAAAGATCATGCCGATAAACAACGTGTACACCATGTCGCCGTGCTCAGTGAACATCAGCGGCCCCGGCTGCATACCTTGTAACGTCAGCGCGCCCAGCATAATGGCGGTAACCGCATCCCCCGGAATCCCAAGCGTCAGCATCGGCAGCAGCGCGCCGCCGGTACAGCCGTTAGCACCTGCTTCACAGGAGGAGACGGCGGTAATTTCACCCTTGCCGAAGTTTTCCGGCGTTTTGCTAAACCGCTTGGTTTCGTTGTAGGCAACGAAAGCGGCAATATCGGCTCCGGCTCCAGGGATCATGCCAATGAAAATGCCCAATCCGGCAGAGTGGAGAATCGTCACCAGCAGTCGCCGCATAACCTTCCAGGGAAGCAGAAGGCTGCCGATAACCACTTTTGCGCCATGGCGAACCGCATCGTCCTTTTCCAGCGTCTTAAACGCTTCGGAGGCGGCGAACAGGCCAATCATCACCGGGATAAAGGGCACATTCATCAGTTCGACAAAACCGCCGGTGAAGCGCGGAAAACCGCCCATCGGGTCAAGGCCAATCGTGGCAATAAGCAAACCGCCGATGCCGGAAATTAGCCCCTTTATCAGCGATTTTCCGGAGATGCTGGCGATAATGCTCAGGCCAAATATGGCCAGGGCGAAGGACTCGGAGGCGCTGAACTTTAATGCCCATCCGGCGAGAATAGGAGCCAAAAATATCAGTACGATGATGCTCAACAGTCCGCCGCCGAAGGACGAGAACGTCGCTGCGCTTAGCGCCATCCCGGCTTTACCTTGTCGGGTCAGTTCATAACCATCAATCGCCGTTGCAGCAGCAGCAGGCGTGCCGGGGATTTTTAACAATATGGCGGTTATCGAGCCGCCGTAAACGCCGCCGAAAAAGACGCCGCATATCATTAATAACCCTGACACAGGGTCCATTCCGTACGTGAAGGGCAGCAAAATCGCCACCCCCATGGTTGCAGTCAGGCCGGGTAATGCGCCAATCATAATCCCCAACATCACGCCGAATGACGCCAGCACCAGCGCCATTGGGTTGGAGAGTAAATGCGTGAAGCCTTGTAATAACAGATCGCTACTAAACATTTCAGGCTCCGGTTATTCGAATAAAGAACCCACAGGCAGCGGTACCTGCAGCGCCATAGAAAACAGCAGCCACAGAATCAGGGTGATAGCGATGGCGAGCGTCAACGTCAGCCATGGCCGTCTGCGGTTCATGATTATCATCAGCGCGGTTAAGAAAAACGGCGTTGAAATCAGGTATCCCACGAAGCTCAACAGTACGATGTATCCCGCGACGATACCGACTCCTGCCGCAACGCGGCCACAGTGGGAGGGTTCGTGGTGAACATCGGCGGCGCGGTTTGTTAGCCAGTCGCTTGCCACTAACAGGCCTGCCAGCACTATGAGCGCGCCTGCATAAAACCGGGGAAAGGCGCCAGCGCCAATATCTGTCTCGATCGCCGTAGCCGGGAAATTGTGCGCAGTCACGATGACCGCGCACGCAATCACGCACAGTAAAACTCCCACGCTCATCACGACCGGGGAGAGACGGCGATGCGGTACGGTTAAAGAGGGTGATTCAGCTTTTATCGACATAACCGTACCTGCCCGTTATTTTTTCAGACCGAGTTTGCTCAACAGCTCGGCAAAATAAGCCTGCTGCTCGTTAATCTGCTGCTGGAAAGCGGCACCCTCAAGCCAGGCATAGTTCAGGTTGAGTTTATTCAGGGCATCCTGGAAAGCAGGTTCTTCAGCCGTGGCTTTGGCGGCAACAGACAACGTATCCACGATATCCTGCGGGGTGTTTTTCGGTACGATCAGGCCACGCCAGGTACCGATGGAGAGATCGATACCTTGCTCTTTTAGCGTGGGAACATCAGGAATGCTCTTCATGCGTTCATCCGCCATGATCGCCAGTATTTTCAGCTTGCCGCCATTAACATGGTTGATGACTTCCCCAGGGCTAACGGCAACTGCCTCGATATGATTGCCCAACAGGCCGGTCACTGCAGGCGCAGCGCCATCGTAAGGAACGTGGGTAAACTTCACGCCCGCTTTGTCTTCCAGAGCCGCTGCGGCCAGGTGCCAGATAGCACCGGTACCGGAGTTGCCAATGCGTACTTTTCCGGGGTTTTCTTTGGCCCATTTAAGGAATTCATCAAGGGTATTCCACGGCGCATCGGCGCTGACGGTGATAGCAGCAGGGTCCGCGTTCAGACGAGCGATAGGTTTAAAACTGTCGGTTTTGAAACTGACCATTCCAAGGCTGGGGAGGGTGGTCAATTCGACGGTACCAAGTCCGATCTTATAACCATTTGGTCGGGCCGTGGCGATTTCGGTAAAGCCGATAGCACCGCTGCCACCGGGTTTGTTAATGACCCCGATGCTGACGGGCAAATGTGTTTTTGCGGCGTCGGCGAAGGCGCGGGCGACCAGGTCGGTACCGCCACCGGCGGAATAAGGCACCACAAGATCGATTTGTTTGGTCGGATATTTAGCCGCTTGCGCAGGTAATGTGCTTAGCAGCGTTCCGGCCACGAGTACTGCAGAGAGGCATTGTAATGGCCTGGTAAGATGTCTAATCATAGTAATCCCTTATCATTGTTTATCCCGTCATACTTCAAGTTGCTTGTGCGTTGGCTGCGTTCACTCACCCCAGTCACTTACTTCAGTAAGCTCCTGGAGACTCACTCTCTTGCCGCGTTACTCGGCCTATGGCCTCGCCCCTTCGGGGCCAGCGCAAGCGCTGTTCAAGGCACAAGTGCCTTGTCCTGCAACTCGAATTATTTAGGGCTTATATATCGGTACATTTAACGTACGCGTTGTTGCCAGGCAGAGATAAACCCCCTGGCGGCCTGACGAACCTCTTTTACGCTGTCGCCTGGCTTATAAAGCGCTCCGCCCAGACCAAATCCATCCGCGCCTGCGCTGAGGTAATCCTGCATTTTTTCCGGCGTGATGCCGCCAACCGGGAGAAGGGGAATGTGGGGCGGTACGACGGCTCTCCAGGCTTTAATCACCGCGGGTGTTATCTGCTCGGCCGGGAACACTTTGACCGCATCCGCACCGTGTTCTATAGCGGCAAAGGCCTCCGTCAACGTAGCGGCTCCAGGGGTGCAAAGCAGACCTGCGTTTTTAGCGGCGGCGATTACCGCACAGTCGCTATGGGGCATCACAATCAGCTGTCCCCCGGCTTGTTTTACCCGCTCGACCTGCCGGAAGGTCATCACCGTTCCGGCACCAATCACGCAATCTTCCGGCAGCGTTTGGCGTAACAGTTGAATGCTGTCATAGGGCGTTGGGGAGTTGAGCGGAACTTCAATAAGACGAAAACCTTCTTCATACAGCGCGAGGCCTGCCTCTTCCGCTTCCGCGGTTTGGATTCCGCGCAGAATGGCGATAAGCCCATGTTCTTTAATGCAATCGGTCAAATCCATCTGTGTCTCTCCGTTATGCGCCGTGGATAAGCCTGGCGCGTAAAGCGATTTGCCACAGGCCAGCCACGGTGGCCTGAGCGATAAACTGAATTGGGCGATCCGCTATCGTCTGACGAAAGGCTCGCTGATAGCGTTCGCACAGGGTTGGGTTGCCGGTCAGTACGATCGGCGTGTTCAGGCGTCGTTCCTCATCAGCCAGTAGCGTCTGGCGCAAGCCAACAAGCTCATGGCCGATAACCAGTCCGGAAAGATAGTCAGACTGCTGTTGGCTTGAGATTTGTCCGGCCAGCAGTTTGGTGCGCGTCGAGAAGAGCGTGGAAAGCAGCCCTGCTTCTTTTTGGCGGATAGCTGTCGCGACGCCATCATCAAATACCTGCCAGTCTGTTTCTGGCGAGGGCTGCATTGTGGCGCCAAGAATGGAGTGATTTTTCAGGACATCGAAGAGTTCGCCGGTCATAAATGTGCGGAACCCCAGCACGTGGTTATGCTGCGCCAGCGCCCATTTGGAATGCGTTCCCGGCATGCCGATAATCATTTCGCCGCTATCTTCACTCTGGCTGCACAGGATGCCGAAAACTTGCGTTTCTTCACCGCGCATCACTTCCGGATCGTCACCATTAACCGCCAGACCCGGAATGATTGAAAGGCGTATTGCAGGCGATACCTCCAGTGAACAGAGCTGTTTAGCAAGGTCAGTCAGGCCCGTTGGACACGGTAAATAAGCGGCTTCTTTCCAGCCCTGGGCGCTGCCAACCATCCCGCAAGCGATAACTTCCCGGCAGCCGGTGGTCTGTAGCCAGTCGCCGCAGGCCGCGAGAAAGACCTCCTGGAACGCCGCGAGTCTCCCCCCTTTGTTGGCGGGTAACTTCATGATCCCGTAGGGAAGATCTCTGGACTCAAGCTGCTGGCCGTCATCGCCAAGGCGCCAGGCGCGCAGCGATGTCGTTCCCCAGTCCAGTGCTAATAAACGCGTGTGGTTATCCATGATTATTCTTACCTCCTTGTTAAAAGTGGCGAGTCGGTTAACCCGCCCAGCCAAGCTCCGCCGAAATATGGCCTGCATGGGAACGGACCAGCGGAATCAGGGCATCCATTCGATCCCGTGACATATAGGTCGCGGTGCTGGCGACGGATATGGCGGCGATGAGCTGATTGTGGGCATCAAAGATTGGAGCCGCTACGCAGCGAATGGTCGGTTCGTTTTCTTCCAGGTCGAACGCGTAACCGCCATGGGCGTAACGCTGCATACAGGTCAGAAAGCGCTGCAGAGAGTGCTCTGTGCCCTGGCGAAGAAAGAGATCCCGCAGGTCATCCTCAGAATCATTGATCAACAAGGCCTTGCCGATTCCGGTTAGCGCCAGCGGCATCCGGTGGCCTGGACGGGAACGCATTTCCAGTCCCCGCTGACTGTTAATTTTCTCCAGATACAGCACTTCATCACCTTCGCGCACGCCCAGATGCACGGTGTCTTTGGTGCTATCGGCGAGCTTTTGTAACCATGGGCGAGCCAGTGCCGGTAGTGAGATGGTATCCAGGGCTCGCGCGCCCAGTTCAATTAGCCGAGGGCCGAGGTCATAGCCGACATTTGCGGCATAGCGCAGATAGCGCTGTTCCACGAGTGCGGAAGCCAGACGATGCGCCGTGCTCCTGGGCGTGGCGGTGAATTCGCTGATGGATTTTAAGTCTCTGTGCCCCATTGCCACGGCATCAATCACCGCTAATCCACGGAGTAATGTCTGTGCTCCTGCAATGTGCTGCGTCTCTTTTAGCATCCATTAAGCCCTCTTATTTTGTGGTTACTCTGTCTTACCTCAAGAGCGATAACGGTGATTAAACGCACAAATTCCCGATTTATAAGATGTCGTCCCGATATGTGGGATTTGATGATGTGAACATGACTTTGCGTGGAAGCTCGCAGAAAATTCCTTTTAAACTGGACGTTTGTACAGCACAATTCTATTTTGTGCCGTAAGTGGTTGCCGCAGGGGGCGTTGTGGATATCTCGATTATTATTAGTGCCGTTGTGGCGCTGGCCGCTGGGCTGATTGTGGGCTGGCTGGCGACCAAAGCGCGCGCCGACCAAATCCGAGCCGACCTCATCGAAGAGCGTCGCGAGCTGGATATTGAGCTGAGCGCTGCCCGCCAACAACTGGTGCAGGAGTCCCACTGGCGCGAAGAGTGCGAGCTGCTCAATAACGAACTGCGCAGCCTGCGTGATATCAACACCTCGCTGGAGGCCGATCTCCGTGAGGTGACTACCCGCCTTGAATCCACGCAACTGCATGCGGAAGATAAAATTCGCCAGATGGTCAACAGCGAGCAGCGCCTTAGCGAGCAGTTCGAGAATCTGGCAAACCGAATATTCGAGCACAGCAACCGACGGGTGGATGAGCAGAATCGCCAGAGCCTGCACGGCCTGCTGACGCCGTTACGCGAGCAACTGGATGGTTTTCGTCGTCAGGTTCAGGAGAGTTTCGGTCAGGAGGCGCGGGAGCGTCACACTCTGGCCCATGAAATCCGTAATCTTCAGCAGCTCAATGCGCAAATGGCGCAGGAAGCGCTAAACCTGACGCGCGCGCTGAAGGGCGATAACAAAACTCAGGGCAACTGGGGGGAAGTGGTATTGACCCGCGTGCTGGAAGCTTCCGGGCTGCGGGAGGGCCACGAATATCAAACGCAGGTGAGCATCGAAACCGACAACCGCTCACGGATGCAGCCGGATGTGATCGTGCGTCTTCCGCAGGGCAAAGATGTGGTTATTGATGCCAAGATGACACTGGTCGCCTATGAACGCTACTTTAATGCCGATGATGATTACACCCGCGAGACCGCACTACAGGAGCATATTGCTTCCGTCCGCAATCATATGCGTCTGCTGGGTCGCAAGGATTATCAACAGCTGCCGGGGCTGCGATCGCTCGACTACGTTCTGATGTTTATCCCCGTTGAACCCGCCTTCCTGCTGGCGATTGACCGTCAGCCGGAGCTGATTAGCGAAGCGCTGAAGAACAACATTATGCTGGTTAGTCCGACTACGCTGCTGGTCGCGCTGCGTACCATCGCTAACCTGTGGCGCTATGAGCATCAGAGCCGTAACGCGCAGAAAATTGCCGAAAGAGCGGGGCGCCTGTATGACAAAATGCGCCTGTTTGTCGACGATATGTCCGCCATTGGGCAGAGTCTCGATAAAGCGCAGGATAACTACCGTCAGGCGATGAAAAAGCTCGCTTCCGGGCGCGGTAATCTGCTCGTTCAGGCGGAATCATTCCGCGGACTGGGCGTGGAGGTCAAACGTGGGATTAATCCTGACTTAGTCGAACAGGCCACAGCGCAGGATGATGAATACCGTCTTGAGGACGAAGACAACCCACCGGAAGATAACGATTTTTCATCAGATTCCGCGGCAGCTGCAGTATACGATGGCCGCTCTCAGCCGCGTTGAAGCGTATGGGAAGCGCGCTAAACCTGTTACACTCGACAAACATTTTCTTGATAAGCAAGCAGGCATTGAGATGGTTGAGGATTCACAAGAAACGACGCATTTTGGCTTTCAGACTGTCGCCAAAGAACAGAAAGCTGACATGGTGGCGCATGTATTTCATTCTGTAGCTGCAAAATATGATGTGATGAACGATTTAATGTCGTTCGGTATTCATCGTTTGTGGAAGCGTTTCACCATCGATTGCAGCGGCGTCCGTCGTGGGCAGACCGTGCTGGATCTGGCCGGCGGTACCGGCGACCTGACGGCGAAATTCTCCCGTCTGGTGGGCGAAACCGGCCGCGTGATGCTGGCGGATATCAATGATTCTATGCTGAAGATGGGCCGCGAAAAGCTGCGTAATATCGGCATTATCGGTAATGTGGAATATGTCCAGGCTAACGCTGAAGCGCTACCTTTTGCAGATAACACCTTTGACTGCATCACTATCTCTTTCGGCCTGCGTAATGTCACCGATAAAGAAAAAGCGCTGCGCTCTATGTATCGCGTGCTCAAACCGGGCGGTCGCCTGCTGGTACTGGAGTTCTCGAAGCCAATAATGGAGCCGCTGAGCAAAGCCTACGATGCCTATTCCTTCCATATCTTGCCGCGCGTGGGCGAGCTGGTTGCAAAAGATGCCGAAAGCTATCGCTATCTTGCTGAATCTATTCGAATGCACCCCGATCAGGACACCCTGAAAGGCATGATGCAGGACGCAGGTTTTGAAAGCGTCGACTACTACAACCTGACGGCCGGTATCGTTGCGCTGCACCGCGGTTACAAGTTCTGACAGGAGGGACGCTATGCCTTTCAAATCACTGGTTTCCGCCGGTATTGAGACGGTCCTGAATACTTTCCTCTGGCGCGACCAGGCGCTTAAACCTGCCCGGCAGCGGCTGCTGGGGAAAGTGCTGCGCGTCGAGTTGCAAGAACTTTCCGCACCCGTGGTGCTGGTTTTTAGCGAGCGTCAGGTAGACGTGCTGGGCGCATGGGAAGGCGAAGCCGATTGTACCGTGATTACCCGCCTCAGCGTGCTCCCGCAATTACGTAACCGCCAGCAGCTGACGGCGCTGATTCGCAGCGGCGATCTCGAAGTGCAGGGGGATTTGCAGGTGGTACAAAATACCGTCACCCTGTGCGATCTGGCTGAATTCGACCCGGCTGAACTATTGGCCCCGTATACTGGCGATATCGTTGCGGAAGGCTTCAGTAAAGTATTACGCGGCGGCACTCGCTTTCTTTTACAGGGCGCTCAGCGCCAGCAGCGTTATGTCGCGGAGGCGATCACCGAAGAGTGGCGTCTGGCACCGGGACCGCTGGAGCTGGCCTGGTTTGTTGAGGAAACCGCTGCTGTGGAACGAGCCCTGGCCGCGCTGGAAAAACGGCTGGAAACGCTGGAGGGCAAATGACGCCAGGAGAACTACGGCGCCTGTATTTCATCATCCGCACCTTTTTGAGCTACGGGCTTGATGAGCTCATCCCCAAAATGCGCATCACGCTGCCGCTGCGAATCTGGCGACGTATGCTGTTCTGGATGCCAAACCGCCACAAAGAAAAACCTCTCGGCGAGCGCTTGCGTCTGGCGTTGCAGGAGCTGGGACCGGTGTGGATTAAGTTTGGTCAGATGCTCTCAACTCGTCGCGACCTGTTTCCGCCGCAAATCGCCGATCAGCTTGCTATGTTGCAGGATCGCGTCGCGCCGTTTGACGGCCTGCAGGCCAAAAAGCAAATTGAGCAAGCGATGGGCGGCCTGCCGGTGGAGGCCTGGTTTGACGATTTCTCCATCGAGCCGCTGGCTTCTGCCTCTATCGCCCAGGTACACACTGCGCGCCTGAAAGAGAATGGCAAAGAGGTGGTCATCAAGGTGATCCGCCCGGATATTGTGCCGGTTATCAAAGCGGATATGAAACTCATCTATCGCCTCGCGCGCTGGGTACCGCGTCTGCTGCCGGACGGTCGTCGTCTGCGCCCGCAGGAAGTAGTTCGCGAATACGAGAAAACGCTGCTGGATGAACTCAACCTGCTGCGTGAATCGGCCAACGCCATTCAATTGCGCCGCAACTTTGAAGACAGCCCAATGCTCTATGTCCCTGAGGTTTATTCAGACTACTGCAGCGAAGGCATGATGGTGATGGAGCGGATTTACGGCATTCCGGTTTCCGATGTCGTTGCTCTGGAAGCGCAAAATACCAACATGAAGCTGCTGGCCGAGCGCGGCGTGCAGGTCTTTTTCACCCAGGTCTTCCGCGACAGCTTCTTCCATGCTGATATGCATCCGGGCAATATTTTTGTCAGCTATGAACACCCGGAGGACCCGCAGTACATCGGTATCGACTGCGGTATTGTCGGCTCGCTGAACAAAGAGGATAAGCGCTACCTGGCGGAAAACTTCATCGCCTTCTTTAACCGTGATTATCGCAAAGTTGCGGAGCTGCACGTTGATTCTGGCTGGGTACCTGCGGATACCAACGTTGAAGAGTTTGAGTTTGCCATTCGCACCGTCTGCGAGCCTATTTTTGAAAAGCCGCTGGCGGAGATCTCCTTTGGTCATGTGCTGCTGAACCTGTTTAACACCGCGCGACGCTTCAATATGGAAGTGCAGCCGCAGCTGGTTCTGTTGCAGAAAACATTACTTTACGTAGAAGGGGTAGGCCGTCAGCTCTATCCTCAGTTAGACTTGTGGAAAACGGCGAAACCGTTCCTGGAGTCGTGGATTAAGGATCAGGTTGGCATTCCGGCGCTGGTGCGCGCGTTTAAAGAAAAAGCGCCGTTCTGGATTGAGAGAATGCCGGAAATACCTGAGCTGGTGTACCAAAGCTTGCAACAAAGCAAGCAGTTGCAGAATAGCGTCGATACCATCGTGCGTGACATCCGGGTGCGGCATGTGCGCCAGGGGCAGTCTCGTTACTTGTTTGGTATAGGTGCGGTTTTACTGCTGAGTGGTACGCTGTTATTCATCCACCGCCCGGAATGGGGCATGATGCCCGGCTGGCTGATGGCCGCTGGCGTCGTAACCTGGCTTATCGGCTGGCGAAAGACGAACTGACGGCAGTCGCCTTTATCACTGCGCATAATATGCATACATAAATAATTCAAGTTTCAGAAAGGCGGCAAGTGAGCGCATCCCGATGAGCTTACTGTGGTAAGTGATTCGGGTAAACGACAAATCTGCCGGGAGCGGATTTGAACGTTGCTTGCGACGGCCCGTCAGGGCGAGGCACATGGATGTGCCGAGTAATCCGCAGCCAACGCATATGCAACTTGAAGTATGACTGTATATAATGCGTCCTAATAATTCATCATCTGGCATAGGGGAATGTGTATGGGTGGTATCAGTATTTGGCAGTTACTCATTGTTGTCGTCATCGTGGTTCTGCTTTTCGGGACAAAAAAGCTGAGCTCGCTCGGTTCGGATTTAGGCGCGTCGATCAAAGGCTTTAAAAAGGCCATGAGCGACGAAGATAAACCGGAGAAATCCGCGCCTGATGCCGATTTTGCGGCGAAAACCCTCGCTGAAAAACCGGATGAAGCAAAGAAAGACGAGACCAAACGCCACGACAAAGAGCAGGTGTAATTCGTGTTCGATATCGGTTTTAGTGAACTACTGCTGGTGTTCGTGATTGGCCTCATCGTCTTGGGGCCACAGCGACTGCCTGTCGCGGTAAAAACGGTAGTCAGTTGGATCCGCACGTTGCGGTCTCTGGCGGCTACCGTGCAAAATGAAATAACCCAGGAATTAAAGCTGCAGGAGTTCCAGGAAAGCCTGAAGAAAGTGGAAAAGGCCAGCCTGGATAATCTGACCCCTGAGCTAAAGGCATCGATGGACGAACTACGCGAAGCGGCTGAATCCATGAAGCGCTCCTACACCGCCAACGATCCTGAAAAAGCCAGCGACGAAGCCAACACGATTCATAACCCGGTAGTGCAGGGTAGTGAAGAGCAGCGCAAAGACATCACGCCAGCGACGGCTGAACATCAGGCCAGCGCGCCAGAGCACGTCCCTGAAAGCGTTGCTGAAGAACCCCTTGTTTCGCAGGTAGAACTTCCGTCTGCGAAAGAGAAAGTCGCCGTGACAGCTTCCGATTCCTCCCCCGCATCGAGTGATAAACAGTAAACATGGGCGTAGACGATACACAACCGCTAATTACGCATCTGATTGAGCTGCGTAAACGCTTGATCAACAGCATTCTCGCGATTCTGGTGATTTTCCTGGCGTTGGTTTATTTCGCCAACGATATCTATCAGTTGGTTTCTGCGCCGCTTATTCGGCAGATGCCGGTCGGCGCAACGATGATCGCCACGGACGTGGCCTCGCCTTTCTTCACGCCGATCAAGCTGACCTTTATGGTGTCGATCATTTTGTCGGTGCCGGTCATTTTGTACCAGGTCTGGGCCTTTGTGGCGCCTGCGCTGTATAAGCATGAACGTCGGTTGGTGATGCCGCTGCTGGTCTCCAGCACGCTGCTGTTTTACATCGGTATGGCTTTTGCTTACTTCGTTGTGTTCCCGCTGGCGTTTGGCTTCCTGACGCACGCCGCGCCGGAAGGGGTACAGGTTTCAACCGATATCCGCAGTTATCTCGATTTTGTCATGGCGTTATTTATCGCTTTTGGCGTCTCGTTCGAAGTGCCGGTGGCCATCGTGTTGCTGTGCTGGATGGGGGTAACAACCCCGGACGATCTGCGTAAGAAAAGGCCCTACGTGCTGGTTGGCGCATTCGTCGTTGGGATGTTGCTGACACCGCCGGATGTCTTCTCGCAAACGCTATTGGCGATCCCGATGTACTGTCTATTCGAAGTCGGGGTTTTCTTCGCGCGATTCTATACAGGCAAGCGCATGACGCGTGATGAAGATGCCGCCGCCGAAGAGGCGCAGGGCAAAGAAGAATAAATACCAGCCGCCCGCAAGGGCGGTTGTCATATGGGAGTAGTGATGTTTGATATTGGCGTAAATCTGACCAGCTCGCAGTTTTCTCGCGATCGCGATGAGGTTGTTTCCCGCGCGCAGGCGGCAGGAGTCACTGGCATGCTGCTGACGGGAACGAACCTGCATGAAAGCGCGCAGGCGCAGCAGATGGCGCGCCGCTACTCTGGCTGCTGGTCAACCGCCGGGGTTCATCCACACGACAGTAGCACCTGGACGGAATCCGTCGCGGCGGCAGTCTTTGCGTTGGCCCGCGAGCAGGAAGTCGTCGCGATTGGTGAATGCGGACTGGATTTTAACCGTAACTTTTCTACGCCGCAGGAGCAGGAAGCGGCGTTTAGTGCTCAACTGGCGCTGGCTGCGGAGCTGTCGATGCCGGTGTTTTTGCACTGCCGCGATGCGCACGAGCGTTTCCTGGCCCTGCTGACGCCTTGGCTCGATAAGCTCCCGGGGGCAGTGGTGCATTGCTTTACCGGTACGCGCGAAGAGATGCGTGAATGTGTGGATAGAGGTTTATCCATTGGTATCACCGGCTGGGTGTGCGATGAGCGTCGAGGGATGGAACTGCGAGAGTTGCTGGTTGATATTCCGGTCGACCGTCTGCTGGTTGAGACCGATGCGCCTTATCTACTGCCGCGCGATATGCGCCCGAAACCGTCTTCCCGCCGGAATGAACCTGCTTATTTGCCGCATATTTTGGCGAGTATCGCAGGGTGGCGTGGGGAAGACGCGAAGTGGCTGGAAGAAGTCACCGATGCTAACGTCAGAAGACTCTTTGGCGTGCGCTTTTAAGCGCGTCGTCAGATTTTATAAAAGTCCGTATTTTTGACGCTCTGCAATACCTGCTTGTTAAGCAGATTTAGCAGTAGCATAGAACGGGCTTCTCCGTCCGGTTCGGTAAAGATTGCCTGTAGACCTTCAAAGGCACCATCAGTAATCAGCACGTTATCGCCTTCATGAGGCGTTTCCGGATCGGTAATGCCTTCCGGCTTGTAGATGGAGAGCTGATGAATGACGGCGGACGGCACGATAGCGGGCAGTGCGCCAAAACGCACAAAGCTGTTCACACCGCGAGTCGCGTTGATGGTGGTGGTATGAATAATTTCTGGATCAAACTCGATAAACAGATAGTTTGGGAACAGGGGTTCGCTGACCGTCGTGCGTTTACCGCGGACAATTTTTTCCAGTTCGATCGTTGGCATCAGGCAATTGACGGCCTGCCGTTCGAGATGTTCCTGGGCGCGTTCAAGCTGCCCACGTTTGCAATAAAGTAAATACCAGGCTTGCATAATGACTCTTTCCACAGCTACTGGCAGCAAGCATAACAAAAGCCCGATGCGATCGCGAAATCATTGCGGATGAAAACGAAATTTCAGCGTTCTTTCACGCTAATTTAACAAAAATACAGCATCGCCCTGATGAACGCCGTATAATCAGCCGCCTGTATAGAGGTCAATAACAACTCCATGAAATACCACGATCTACGCGATTTTCTGACATTACTGGAGCAGCAGGGGGAATTGAAACGGATCTCCCTGCCGGTCGATCCTCACCTGGAAATTACCGAAATTGCCGATCGCACTTTGCGTGCTGGCGGCCCAGCCCTGCTGTTTGAAAACCCGAAAGGCTACTCCATGCCGGTGTTGTGCAACCTGTTTGGCACGCCAAAGCGCGTTGCGCTGGGGATGGGGCAGGAGGACGTCAGTTCGTTACGGGAAGTGGGTAAACTTCTGGCTTTCCTGAAAGAGCCGGAACCGCCAAAAGGCTTTCGCGATCTGTTCGATAAGTTGCCGCAGTTCAAACAGGTACTGAACATGCCGACTAAGCGCCTGCGCGGCGCGCCATGTCAGCAGAAAATTATCCAGGGCGATGATGTAGACCTGACCCGAATCCCGATCATGACCTGCTGGCCGGAAGATGCCGCACCGCTTATCACCTGGGGGCTCACGGTCACTCGCGGTCCGCATAAAGAGCGGCAAAATCTGGGCATCTATCGCCAGCAGCTGATTGGCAAGAACAAGCTGATTATGCGCTGGTTGTCCCATCGCGGCGGCGCGCTGGATTTCCAGGAGTGGTGCGCAGAGCATCCTGGCGAACGTTTCCCGGTCTCCGTGGCGCTGGGTGCCGATCCGGCGACCATTCTCGGTGCGGTGACACCGGTTCCGGATACCCTTTCTGAGTATGCGTTTGCGGGCTTGCTGCGCGGAACAAAAACTGAAGTCGTGAAGTGCGTTTCTAACGACCTGGAAGTGCCGGCCAGCGCGGAGATCGTGCTGGAAGGTTATATCGAACCCGGGGAACTGGCGCCCGAAGGGCCATATGGCGATCACACTGGCTACTACAATGAAGTGGATAGCTTCCCGGTGTTTACCGTCACACATATCACCCAGCGGGAAGATGCGATTTATCACTCCACCTACACCGGACGCCCGCCGGATGAACCTGCGGTATTGGGCGTCGCGCTGAACGAAGTCTTCGTGCCGATTCTGCAAAAGCAGTTTCCTGAAATTGTCGATTTTTACCTGCCGCCGGAAGGGTGTTCCTATCGCCTGGCGGTGGTCACCATGAAGAAACAGTACGCTGGTCACGCTAAGCGCGTGATGATGGGCGTCTGGTCGTTCCTGCGGCAGTTCATGTACACCAAGTTCGTGATTGTCTGCGATGACGATGTTAACGCGCGCGACTGGAATGACGTGATTTGGGCGATTACTACCCGAATGGACCCGGCGCGTGATACGGTATTGGTAGAAAACACGCCAATTGATTACCTGGACTTTGCCTCACCGGTTTCCGGTTTGGGTTCAAAAATGGGGCTGGATGCCACAAATAAATGGCCTGGTGAGACCCAGCGCGAGTGGGGTCGTCCCATTAAGAAAGATCCCGAGGTGACGGCACGTATCGACGCCATCTGGGATGAACTGGCCATCTTCAAATAACAGTAAGCGGGGCTAACGCCGCTGTTTTGCACAATAGACCCGATAGAGGGGACGCATGACAACCTTAAGCTGTAAAGTGACCTCGGTGGAGGCGATTACCGATACCGTGTATCGCGTTCGATTAGTGCCGGAAGCGGCGTTTTCCTTCCGTGCTGGTCAGTATCTGATGGTCGTGATGGACGAGCGCGACAAGCGTCCGTTCTCCATGGCCTCTACGCCATCGGAACACGAGTTTATTGAGCTGCATATCGGCGCATCTGAACTCAACTTGTATGCGATGGCGGTGATGGATCGCATTTTGAAAGAACGTGAAATCGAGGTCGATATCCCGCATGGCGAAGCCTGGCTACGCGATGATGAGGATCGTCCGCTGATTCTGATCGCCGGGGGAACGGGCTTCTCCTACGTGCGTTCCATTCTGCTCACTGCGCTGGCGCGCAATCCGAACCGCGATATCGCTATCTACTGGGGCGGGCGTGAAGCCAAGCATCTCTATGACTTATCCGAGCTTGAAGCGTTAAGCGTGAGACATCCTGGTTTACGCGTTGAGCCTGTTGTTGAACAACCTGAAGAAGAGTGGCGTGGTCGTACCGGAACCGTACTTACGGCGGTTTTACAGGATTACGGAACGCTTGCCGAGCATGATATCTATATTGCTGGCCGCTTTGAGATGGCGAAGATTGCCCGCGACCTGTTCTGCAACGAACGCGGCGCGCGCGAAGATCGCCTGTTTGGCGATGCCTTCGCGTTTATTTAACTCACCTGAAGTATCTGTTGTTCAAGGATGAACAATGAAACTGGTCACTATTTTTATCGGCCTGATTGTTGCAGGATACAGCTTGTTTCCACCTGCCATGCAGGTAAATACGCAAAGCGTTGTGACGCCGCGGTCGGTTCCGTCTCGGTCTAATCTGGCCGTGGCCCTGGGCGCGGAGCAGCAAATTGGCAAAACGCGATTCTACAATCCGGCTTATGTCCGGCTGGCTTATCCTGGCGGGGATGTTCCGTTGGAGCAGGGAGTTTGTTCGGATGTAGTGATTCGGGCACTGCGCAGTCAGCAGGTCGATCTTCAGCAGAAGGTGCATGAAGATATGCGGGCGAATTTTCGTGCATATCCGCAAAACTGGAAGCTAACCCGTCCGGATGCCAATATTGACCATCGGCGGGTGCCAAATCTCGAAACCTGGTTTTCCCGTCACGGCAAAGCGTTACCCATTACCCGGCAGCCTGGCGATTACCATCCTGGTGATATCGTTTCCTGGCGGCTGGATAATGGCCTGGCGCATATTGGCGTTGTTGCGGATCGATATACGCAAGGAGGCACGCCGCTGATTATTCATAATATAGGGGCGGGAACACAGGCGGAAGATGTGTTATTTAGCTGGCGTATAACGGGTCATTACCGCTATTTTCAGTCATAAAAACTGCCCCTCGTATCGTACGCGTGTCTTTATTGATAATCGTTAAAGTAAACGTAGAGCGGTTGCTCATTTTCAAGCAAACAGAGCATTTGCCCGGCGGCGTTCCCGTCCTTTTCCAGTGGCGCGGTTAGCTGCGTGGCGATATGCTGGCTGCCGATATTCTCGTCGTAACGTTCGGTATTGATATCGGACATCACCAACGTTAATTGCTTCAACTGCTGCTGGCCTTCAGGGTTTTGCGCCATTTTATTTATACCCCAGGTGAAGCATGCTTTCGCGTTGTCTTGTTCATCGGCAAGGACCGGGGCGGAAAAGGTGGCGAAAATAAAAAGACCAATAAGTGTTTTCATAACTTGTCCTTAAGATAGTTGGGAGTCGACTCGATAATACCTTAATGCAAGAAATAGAAAACTCACCTCAAATGAAGTGAATCTCACTTCTTCTGCTTCTATCATCCCGGCCCGTTTTAATCTCGACTATCGCCACCGTATTATGGTGTTTTCTGATAGTTGAGTGACCACTGTACATACCAGTAGCAGGTTATTATGGTCCTGATTAGAATATGACCATTGCTGACTGGCAGCTTTTGAGGATCACCGCGATATGGACGTCTTACGCTTTTTGTTCCGCTCCCCCTTTGCCTTATTACGTGCTATTGGCTGGCTTATATCCGCCTTATTGCGCCTTCTTGGGGTGATTATCGCTCCGTTAGTTGGCCGGATTAGCTGGCGAATGCCGCCCTGGGTACCGGCCATAAAGCGCGCACTGCGTTGGGCGGAAAACGGCGTCGATAGTCATCCAAAAATAGTGGCGACGGTACTGGTTGCTGTGCTGGCGACGGCAGGCGGCGGTTATTACGGCTGGCACTGGTATTTGAATCGCCCGCAGCCGATTGAGCCGGCGCCGCTGATTGTGCAGCAGGCGAATGTGCGCCTGCGGGAGCCGAAAGCGCCTGATATCAATAGTGCGGAACCGCAGACGCTGGTGCTGTCGTTTTCGCGCTCCGCGGCGCCGGTTGAGCTGAGCGGCAAGACCATCAGCACAGGGGTAACGCTAGCGCCTGCGGCACCTGGCGAATGGAAATGGCAGGACGATCGCACGCTGGTCTTTACCGCCAGTAAAACGCTGCCGATGGGGGAAGAGTTCAAGTTAACTCTGGATGCCAAACAGATCCTCGCACCGCAGGTTTCCCTTGCGCGCAACGAATACCGCTTCACGACCGAACCGTTCGATTTGCGCATAACGGGTACGGAGTTTTATCAGGATCCGCAAACACCGTTGAAGAAGAGCGCGATTTTCACCGTTCGGTTTAATGCGCCAGTGGATGCGCAAAGTTTTGAACAACGTCTTTCGCTGAGCACGATGTCGTCCAACCGTCCTCTGAAGTTTAATGTGGTTTATGACGAGAAAAAGCTTCAGGCGTGGGTGCATTCAGCACAGCTAACGCTGCCGGATAACAACGATCGCGTCGCACTGTCGGTGAAAAAAGGCGTGAAATCAACGCTGACGGCCAACGCGACGGCGGAAGAGAAAATGCGCAGCCAGGACATTCCCGGCCTGTATAGCCTGAGCGTGAATGACGTGGATAGCCAACTGGTGGAAGCGGACGGCAGCGACGGTATGCGCACGCTGATTATTACTACCAGCGATGCGGTGAATGAAAAAGCGCTAAATAAAAACGTGACCGCCTGGGTGCTGCCGCAGCACGCGCTGGATCCTAAAGTGCGGGAGAGTGAAGATGAGCAGAGCATTTATGCCTGGAGCCTGAGTGATATTGATGAAGAGGTGCTGGCGCACGCTTCCCTACTGCCCATCACGATGAGCGATAACGATGAAGAGAACCAGGCGGGCTTCAGCTTCACCTACAAAGATATTCCCGCTGGTCGTCTCCTGTTGGTGAAAGTGGCCGCTGGCCTCCGCTCAGTCGGCGGGTTCCGCCTGCGCGCCGATGATTACCATATTGTCACCGTGCCAGATTACCCCCAGGCGCTGCGTTTTACTTCGGAAGGAGCGCTGCTGTCGATGAAGGGCGATAAGCGCATCACCGTGGCGGCGCGTAACGTACCGGGCCTGCAAATGGACATCAAGCGCGTCATTCCGAGCCAGTTGCAGCACATCGTCTCATTTAAATCGTCCGACTTTACCTCAACGGAGTTCGTGAACTGGCGGGTGAATGACGAATATTTTACCGAACGCTTCCATTACCAGATGCCGCTCAAAAACGATAACACGGGTGCGCTTCAGTACCAGGGCGTGGACCTGGGGCGTTATCTGACCAATAACGGTCAGTCCCGGCGCGGTATTTTTCTGCTGAACTTAAGGCGCTGGGATCCGCAGGCCGAACAGAAAAGAGAAGAGTGGGCTGAAGAAGAGGAGCGTGATTACGACGAAGAACAGGCCCGGGTGATGGACTCCCGGTTTGTCGTCGTCACCGATTTGGGCATCATGGCGAAGCGTTCGGTCGATCGTTCGCGGGACGTTTTCGTGCAGTCGATTCATGATGGCACGCCGGTCAGCGGGGCGAAAGTCTCCGTGGTGGCGAGAAACGGCACGACGCTGTTTAGCCGAACGACTGAAGCGGATGGTCACGTGGTGTTCCCATCGCTGGATGATTTCAGCGCCGAGCGGACGCCAGTGATGTTTCTGGTCGAAAAAGAGGGCGATGTCTCCTTCCTGCCGACTGATGATAATAGCGACCGTCAGCTGAGTTTCTCCCGTTTTGATGTAGAGGGCGAGTATACGCCGCGCGATCCGCGTACGCTCGACAGCTACCTGTTCTCCGACCGCGGCGTTTATCGCCCCGGCGAGCGGTTTAACATTGGGCTTATCACCCGCACCACCGACTGGAAAACCCAGGTTGCCGGTATTCCGGTGCAGGCGGAAATCCGCGATCCGCGCGATACATTAATGGCGACCATCCCGCTAACGCTGGATGCTTCCGGCTTTAGCGAGCTGAATTACACCACGTCGGAAAACTCGCCAACCGGCGACTGGACGGTATATCTCTATTTGCTGGGGAAAAATGAGGACGATAAGCGCCTGTTAGGTGATACCACGGTGCGGGTCAAAGAGTTCGAGCCAGACCGTCTGAAAGTGGCGCTCAAGCTGTCGCCGGAACGTCAACTGGGGTGGGTGAAGCCTGGAGATCTGAAAGCGAATATTGATGTGCAGAACCTGTTCGGTACGCCAGCTCAGGGACGGCGTGTGACGTCGAATTTGACGCTGCGCCCGGTTTACCCGCGCTTCAGCCAGTTCAATGACTATCAGTTCTATGAAAATCGCCGTAGCAATGATGACTTCGAGACGCAGTTGGAAGAGCGAACCACTGACGACAACGGTAAAGCGGATATCGCGCTGGAGCTTAACGGTTACGACGATGCCACTTACCAGCTACAGCTGATTTCCGAAGCCTTTGAAGCGGGCGGTGGACGCTCGGTGACGGCGGCGGCGCGGGTGATGGTCTCTCCGCACGATTGGTTGGTAGGTGTGAAGGCGGATGGCGATCTTGACTACATCAACAAGGATGCGGAACGCCACCTGAATCTGATAGCCATCGACCCGCTGCTGAAAAAAATGGCCCTCCCCGGCCTGAAAGTCGATCTGCTCGAGCAGAAGTACCTGTCGGTGCTGACGAAGCAGAGTTCAGGGGTTTATAAGTATCAGTCGAAGCTTAAAGAAGTCCCTGTTTCCAGTGCGCCGCTGGTGATTGACGCACAGGGGAGCGATTTCCGTCTGGCGACGGATAAGCCCGGGACGTTTGTGCTGGAGATAAAAGACGGCAAAGATAACGTGCTGAACCGCGTGGTCTATACGGTGGCGGGCAACGCCAACATCTCGCGCTCTCTGGATCGCGATGCCGAATTGAAGCTGACGTTGAACAAAGGCACGTATAAACCGGGCGAAGAGATTGAAGTCGCCGTCAACGCGCCGTATACCGGCAGCGGTATCATCACCATTGAGCGCGATAAGGTGTACCAGTGGACGTGGTTCCATACCGATACCACCAGCTCGGTACAAACCATTCGCGTACCGGAAGAGATGGAGGGCAACGGCTACATCAACGTGCAGTTCATCCGCGATCCGAACTCGGATGAAATCTTTATGAGCCCGCTCAGCTATGGCGTTAAACCGTTCGCGATTAGCCATGAAGCGCGGCAGGCGCAGATGACGATTGACGCGCCGGAAGTGGTGAAGCCGGGTGAAACGCTGGCGATTAAGGTGAAAACCAATTCGCCGCAGCGGGTGGCAGTGTTTGCTGTCGATGAGGGAATTTTGCAGGTCGCGCGCTATCGCCTGAAAGATCCGCTGGATTACTTCTTCCGCAAGCGCACACTGGAGGTGGAAAGCTGGCAAATTCTCGACCTGATCCTGCCGGAATTTAGCAAGATGATGTCGCTGGTTTCCGCTCCGGGAGGTGACGGTGGCGAAGGGCTGGATCTGCATCTGAACCCGTTCAAGCGCAAGAAAGATGCGCCAGTGGCGTACTGGTCGGGGATTACCGATGTGGACGGCGAAGCGGTGTTCAACTATCCGGTGCCGGATTACTTCAACGGTAAAATCCGCGTGATGGCGATGTCGGTGACGCCGGACAAAATAGGCCACGCGCAGCGCTATACCACGGTGCGTGACGATTTTGTCTTAAGCCCGAACGTGCCGACCACGGTCGCGCCGGGAGATCAATTTGATGTGACGCTGGGCGTCGCTAACAATCTCAACGGGCTGAACGGTGTGAAAACGCCGTTAACCGTCTCGCTTCATCTGCCGCCGCAACTGGAGATGGTCGGAGAAGCGCAGCAGTCAATGCTGCTTGCCGAAAAACAGGAAGGGGTGCTGACCTTCCGGCTGAAGGCAAAAGCGATGCCAGGCAATGCGACGCTGGTGTTTAAGGCGGAATCAGGCAATAAATCAACACAGCGCATGGTGAGCCTGTCGCTGCGGCCCGCAGCGGCGTACCGCACGCAGTCGGTGATGGGGCGGATGGACGGTCGCGAGCAAAGCGTGGGCGAGATGCGTCAGATGTTTGACGCCTTTGCCCGCCGCGATGCGCAGGTTTCATGGTCGCCGCTGGTGCTGACCAACGGCCTGGCTCAGTATCTGGCTGATTACCCTAATGCCTGTTCGGAGCAAATTGTCAGCCAGGCGACGCCGCTGCTGTTCCAGTATCGCCACCCGGAAATGAAGGGCGCGTACAGCGATGAGCAGATACGCACGCTGCTTAAGCAAACTCTGACCACGCTGCTGGCACGGCAGAATAACGAAGGGGCTATTGGCGTATGGCGCTCCTCGCCGCAGGCCGATCCGTTTATTACGCCATACGTGGTCCAGTTCCTGCTGGAAGCGCAACAAGCGCAATATCCGGTGGACGAGGCGCTGCTGAAGCCTGCAAACGGCTATCTGAAAACGCTGGCGGCCAATGCGGGGATGACCTCGCTGGACGATCTGCGCCTACGCGCTTTCGCTGCGTATCTGCTGACCCGCCAGGGCATCATCACCACCAATCTGCTGGCGGAGGTGCAGACGCGCCTGCAAAACAATTACCCGAATGCGTGGCAGACCGACCTTAGCGCGCTGTATCTGGCGGCCTCTTATCAGATGTTGAAGATGGATAAACAGGCGGAGACGCTGCTGCAGCCAATCTGGAAGGAGCTGAGCAAAGCTTACGATCGCAGCTGGTGGACGCGGAACTATTTCGATCCGCTGGTGCAGGACAGCACGCGGTTGTATTTGATCACCCGCCACTTCCCGGAAAAAATCGACCAGATCCCGCCGCAACTGCTGGAAAATATTGTGATGCGCCTGAAAGCGAACCGCTACACCACGCTCTCTTCGGCGATGAGCATCCTGGCGCTGGAATACTACTCCGCACCGCAGGCAAATGCGCAGGGCGCTCAGTTGAGCATTAGCGCGAAAACCCGCGATGCGCGCCAGCAGGTGATTGCGTCATTGAACGGCGTCGCTGCCCGCGGGCGGTTCAGTGCCGATACTCAAGAAGTGCTGTTCAGCAATACCTCCGATCATCCGGCCTGGTACGTGGTTACGCAGGCGGGTTATGACCAGTTGGTACCGCAAAAGGCTGTGGCGCGCGGGCTGGAGATAAGCCGCGACTACACCAATGAAAAAGGCGAGGTCATCACGCAGGTGACGCTGGGTGAAAAAGTCTGGGTGCATGTGAAAGTTCGTGCCAATGCGAAGCAGGGGGTGGCTAACATCGCGATCGTCGATCTGCTGCCGGGCGGCTTTGAGGTGGTGCAGCAAACGCCACAGAGCGCGGGTGCCGCCAGCGATGATGACACACAAGCTGAATGGCGGTCACCGCTAGCGGTTGGCGGCTCCTGGCAGTCGGACTACAGCGATATTCGCGAAGATCGGGTGATTATGTACGGCGAGGCGACGGATAAGGTGCAGGAGTTTGTGTATCAGATTAAAGCGACCAACTCCGGCATCTTTACCGTACCGCCAGCTTATGGCGAAGCGATGTACGATCGTGAAATCCAGGCGCAAACCGCAGGCGGCGCGACCTTAACCGTCGTTGCCCCGCCGGGAGCGGTGAAACCGTAATGTCTGAAACCCCAAACGGCCCGCGTTCTGCGGGCCGCTTTTTCCGTCTGCTGCAAAACCTGTTGATGGCGCTGTTTCTACTGGCGCTATTTTGCGTTGGCTTCCGTTTCTGGCCTCATCCGCGCTTATCGGACGGGGTGTTGTTCTCTACGGCGTACTACGATCGCGAGGGTAAATTGCTGCGTCTGGCGCTGACCGGTGACGATCGCTACCGGTTGTGGACGCCGCTGGAGGAGATGTCGCCGCTGCTTGTTGAAGGCGTTATGCGCCATGAAGATCGCTGGTTTTATTATCATCCGGGGTTTAACCCTTACAGCCTGATGCGCGGCTTTTGGGTGAGCTATCTGCGCGGTGGCCATCCGCAGGGAGGCTCTACGCTGACGATGCAGTTGGCGCGGATGTACTGGAAGTTGAATACCAGAACGTTGCCGGGCAAAGCGATGCAAATTTTGCGCGCTGCCCAGCTGGAACTGAGCTATTCCAAACGCGATATTCTGGAAGCCTATCTGAACTACGCGCCGTACGGGCGCAATATTGAAAGCATCGGCGCGGCCAGCCTGATCTATTTTAATAAACCGTCGCAGGCGCTAACTCTGCCGGAAGCGTTAACGCTTGCGGTGCTGCCGCAGTCACCCAGCTTTCGTAGCGATTCGCGCACTGGCGTGGTTGGCCCGGCGTTAACAAAGGCGCGTAACCGGCTTTATCAGCGCTGGCTGGCTTCGCACCCTGATGACGCCAGCTATGCCGCGCTGTTTCAGTTGCCATTGGTGTTGCGCCAACCGGAGCAGATGCCTTATATCGCCCCGCATTTTGTCGAGCAGCTTCAGCGTCGGCAGTGGTTGAATATGGATAGGCCGCAGAAGGTTGCCACCACGCTGGATGTCCGCTTGCAAACCCTACTTGAACGTCAGGTGAATGCCTGGATCGCGCGCGAGCAAAATCGCGGTATCCGCAATGCTGCTGCGCTGCTGGTGGATACCCGCGATATGGGCGTACGGGCACTGGTGGGGTCGGCTGACTATTACAATCGGCAGATTCAGGGGCAGGTTAACGGGACGGATGCAAAACGTTCGCCGGGCTCGACGTTAAAACCCTTCATCTATGCCCTGGGGCTGGAGCAGGGGATTCTGCATCCGCTAACCATTCTGAAAGATGTGCCTGTCGCGTTTGGTGCCTATGCGCCGGAGAATTTTGACCGCCGCTTTCTCGGTCCCCTTTCCGCCACCGATGCCCTGAACTACAGCCGAAATATTCCCGCAGTGGCTATCGCCTCACGCCTGCGTCAGCCAACGCTGTATCAGTTGATGCAAATGGCGGGGGTGGCGAATATGGCGAGTGAAAAACATTATGGCCTGTCGCTGGTACTGGGCGGTGGTGAAGTGACTGCCCAGGAACTGGCGCGGATGTACGCGATGTTGGCGAACCGTGGTGAAATGAGGCCGCTGCGCTTGAACGACGCGACTCTTCTGGGGGAGGCGGTGCGTCTGTTAAGCCCGGAGTCCAGCTTTATTACGCTGAATATGCTCAGCCAGCATCGTCGTCCCGGCGATACCCTGGCACAGCGCTCACAGTCGCTGCCGGTTTACTGGAAAACCGGTACTTCATGGGGCTTTCGCGATGCGTGGAGCAGCGGTATTTTCGGCCCGTATGTGCTGGTGGTCTGGCTGGGAAACTTCGATGGTAAAGGGAATAACGCGTTTATCGGCGCTGACGCCGCCGCGCCGCTGTTTTTCAATATTATCGACAACGTTATCGCCGAATATCCGGGGCTAAAAGAGCCTGTGCGTCCGCGTCCACAGAACCTGCGTCAGGTGGAGGTATGTCTCGCCAGTGGGAATTTACCGACGCCGTGGTGCCAGCGTAAGGGCAAGACCTGGTTTATTCCCGGTAAATCGCCGATTAGCGTGGATACGGTTTATCGCCCGGTGGCGATTGATAAAGCAACGGGTGAGGTAGCCTGCCCACCTTACGATCCGAATACGGTCAGGACTGAGGTGTTTGAATTCTGGCCGTCGGATTTGGCCCGCGTTTTCGCCCAGGCTGGGTTACCCAAACGCAAGCCGCCTTCCAGCGCAAAATGCAAAGATACGGGCGCGGTGAACGGTTCGCCACCACGAATTACTTCGCCGCTGCGCAATACGACTTATACCCTGAGGCGTGACTCGCTCAAGCGTACACCTATTGTTTTCAACGCCATTACGGATAACGACAGCAACGTGATTTACTGGTTTGTGGAAGATGTGTATCTGGGTAATAGCGCCAGCCGCAATACGATTGAGTGGTTTCCAAAGCGTAGCGGACGCTATCGCGTGCGGGCGATTGACGATCGTGGTCGGGCGGATACGCGGTTGGTGGTGATTGAAATTGGCCAGTAAAAGAGGAAAAAACCCGCCCCTGACAGGCGGGAAGAACGGCAACGATTAAACCCGCTCAAAGACGGTGGCGATGCCCTGGCCTAAACCAATACACATGGTAGCCAGGCCGAACTGCGCGTCTTTGCGCTCCATCTGATTAATTAACGTTGTGCTAATGCGCGCGCCGGAACAGCCGAGCGGATGGCCCAGAGCGATCGCGCCGCCGTTGAGGTTGATCTTCTCATCTATCTGCTCCATCAGCCCCAGATCTTTAATGCACGGCAGGATCTGCGCGGCAAAAGCCTCGTTCATTTCGAAAACGTCGATATCGCTGGTGGAGAGTCCGGCCTTTTTCAGCGCCAGCTTTGAAGCTGGAACCGGACCATAACCCATGATTGATGGATCACAACCGACGACGGCCATAGAACGCACTCGCGCGCGCGGTTTCAGGCCCAGCTCGCGAGCGCGGCTTTCACTCATTAACAGCATTGCGGCAGCACCGTCGGAGAGTGCGGAAGAGGTTCCCGCCGTTACCGTACCCGTGACCGGATCGAACGCGGGCCTCAGCGCAGCCAGCGCCTCTACCGTCGTTTCAGGACGAATAACTTCATCATAATTGTATGACTTCAGCACGCCGTCAGCATCGTGACCACCGGTGGCAATGATTTCCGTCTTGAACGCACCCGACTGCGTGGCGGCCCAGGCGCGAGCGTGGGAGCGGGCGGCGAACTGGTCCTGCATTTCCCGGCTGATGCCGTGCAGACGTGCCAGCATTTCTGCTGTCAGCCCCATCATACCGGCGGCTTTAGCGACGTTACGGCTCAGGCCCGGGTGGAAATCCACGCCGTGGCTCATCGGGACGTGGCCCATATGTTCCACGCCGCCAATCAGGCATACGCTGGCGTCACCGGTCATGATCATGCGTGCTGCGTCATGCAGCGCCTGCATGGAAGAACCGCAAAGACGATTGACCGTGGTGGCCGGTACCGAGTGCGGGATTTCCGCCAGCAGCGCGGCGTTGCGGGCAATGTTGAAGCCCTGCTCCAGGGTCTGCTGCACGCAGCCCCAGTAAATATCGTCAATCGCGCTTGCTTCAAGGGAAGGATTGCGCGAAAGCAGGCTACGCATCAGGTGCGCAGAGAGGTCTTCCGCGCGCACGTGGCGAAAGGCGCCGCCCTTCGAACGGCCCATCGGGGTGCGAATTGCATCGACAATGACAACCTGTTCCATTGTGACTCCTTAAGCCGTTTTCAGGTCGCCTACCGGGCGGGCAGGTTCAACCGGGGGATAGTAAGGTTCGTTATGGCGTGCTTTACTGCGCAGGCCTTCCGGCACGTCATACAGAGGGCCGAGGTGCTGATATTGCTGCGCCATATCGAGATATTTTGCGCTGCCGAGCGTATCCAGCCAGCGGAATGCCCCGCCGTGGAATGGAGGGAAGCCGAGGCCGTAAACCAGCGCCATATCCGCTTCCGCCGGGCTGGCAATAATGCCTTCTTCCAGACAACGCACCACTTCGTTAACCATTGGGATCATCATGCGGGCGATGATTTCTTCGTCGCTGAAGTCGCGTTTCGGCTGGCTGACGTCTGCCAGCAGGCTATCCACAACCGCATCTTCTTCTTTCTTCGGCTTACCCTTGTTGTCTTCTTTATAACGCCAGAAGCCGAGGCCATTTTTCTGACCGAAACGGTTAGCCTCGAACAGGGCGTCGATCGCGTCGCGATAATCTTTCTGCATACGCTGCGGGAAGCCCGCGGCCATGACTGCCTGGGCGTGATGTGCGGTATCAATACCGACCACATCCAGCAGATACGCCGGGCCCATCGGCCAGCCGAACTGCTTCTCCATCACTTTATCGACTTTGCGGAAGTCCGCGCCGTCGCGCAGCAGCTGGCTGAAACCGGCGAAATAGGGGAACAGCACGCGGTTAACAAAGAAGCCGGGGCAGTCGTTGACCACAATCGGCGTTTTGCCCATTTTGCTTGCCCAGGCGACGACTTTGGCGATAGTGTCATCCGAGCTTTTCTCGCCGCGAATGATCTCAACCAGCGGCATCCGGTGAACCGGGTTAAAGAAGTGCATGCCGCAGAAGTTCTCCGGGCGCTTCAGGACGCTGGCCAGTTCGCTAATCGGAATGGTGGAAGTATTTGACGCCAGCACGGTGTCCGGACGCACTTTATCTTCAGTCTCCGCCAGCACCGCTTTTTTCACTTTCGGATTCTCAACGACCGCTTCGACCACCACGTCCACGCGTTCAAAACCGGCATAGTCCAGCGTCGGCTGAATGGTTGAAATGACGCCAGCCATCTTCAGACCGTCGATCTTGCCGCGCTCCAGCTGTTTATTCAGCAGCTTGGCGGCTTCGGTCATACCGAGCGTCAGCGATTTGTCGTTGATATCCTTCATCACCACCGGTACGCCTTTCCAGGCTGACTGGTAAGCGATGCCGCCGCCCATAATACCCGCGCCCAGTACGGCAGCGTGTCTTGGCGTTTCGGTATCTTTGGTGAGCTTCTTCGCTTTCGCTTTGACGTACTGATCGTTGAGGAAGATGCCGACCAATGCGCGAGCTTCGCTGGTGTGCGCCAGCGGTACAAAACTCTGGTTTTCCAGGTTCAGCGCTTCTTCACGACCAAAGCGTGCGGCAGCTTCAATGGTTTTCACTGCGGTACCAGGGGCTGGATAATGTTTACCCGCGGTTTGTGCGACCATGCCTTTGGCGATGGTAAAGCTCATCGTGGCTTCAATTTTACTGAGGTGAAGAGGCTCCAGCTTCGGCTGACGCTTGGCCTTCCAGTCGAGATCGCCGTTAATCGCCTGGTGCAGAATGGCTATCGCGCCATCGATCAGCTTCTCATGCTTTACCACACCGTCGACGAGACCGATTTTCAGCGCCTGATCGGCACCAACATCTTTCCCGGCGGCAATAATTTCCAGCGCGCTGTCCGCACCAAGCATCCGCGGCATACGCACCGAGCCGCCAAAGCCCGGCATAATGCCCAGCTTCGTTTCCGGCAGACCAATACGCAGGTCAGGCGTCGCCAGGCGATAATCGGTTGCCAGAACGCATTCGCAGCCGCCGCCCAACGCATAGCCGTTAACTGCGGCAATGGTAGGGACCGGCAAATCCTCCAGACGATTGAAGACGCTATTGGCAAAATGCAGCCACTGGCTGAGCTGATCTTGAGGAACCAGGAACAGTGAAAGGAATTCGGTGATATCCGCGCCGACAATAAAGGCCGCTTTCTCAGAGCGGAGCAGCAACCCTTTAAGATCTTCTTGTTTTTCGAGCACGTCCAGCGCCTGGCCGAGGCTGGATACGGTTGCGGTATCGAGCTTATTGACCGAACCGGGGGCATCGAACACCAGTTCGGCAATGCCATCTTCCCGCCAGTCGAGGTACAGGGTGTCGCCTTTGTAGAGCATGTCAGTCTCCTGAATCCAGCAATATGATCTGGTCGTACCAGATGAGATGGAGTGTGGAATTTATGTTAATAAATTGCAAATGACTCTTTAAATAAATGCTGGTCGGATCACACCCGGTAGAAATCACCCCGCCTGAGGCCAATGTGCTAAGATGCGAAGAATCACGATCCAATAAAATCAAAGGATAAAAGATGGAATCACTGGCCGGTCTCTATAAAAATCATATCGTTACCCTACAAGAACGTACCCGCGATGTTCTGGCCCGTTTTAAGCTGGATGCGCTGCTGATTCACTCTGGTGAATTGGTTAATGTCTTTCTTGACGATCATCCGTATCCGTTCAAGGTCAACCCACAGTTCAAAGCCTGGGTACCGGTAACGCAAGTCCCTAACTGCTGGCTGCTGGTGGACGGCGTCAACAAACCGAAACTGTGGTTCTATCTGCCGGTTGATTACTGGCACAACGTAGAACCGCTGCCGACCTCATTCTGGACCGAAGAGGTGGAAGTGATTGCCCTGCCGAAAGCTGACAGTATTGGCAGCCAACTGCCCGCAGCCCGCGGCAATATCGGCTATATCGGTCCGGTTCCGGAACGTGCGCTTGGCCTGGAGATTGCAGCGGATAAGATCAACCCGAAAGGCGTTATCGATTATCTGCACTACTACCGTTCCTATAAAACCGATTATGAGCTGGCTTGTATGCGTGAAGCGCAGAAATCGGCGGTTAATGGCCATCGTGCAGCGCATGAAGCATTCCTTTCAGGGATGAGCGAGTTTGATATTAACCTTGCCTATCTGACGGCGACCGGCCATCGTGACACCGACGTGCCATACAGCAATATCGTGGCGTTGAACGAACATGCCTCCGTGCTGCACTACACCAAACTGGATCATCGCGCGCCGACTGAAGCGCGTAGTTTTCTGCTGGATGCTGGTGCGGAATATAATGGTTACGCGGCCGATCTGACGCGTACCTGGGCGGCGCATAGTGATAATGACTATGCTCAACTGGTTAAAGACGTCAATGACGAACAGCTGGCGCTGATTAGCACCATGAAGGCGGGCACCAGCTATGTGGATTATCATATTCAGTTCCATCAGCGTATTGCCAAACTGCTGCGTAAGCATCAGATAGTCAAAGATATGAGTGAAGAGGCGATGGTGGAGAACGACCTGACCGGGCCGTTTATGCCGCACGGCATTGGCCATCCACTGGGCTTGCAGGTGCATGACGTCGCGGGCTTTATGCAGGATGATACTGGCACCCATTTGGCGGCGCCGTCAAAATATCCCTACCTGCGCTGCACGCGCGTTCTGCAACCAAAAATGGTACTGACCATTGAGCCGGGCATCTACTTTATCGAATCTCTACTGGCCCCGTGGCGCGAAGGGCAGTTCAGCAAGCACTTCAACTGGCAGAAAATCGACGCGTTGAAGCCGTTCGGCGGGATTCGTATCGAAGACAACGTGGTTATCCACGAGAATAATGTCGAAAACATGACGCGTGACCTGAAACTGGCGTAATGGAAAGTTGGTTGATACCGGCTGCGCCGGTGACCTTTGTTGAAGAGATCAAAAAAAGCCGCTTTATTACGCTGTTGGCGCATACCAACGGCGTAGCGGCGGCAAAGGCGTTTGTTGAATCCGTCAGAGCTGAGCACCCGGACGCCCGCCACCATTGCGTGGCGTGGGTAGCCGGGCCGCCGAACGACTCACAACAGTTGGGCTTTTCCGATGATGGCGAACCGGCTGGCACGGCGGGGAAACCGATGCTGGCCCAGCTTATGGGCAGTGGCGTTGGGGAGATAACCGCTGTTGTCGTGCGTTACTACGGTGGTATTCTGCTGGGCACCGGCGGCCTGGTGAAAGCTTACGGCGGCGGTGTCCATCAGGCGCTTGCTCAGCTAACAACACAGCGCAAGACGCCGCTGACCGCATATACTTTGCAGTGTGAATATGGGCAGTTGGCCGGGATTGAAACGCTGTTAGCTCAGTTCTCAGGGAAAATTGTCGAAAGCGAATATCAAGCCTCTGTTCAGCTGCGCGTGGCGCTTCCTCAGGCTGAAGTGGCGCTATTTTCAGCAAAGCTAGCTGATTTTAGTCGTGGTTCGTTGCAATTACTGAAGATTGACGAATAATCCCCACCTGATTTTTTTGCATACCAAAGGAAGCGCCAGAGATGCATTTTCGCGCGATAACCCGAATCGTTGGACTGCTGGTCATTCTATTTTCGGGAACTATGATCCTCCCGGGATTAGTAGCCTTAATATACCGCGATGGTGCGGGACGGGCGTTTACCCAGACCTTTTTTGTCGCGCTGGCGATCGGCTCGCTTCTGTGGTGGCCTAACCGTCGTGAAAAGGGCGAGCTGAAATCCCGCGAAGGATTTCTGATAGTCGTCCTCTTCTGGACCGTATTGGGCAGCGTGGGTGCGCTGCCATTTATCTTCGCTGAACAGCCAAACCTGACGGTTACGGATGCGTTTTTTGAATCCTTCTCGGGCCTGACAACGACCGGGGCGACTACGCTGGTGGGGCTCGATTCGTTACCTCATGCCATCCTTTTTTATCGTCAGATGCTGCAATGGTTTGGCGGTATGGGGATTATCGTGCTGGCGGTAGCGATACTGCCAATCCTTGGCGTCGGCGGTATGCAGCTATATCGGGCGGAGATGCCTGGACCGTTGAAGGACAACAAGATGCGCCCGCGAATTGCGGAAACGGCGAAAACGCTGTGGCTTATCTATGTCTTGCTGACTGTGGCCTGCGCGCTGGCGTTGTGGTTTGCCGGGATGCCGGCATTTGACGCTATTGGACATAGCTTCGCTACCATCGCGATTGGGGGGTTCTCTACCCATGATGCCAGCGTCGGCTATTTTGACAGCCCGACGATCAACACCATTATTGCAGTCTTTCTGCTGATCTCCGGCTGTAACTATGGTCTGCACTTCTCTTTACTCAGTGGCCGCAACCTGAAGGTTTACTGGCGCGATCCGGAATTCCGCATGTTTATCGGGGTGCAGTTGACGCTGGTAGTGATCTGTACCCTGGTGCTGTGGCTACATGATGTCTATGCCTCGGCGGTTACTACGCTGAACCAGGCCTTCTTCCAGGTAGTGTCGATGGCGACGACTGCAGGTTTCACTACCGACAGCATTGCGCGCTGGCCGTTATTCTTGCCGGTGTTACTGCTATGTTCGGCTTTTATCGGCGGTTGCGCCGGTTCGACGGGCGGCGGCTTGAAAGTTATTCGTATTCTGCTGCTCTTTAAACAGGGTAACCGTGAGCTTAAACGTCTGGTGCACCCTAATGCGGTATACAGTATTAAGTTGGGTAACCGGGCGCTGCCGGAACGTATTCTGGAAGCCGTCTGGGGATTTTTCTCCGCTTATGCGTTGGTATTCATCATCAGTATGCTGGCGATCATCGCTACCGGCGTGGATGACTTCTCTGCTTTTGCTTCAGTTGTCGCGACGTTAAACAACCTTGGTCCTGGGTTGGGCGTTGTGGCGGATAACTTTGCGACGATGAACCCGGTCGCGAAATGGATACTGATTGCTAACATGCTGTTTGGTCGTCTGGAAGTGTTCACCTTGCTGGTGCTATTTACTCCGACTTTCTGGCGCGAATAACAGGAGTGCCTGTGAAAACTTTGATTCTATTCTCTACCCGCGACGGACAAACGCGTGAAATCGCCTCCTTTCTGGCATCTGAATTAAAAGAGCAAGGAATTGATACGGATACGATTGACCTTAATCGCACCAATGAGATCGATTGGCCTTTATACGAACGCGTAGTGATTGGTGCATCAATCCGTTATGGCCATTTTCATCCGGCGCTGGAGCGGTTCGTGAAAAAACATCTTCAGGCGCTGCAGGCGCTGCCGGGTGCTTTTTTCTCGGTCAATCTCGTGGCGCGTAAGCCAGAGAAGCGAACGCCGCAAACGAACAGCTATACACGTAAGTTTCTGCTTAACTCTCCGTGGCAACCTCAACGTAGCGCTGTATTTGCTGGAGCACTTCGTTACCCACGTTATCGTTGGTATGACCGCTTTATGATTCGTCTTATTATGAAGATGACCGGCGGCGAAACGGATATCAGTAAAGAGGTTGTCTATACCGACTGGCAGCAGGTCACGCTTTTTGCCCGGGAAATCGCGCAAATGACGAGCAAATAGGGTGTTAAAACACCTTGGTGATGGAAAGTTGAGCGAACAAAAGAAAATTTGAAATTTCCTCTTGTCACATCGGAATAACTCCCTATAATGCGCCACCACTGACACGGAACAACGGCTTACAGGCCGCCGGGTTAGCGGGGTTCAGCGATGAACGCCGGCAGAGAAAAGCGAAATTAAACGCTTGACTCTGAATGAGGAAAACGTATTATACGGGACCTCGCAACGGTGAGCGAAAGCCGCGTTGCACTGCTCTTTAACAATTTATCAGACAATCTGTGTGGGCACTCAAAGTGACATGGATTCTTAATGTCTTCGGACAATAAATGAATACCAAGTCTCTGAGTGAACATACGTAATTCATTACGAAGTTTAATTCACGAGCATCAAACTTAAATTGAAGAGTTTGATCATGGCTCAGATTGAACGCTGGCGGCAGGCCTAACACATGCAAGTCGAGCGGTAGCACAGGGAGCTTGCTCCTGGGTGACGAGCGGCGGACGGGTGAGTAATGTCTGGGAAACTGCCTGATGGAGGGGGATAACTACTGGAAACGGTAGCTAATACCGCATAACGTCGCAAGACCAAAGAGGGGGACCTTCGGGCCTCTTGCCATCAGATGTGCCCAGATGGGATTAGCTTGTTGGTGAGGTAACGGCTCACCAAGGCGACGATCCCTAGCTGGTCTGAGAGGATGACCAGCCACACTGGAACTGAGACACGGTCCAGACTCCTACGGGAGGCAGCAGTGGGGAATATTGCACAATGGGCGCAAGCCTGATGCAGCCATGCCGCGTGTATGAAGAAGGCCTTCGGGTTGTAAAGTACTTTCAGCGAGGAGGAAGGGGATGTGGTTAATAACCGCATTCATTGACGTTACTCGCAGAAGAAGCACCGGCTAACTCCGTGCCAGCAGCCGCGGTAATACGGAGGGTGCAAGCGTTAATCGGAATTACTGGGCGTAAAGCGCACGCAGGCGGTCTGTCAAGTCGGATGTGAAATCCCCGGGCTCAACCTGGGAACTGCATTCGAAACTGGCAGGCTAGAGTCTTGTAGAGGGGGGTAGAATTCCAGGTGTAGCGGTGAAATGCGTAGAGATCTGGAGGAATACCGGTGGCGAAGGCGGCCCCCTGGACAAAGACTGACGCTCAGGTGCGAAAGCGTGGGGAGCAAACAGGATTAGATACCCTGGTAGTCCACGCTGTAAACGATGTCGACTTGGAGGTTGTTCCCTTGAGGAGTGGCTTCCGGAGCTAACGCGTTAAGTCGACCGCCTGGGGAGTACGGCCGCAAGGTTAAAACTCAAATGAATTGACGGGGGCCCGCACAAGCGGTGGAGCATGTGGTTTAATTCGATGCAACGCGAAGAACCTTACCTACTCTTGACATCCAGAGAACTTAGCAGAGATGCTTTGGTGCCTTCGGGAACTCTGAGACAGGTGCTGCATGGCTGTCGTCAGCTCGTGTTGTGAAATGTTGGGTTAAGTCCCGCAACGAGCGCAACCCTTATCCTTTGTTGCCAGCGGTCCGGCCGGGAACTCAAAGGAGACTGCCAGTGATAAACTGGAGGAAGGTGGGGATGACGTCAAGTCATCATGGCCCTTACGAGTAGGGCTACACACGTGCTACAATGGCATATACAAAGAGAAGCGACCTCGCGAGAGCAAGCGGACCTCATAAAGTATGTCGTAGTCCGGATCGGAGTCTGCAACTCGACTCCGTGAAGTCGGAATCGCTAGTAATCGTGGATCAGAATGCCACGGTGAATACGTTCCCGGGCCTTGTACACACCGCCCGTCACACCATGGGAGTGGGTTGCAAAAGAAGTAGGTAGCTTAACCTTCGGGAGGGCGCTTACCACTTTGTGATTCATGACTGGGGTGAAGTCGTAACAAGGTAACCGTAGGGGAACCTGCGGTTGGATCACCTCCTTACCTTAAAGAACCTGCCTTTGTAGTGTCCACACAGATTGTCTGATGAATGTAAAGAAGCAAGACGGCTGCGAAGTCGCGACACCTCGTGTCCCCTTCGTCTAGCGGTTAGGACTCCGCCCTTTCACGGCGGCAACAGGGGTTCGAATCCCCTAGGGGACGCCACTTGCTGGCTGTGAGTGAAAGACACAACCCACCGATATCTCAAAACTAACTCAGTGAGTTACGTTTGAGATATTTGCTCTTTAAAAATCTGGATCAAGCTGAAAATTGAAACGACATGCTGCGTCTGTTCTCCGTAATAAGAACAGAATGACAGTGTGTTCGAGTCTCTCAAATTTTTGCAGCACGAAGTGTTTTACGAAACATCTTCGGGTTGTGAGGTTAAGCGACTAAGCGTACACGGTGGATGCCCTGGCAGTCAGAGGCGATGAAGGACGTGCTAATCTGCGATAAGCGTCGGTAAGGTGATATGAACCGTTATAACCGACGATTTCCGAATGGGGAAACCCAGTGTGTTCCGACACACTATCGTTAAGTGAATACATAGCTTAACGAAGCGAACCGGGGGAACTGAAACATCTAAGTACCCCGAGGAAAAGAAATCAACCGAGATTCCCCCAGTAGCGGCGAGCGAACGGGGAGGAGCCCAGAGTCTGAATCAGTTTGTGTGTTAGTGGAAGCGTCTGGAAAGTCGCAGGGTACAGGGTGATACTCCCGTACACAAAAACACACAGGCTGTGAACTCGAAGAGTAGGGCGGGACACGTGGTATCCTGTCTGAATATGGGGGGACCATCCTCCAAGGCTAAATACTCCTGACTGACCGATAGTGAACCAGTACCGTGAGGGAAAGGCGAAAAGAACCCCGGCGAGGGGAGTGAAACAGAACCTGAAACCGTGTACGTACAAGCAGTAGGAGCCTCTTTAATGGGGTGACTGCGTACCTTTTGTATAATGGGTCAGCGACTTATATTCTGTAGCAAGGTTAACCGTATAGGGGAGCCGCAGGGAAACCGAGTCTTAACTGGGCGTTAAGTTGCAGGGTATAGACCCGAAACCCGGTGATCTAGCCATGGGCAGGTTGAAGGTTGGGTAACACTAACTGGAGGACCGAACCGACTAATGTTGAAAAATTAGCGGATGACTTGTGGCTGGGGGTGAAAGGCCAATCAAACCGGGAGATAGCTGGTTCTCCCCGAAAGCTATTTAGGTAGCGCCTCGTGAACTCATCTTCGGGGGTAGAGCACTGTTTCGGCTAGGGGGTCATCCCGACTTACCAACCCGATGCAAACTACGAATACCGAAGAATGTTATCACGGGAGACACACGGCGGGTGCTAACGTCCGTCGTGAAGAGGGAAACAACCCAGACCGCCAGCTAAGGTCCCAAAGTCATGGTTAAGTGGGAAACGATGTGGGAAGGCACAGACAGCCAGGATGTTGGCTTAGAAGCAGCCATCATTTAAAGAAAGCGTAATAGCTCACTGGTCGAGTCGGCCTGCGCGGAAGATGTAACGGGGCTAAACCATGCACCGAAGCTGCGGCAGCGACGCTTATGCGTTGTTGGGTAGGGGAGCGTTCTGTAAGCCGTTGAAGGTGGCCTGTGAGGGCTGCTGGAGGTATCAGAAGTGCGAATGCTGACATAAGTAACGATAAAGCGGGTGAAAAGCCCGCTCGCCGGAAGACCAAGGGTTCCTGTCCAACGTTAATCGGGGCAGGGTGAGTCGACCCCTAAGGCGAGGCCGAAAGGCGTAGTCGATGGGAAACAGGTTAATATTCCTGTACTCGGTGTTACTGCGAAGGGGGGACGGAGAAGGCTATGTTAGCCGGGCGACGGTTGTCCCGGTTTAAGCATGTAGGCGGATGTTCCAGGTAAATCCGGAACGTCATTCAACGCTGAGGTGTGATGACGAGGCACTACGGTGCTGAAGTAACAAATGCCCTGCTTCCAGGAAAAGCCTCTAAGCATCAGGTAACATCAAATCGTACCCCAAACCGACACAGGTGGTCAGGTAGAGAATACCAAGGCGCTTGAGAGAACTCGGGTGAAGGAACTAGGCAAAATGGTGCCGTAACTTCGGGAGAAGGCACGCTGATGGTAGGTGAAGTGACTTGCTCACGGAGCTGAACTCAGTCGAAGATACCAGCTGGCTGCAACTGTTTATTAAAAACACAGCACTGTGCAAACACGAAAGTGGACGTATACGGTGTGACGCCTGCCCGGTGCCGGAAGGTTAATTGATGGGGTTATCCGTAAGGAGAAGCTCTTGATCGAAGCCCCGGTAAACGGCGGCCGTAACTATAACGGTCCTAAGGTAGCGAAATTCCTTGTCGGGTAAGTTCCGACCTGCACGAATGGCGTAATGATGGCCAGGCTGTCTCCACCCGAGACTCAGTGAAATTGAACTCGCTGTGAAGATGCAGTGTACCCGCGGCAAGACGGAAAGACCCCGTGAACCTTTACTATAGCTTGACACTGAACACTGGTCCTTGATGTGTAGGATAGGTGGGAGGCTTTGAAGTGTGGACGCCAGTCTGCATGGAGCCAACCTTGAAATACCACCCTTTAATGGCTGGTGTTCTAACGTGGACCCGTGATCCGGGTTGCGGACAGTGTCTGGTGGGTAGTTTGACTGGGGCGGTCTCCTCCTAAAGAGTAACGGAGGAGCACGAAGGTTAGCTAATCCTGGTCGGACATCAGGAGGTTAGTGCAATGGCATAAGCTAGCTTGACTGCGAGCGTGACGGCGCGAGCAGGTGCGAAAGCAGGTCATAGTGATCCGGTGGTTCTGAATGGAAGGGCCATCGCTCAACGGATAAAAGGTACTCCGGGGATAACAGGCTGATACCGCCCAAGAGTTCATATCGACGGCGGTGTTTGGCACCTCGATGTCGGCTCATCACATCCTGGGGCTGAAGTAGGTCCCAAGGGTATGGCTGTTCGCCATTTAAAGTGGTACGCGAGCTGGGTTTAGAACGTCGTGAGACAGTTCGGTCCCTATCTGCCGTGGGCGCTGGAGAATTGAGGGGGGCTGCTCCTAGTACGAGAGGACCGGAGTGGACGCATCACTGGTGTTCGGGTTGTCATGCCAATGGCATTGCCCGGTAGCTAAATGCGGAAGAGATAAGTGCTGAAAGCATCTAAGCACGAAACTTGCCCCGAGATGAGTTCTCCCTGACTCCCTGAGAGTCCTGAAGGAACGTTGAAGACGACGACGTTGATAGGCCGGGTGTGTAAGCGTAGCGATACGTTGAGCTAACCGGTACTAATGAACCGTGAGGCTTAACCTTACAACGCCGAAGATGTTTTGGCGGAATTGAGAGAAGATTTTCAGCGTGATACAGATAACAGAATTTGCCTGGCGGCGACAGCGCGGTGGTCCCACCTGACCCCATGCCGAACTCAGAAGTGAAACGCCGTAGCGCCGATGGTAGTGTGGGGTCTCCCCATGTGAGAGTAGGGAACTGCCAGGCATTAATTTAGTGAAGAGCCCATCCTGACGGATGGGCTTTTTGCGTTTTTGTATACCAAAAAATTTATGCTTGTCAGAATTGCCAGGTCGGCCATAGTAGAGAGTTATCGCTAACGTACTACTGATAATCAGCCAAGCCTTCCCCTGCTATATACGGTAAACTAATGCTGATTTTGTATCAGGAAACCACTATGAACCACTCCCTCAAACCCTGGAATACCTTTGGCATAGACTGCTCGGCCAGAGAGCTTGTACGCGTCGAAAACGAACAACAGCTGGTTGCTGTCTGGCAAAAGGCTGTTACAGCAAAACAACCTGTTTTGATCCTGGGAGAAGGAAGCAATATTCTCTTCCTGGAGGATTATTCTGGTACGGTAATTATCAACCGTATCATGGGTATAGAGGTTAGTGAAACACCTGATGCCTGGCATTTGCATGTTGGGGCGGGGGAGAACTGGCATCGGTTGGTGCAATTCGCGTTGAATAATAAAATGCCTGGTTTGGAAAATCTTGCATTAATCCCTGGCTGTGCCGGATCCTCCCCGATTCAAAACATTGGTGCCTATGGAATTGAATTACAGAGCGTTTGTCAGTATGTCGATTGCGTTGAGTTAGCCACTGGTCAGAAGCGACGCTTTTCAGCCGCTGAGTGCCGCTTTGGCTATCGCGACAGTATTTTCAAGCATGAGTATAAGGACCTCTACGCTATTGTGGCCGTAGGCCTAACTTTGGCAAAAGTATGGCGACCGGTCTTAACTTACGGTGATTTAACCCGCCTTGATCCTGAAAATGTTACGCCGCATCAGGTTTTTGATTCCGTTTGTCACATGCGAATGACTAAGCTTCCTGATCCAAAAGTGATGGGTAATGCGGGCAGTTTCTTTAAGAATCCAGTGATTAGTGCTGAAAATGCGCAAGGTTTACTGGAGCAATATCCAGGCATTCCTCACTACCCGCAGCCTGATGGCAGCATAAAGCTGGCAGCAGGATGGCTCATCGATCAATGTCAGCTTAAAGGCAAGGTAATTGGCGGTGCAGCGGTACACAACCAACAGGCATTAGTATTGATTAATTACGATCGGGCAACCAGTGAAGATGTGGTTAAATTAGCTCACTATGTTCGCCAGCAGGTTGGGGATAAGTTCAATATCTGGCTACAACCGGAAGTGCGTTTTATTAGCAAAACAGGTGAAGTCGATGCGGAGGGGATCATTGTATGAAAGATTATACCGTTCCTCTGACGTTGATATCGATACTGGCCGACGCTGAGTTTCACTCAGGTGAGCAACTTGGCGAGCGCTTAGGAATGAGCCGGGCGGCAATCAATAAACATATTCAAACCTTGCGTGACTGGGGAGTTGATGTATTTACCGTCCCAGGTAAAGGCTACAGCTTGCCGGAACCTATACAGCTATTAGACGAAGAACAGATTTCGAAGCAGATTGAACATGGACGGGTAACCGTGCTACCGGTTATTGACTCTACTAATCAGTATTTACTGGATAGGCTTAGTGAACTGCAGTCTGGTGATGCTTGCGTAGCGGAATATCAACAGGCTGGTCGTGGTCGTAGGGGGCGTAAGTGGTTCTCGCCGTTCGGTTCTAACCTTTACCTTTCAATGTACTGGCGTCTTGAGCAGGGGCCCGCTGCTGCCATTGGTTTGAGTTTGGTCATCGGGATTGTGATTGCCGAGGTACTTCAAAGCCTGGGGGCTGATAAAGTACGGGTGAAATGGCCTAATGATCTCTATTTGCAGGATCGGAAATTGTCAGGGATCTTGGTGGAACTGACGGGTAAAACCGGTGACGCTGCACAGATAGTCAGTGGGGCAGGTATCAATCTTATGATGCGTCGTGTTGAGTCTGATGTTGTTAATCAAGGCTGGATCAGCTTACAGGAAGCAGGAATCTCTATCGAGAGGAATACTCTGGCCGCGCGGTTGATTAAAGAATTGCGGGCTAGTCTGCAGCTTTTTGAACAGGAAGGTTTGGCACCGTATCTAAAACGCTGGGAAAAGTTAGATAACTTTATTAATCGTCCGGTTAAACTTATTATTGGTGATAAAGAAATCTTTGGTATTTCCCGCGGGATTGATGCTCAAGGTGCCTTATTGCTGGAACAGGGTGGAGTAGTAAAACCCTGGATTGGTGGTGAGATATCGTTGCGCAGCGCTGAATGAAAAAGGGAGCTAACGCTCCCTGTCTTATTTTCGTAATCGAACTTGATTGACGGAATGATTTGCGCTTTTAGTCATTATAAGACTAGCTCGCTCACGAGTTGGAAGGATATTTTCCTTTAAATTCAAAAGATTAATCTCATTCCATAACGATGTGGCAATGTTGATAGCTTCATCTTTAGAAAGCTGTGCGTAATTATGGAAATAAGAGTCGGGGTCGGTAAATGCCCCTTCGCGAAATTTCAGAAAACGATTGATATACCATGTTTTGAGCAAGTCTTCTGGCGCATCGACATAAATTGAAAAATCAACAAAATCTGAAACAAATACATGATGTGGATCGTGTGGGTAATCCATTCCACTTTGTAAAACATTTAATCCTTCAAGAATTAAAATATTCGGCTGGGTAACTGTTTTATCCCCATCAGGAATAACATCATAAATTAGATGCGAATAGACTGGAGCAGTGGCGTTTGGAATGCCTGATTTCAGGTCGGAAACGAATTTAACTAAGCGATGCATGTCGTAAGACTGCGGGAAGCCCTTCTTCTTCATCAGGCCGCGTTCTTTCAATACTGCGTTAGGATGTAAAAAACCATCGGTAGTGATCAATTCAACATGGCGATGTTCGGGCCAGCGACTGAGTAAAGCTTGCAGCACGCGCGCAGTAGTACTTTTACCGACAGCCACGCTACCCGCAATACTGATGATATAAGGGATACGTTGACCATTGGTACCGAGGAATTGTTCCAGTACCGCCTGGCGGCGCAAGTTAGAACTGATATAAAAATTGAGCAATCGCGACAGTGGCAAATAAATCTCTGCAACTTCTTCAAGGGAAAGATCTTCATTGATACCTTTTAACCGCGTGATTTCTTCCTCTGCTAGCGTCATCGGAACAGAATCACGAAGTGCAGCCCATTGGTCGCGGTTAAATTGTAGATACGGTGTCATTAACGTTTGCTCTTTTTGGCTCATAAGCATGTTCTTGCAGTCGCCGAATGAAAGAAAGGCGGGAGTGCTTCACACTAGTTAATCAGGACAATGGGCAGGAGGGTAACACCAGATTGCAAGGAATAATAAGAAAAAAACTCATTGAATGATGCTTTCTAACGGTAGCATCACAGAGGCGAATGAGTTGGTGGTGGCACATAAAGTCTTCTACAGGGCTGTCAGTGTTAATTAACTGAGACCACGGGTAGCTCGTAGCGGTAAAGATGTTATATCAAAAGGGGATTTTACATTTTCAGGAGTTGCCTCTAAGCAACTTTGTGCGATGAATGGTGTATTTTTGTGCTTCGCTGTTTGAATTTACACCGTTTTTTCTCGATTAAGCACAAAATGTGAGCGATAGAACGTTTTATGCAATTTTTTAGTTGCATGAACTCTCAGGTCTCCCTAGAATGCGCGCTACTTGATGCCGACTTAGCTCAGTAGGTAGAGCAACTGACTTGTAATCAGTAGGTCACCAGTTCGATTCCGGTAGTCGGCACCATCAAGTGCCTGGTGGGGTTCCCGAGCGGCCAAAGGGAGCAGACTGTAAATCTGCCGTCATCGACTTCGAAGGTTCGAATCCTTCCCCCACCACCATCTTTCGGCAACGCTTTGCGAAGCCAGGGTTGATTGGTTAAACTAGTCAGCTCAAACAGAAAAAGAGACTCATCTCTTTTTTTTGTTATAGAAAGAACTGGGTAGCCGAGTTTCAGGATGCGGGCATCGTATAATGGCTATTACCTCAGCCTTCCAAGCTGATGATGCGGGTTCGATTCCCGCTGCCCGCTCCAGACGTGCTGATATGGCTCAGTTGGTAGAGCGCACCCTTGGTAAGGGTGAGGTCCCCAGTTCGACTCTGGGTATCAGCACCACTTCTTTATCTCTCCTCCCTGTTTCTCTCTATTCTATTGCATTCAACAAGTCGGGCATGTTGCCTGGTTGATGTGGTGATATCACCGATTTATCCGTGTCTTAGAGGGACAATCGATGTCTAAAGAAAAGTTTGAACGTACAAAACCGCACGTTAACGTCGGTACTATCGGCCACGTTGACCATGGTAAAACAACGCTGACCGCTGCAATCACTACCGTACTGGCTAAAACCTACGGCGGTGCTGCTCGCGCATTCGATCAGATCGATAACGCGCCGGAAGAAAAAGCTCGTGGTATCACCATCAACACCTCCCACGTTGAATATGACACCCCGACTCGCCACTACGCACACGTAGACTGCCCGGGCCACGCCGACTATGTTAAAAACATGATCACTGGTGCTGCGCAGATGGATGGCGCGATCCTGGTTGTTGCTGCAACTGACGGCCCGATGCCGCAGACCCGTGAGCACATCCTGCTGGGTCGTCAGGTAGGTGTTCCGTACATCATCGTGTTCCTGAACAAATGCGACATGGTTGATGACGAAGAACTGCTGGAACTGGTAGAAATGGAAGTTCGTGAACTTCTGTCTCAGTACGATTTCCCGGGCGACGACACTCCGATCATCCGTGGTTCTGCTCTGAAAGCACTGGAAGGTGACGCTGAGTGGGAAGCGAAAATCATCGAACTGGCCGGTTTCCTGGATTCTTACATCCCGGAACCAGAGCGTGCGATTGACAAGCCGTTCCTGCTGCCTATCGAAGACGTATTCTCCATCTCCGGTCGTGGTACTGTTGTTACCGGCCGTGTAGAGCGTGGTATTGTTAAGGTTGGCGAAGAAGTTGAAATCGTTGGTATCAAAGAGACTGCGAAGTCTACCTGTACCGGCGTTGAAATGTTCCGCAAACTGCTGGACGAAGGCCGTGCTGGTGAGAACGTAGGTGTTCTGCTGCGTGGTATCAAACGTGAAGAAATCGAACGTGGTCAGGTACTGGCTAAGCCGGGTTCAATCAAGCCGCACACCAAATTCGAATCTGAAGTTTATATTCTGTCCAAAGATGAAGGCGGGCGTCATACTCCGTTCTTCAAAGGCTACCGTCCGCAGTTCTACTTCCGTACAACTGACGTGACTGGCACCATCGAACTGCCGGAAGGTGTAGAGATGGTTATGCCGGGCGACAACATCAAAATGGTTGTTACCCTGATCCACCCGATCGCAATGGACGACGGTCTGCGTTTCGCAATCCGTGAAGGCGGCCGTACCGTTGGCGCGGGCGTTGTTGCTAAAGTTCTCAGCTAATCACTGATAACATTTGACGCAATGCGCAATAAAAGGGCATCATTTGATGCCCTTTTTGCACGCTTTCACACCAGAACCTGGCTCATCAGTGATTTTTTGAGTCATAATCATTGCTGAGACAGGCTCTGAAGAGGGCGTTAAGTCCGAAACGCAACAGAGCATTTCGGTTTGGTCGCCTCGTATTTCATGCGGGGTGAAGATATTTGTCTGAATTCTTGTGACAGGTTGGTTTATGAGTGCGAATACCGAAGCTCAAGGGAGCGGGCGCGGCCTCGAAGCGATGAAGTGGGCGATTGTTGCCGTGCTGCTGATTATGGCTATCGTCGGCAACTTCCTCTATCGTGACATTATGCTGGCAGTGCGTGCGTTGGCCGTAGTGATTCTGATCGCTGCAGCAGGCGGCGTCGCGCTGTTAACGACAAAAGGTAAGGCGACAGTGGCTTTCGCTCGCGAAGCGAGAACTGAAGTCCGCAAGGTGATTTGGCCAACTCGCCAGGAAACGTTGCACACTACGCTGATTGTTGCCGCAGTGACTGCAGTAATGTCACTGATCCTGTGGGGACTGGATGGTATTCTGGTTCGCCTGGTATCCTTTATCACTGGCCTGAGGTTCTGAGATGTCTGAAGCTCCTAAAAAACGTTGGTACGTCGTTCAGGCGTTTTCCGGTTTTGAAGGTCGCGTAGCTACCTCGTTGCGTGAACATATCAAATTACACAATATGGAAGAGTTGTTTGGCGAAGTCATGGTGCCGACGGAAGAAGTGGTCGAGATCCGTGGCGGCCTGCGCCGTAAAAGCGAGCGTAAATTCTTCCCTGGTTATGTACTGGTCCAGATGGTCATGAATGACGCGAGCTGGCACTTGGTGCGTAGCGTGCCTCGAGTGATGGGCTTTATCGGCGGCACCTCTGACCGTCCGGCTCCGATCAGTGATAAAGAAGTGGACGCGATCATGAACCGTCTGCAGCAGGTTGGTGATAAGCCGCGGCCGAAAACGCTATTTGAACCGGGTGAGATGGTACGCGTTAGCGATGGTCCGTTCGCAGACTTTAATGGTGTCGTCGAAGAAGTTGACTATGAGAAATCTCGTCTGAAGGTGTCCGTTTCTATCTTCGGCCGCGCAACTCCGGTTGAACTTGATTTTGCTCAGGTAGAAAAAGCTTAACTGCCGATCAAAAAAACAGCGATTTAATCATTGCGTGAGGCGCGAAATTGGCATACAATTTCGCGCCTTTTGTTTTTATGGGTCATATGCCCATAAAGCGATATTTATCACGGGGAGCCTTTTCTAAAGGCGTTACACCCAAACGAGGAAATTTAAATGGCTAAGAAAGTACAAGCCTATGTCAAGCTGCAGGTTGCAGCTGGTATGGCAAACCCGAGTCCGCCGGTTGGTCCAGCACTGGGTCAGCAGGGTGTGAACATCATGGAATTCTGCAAAGCGTTCAACGCTAAAACCGAATCCCTGGAAAAAGGTCTGCCAATCCCGGTTGTTATCACCGTTTACGCTGACCGTTCTTTTACCTTTGTTACTAAGACTCCGCCGGCTGCTGTTCTCCTGAAGAAAGCTGCAGGCATCAAGTCTGGTTCCGGTAAGCCGAACAAAGATAAAGTAGGTAAAATTTCCCGCGCTCAGCTGCAGGAAATCGCGCAGACCAAAGCTGCCGACATGACTGGTTCCGACATTGAAGCGATGACTCGCTCCATTGAAGGTACTGCACGTTCCATGGGCCTGGTAGTGGAGGACTAAGAAATGGCTAAACTGACCAAGCGCATGTCCGTGATCCGTGACAAAGTTGATGCAACTAAACAGTATGACATCAACGAAGCCATTGCTCTGCTGAAAGAGCTGGCGACCGCTAAGTTTGTAGAAAGCGTTGACGTTGCTGTAAACCTCGGCATCGACGCTCGTAAATCTGACCAGAACGTCCGTGGCGCAACTGTACTGCCGCACGGTACAGGTCGTTCCGTTCGCGTAGCCGTATTTGCCCAGGGTCCGAACGCTGAAGCAGCTAAAGCTGCAGGCGCCGAGCTGGTAGGTATGGAAGATCTGGCTGACCAGATCAAAAAAGGCGAAATGAACTTTGACGTCGTTATTGCTTCCCCGGATGCAATGCGCGTTGTTGGCCAGTTGGGCCAGGTTCTGGGTCCACGTGGCCTGATGCCAAACCCGAAAGTTGGTACCGTAACTCCTAACGTTGCTGAAGCAGTTAAGAACGCTAAAGCAGGCCAGGTTCGTTACCGTAACGACAAAAACGGCATCATCCACACTACCATCGGTAAAGTGGATTTTGACGCTGACAAACTGAAAGAAAACCTGGAGTCTCTGCTGGTTGCGCTGAAAAAAGCAAAACCGACTCAGGCAAAAGGCGTGTACATCAAGAAAGTTAGCCTCTCCACCACCATGGGTGCTGGCGTTGCCGTTGATCAGTCTGGTCTGACTGCGACAGTGGCGAACTAATATTCGCCTTTACGTGGGCGTAGGATTTGTCTACAATTCTACCCCCACGTTTGTTAACGAAAGTTAGCAAATAACAGATTTGTTCGTTGGAGCCTGGCCTATCCAGGCCTCCGTCGAAGACCGCAGGTGTTTCGCAAGAAACTTAATGCCCTGCGTAGACGGTGACAGAACGCTAAGATTATTTTTGGATACTCTGGCTTGTTTCTGCTCACCGTATAAAGACGCTCTTTCGTTGGAAAGAGTGAAGTGAGTTCCAGAGCATAAACTCTGGCAAACATCCAGGAGCAAAGCTAATGGCTTTAAATCTTCAAGACAAACAAGCGATTGTTGCTGAAGTCAGCGAAGTAGCCAAAGGCGCGCTGTCTGCAGTAGTTGCGGATTCCCGTGGCGTTACTGTAGGCAAAATGACTGAACTGCGTAAAGCAGGTCGTGAAGCTGGCGTTTACATGCGTGTTGTTCGTAACACCCTGCTGCGCCGCGTCGTTGAAGGTACTCCGTTCGAGTGCCTGAAAGACACGTTTGTTGGTCCGACCCTGATTGCATACTCTATGGAACACCCGGGCGCAGCTGCTCGTCTGTTCAAAGAGTTCGCGAAAGCGAATGCAAAATTTGAGGTCAAAGCCGCAGCCTTTGAAGGTGAGTTGATCCCGGCATCGCAAATCGATCGCCTGGCAACCCTGCCGACCTACGAAGAAGCAATTGCACGCCTGATGGCAACCATGAAAGAAGCTTCGGCTGGCAAACTGGTTCGCACTCTGGCTGCTGTTCGCGATGCGAAAGAAGCTGCTTAATCGCAGTTGTCTTAGTAAAGCATCTGCTTACGTATAAACTTATTCTGATATTCAGGAACAATTTAAATGTCTATCACTAAAGATCAAATCATTGAAGCAGTATCCGCTATGTCCGTAATGGACGTTGTTGAGCTGATCTCTGCAATGGAAGAAAAATTCGGTGTTTCTGCTGCTGCTGCTGTAGCTGTAGCTGCTGGCCCGGCTGAAGCTGCTGAAGAAAAAACTGAATTCGACGTAATTCTGAAAGGTATCGGCGCTAACAAAGTTGCCGTTATCAAAGCAGTACGTGGCGCAACTGGCCTGGGTCTGAAAGAAGCTAAAGACCTGGTAGAATCTGCTCCGGCCGCTCTGAAAGAAGGCGTGAGCAAAGATGACGCTGAAGCACTGAAAAAATCTCTGGAAGAAGCTGGCGCTGAAGTTGAAGTTAAATAAGCCAACTTTTCCGGTTGCAGCCTGAGTAATCAGGCTGATGGCTGGTGACTTTTTGGTCACCAGCCTTTTTGCGCTGTAAGGCGCCAGTAGCATTTCACACTGTTTGACTACTGGTTGTCCTGACAATGCTTGTTTCTATAGACGACTTAATATACTGCGACAGGTTAGGGCTCCTGAGCTGTGTAAATTGCAATGAAATGGTTTAAGCGTGATAGAAACAGGTATTGCGGAAAGTGTTCCATTTTCCGGTCAACAAAATAGTGTTGCATAAAAAACTGCCTTATGTGGGCAGATGGGTCGACTTGTCAGCGAGCTGAGGAACCCTATGGTTTACTCCTATACCGAGAAAAAACGTATTCGTAAGGATTTTGGTAAACGTCCGCAGGTTCTGGACATACCTTATCTCCTTTCTATCCAGCTTGACTCGTTTCAGAAGTTCATCGAGCAAGATCCTGAAGGACAGTATGGTCTGGAAGCAGCTTTCCGTTCCGTATTTCCGATTAAGAGCTACAGCGGTAATTCTGAGCTGCAATACGTCAGCTACCGTCTGGGCGAACCTGTTTTTGACGTTAAAGAATGTCAGATTCGTGGCGTGACCTATTCGGCACCGCTGCGTGTAAAATTGCGTCTGGTGATCTACGAGCGCGAAGCGCCGGAAGGCACAGTCAAAGACATTAAAGAACAAGAAGTCTACATGGGCGAAATTCCGCTCATGACTGACAACGGCACCTTTGTTATCAACGGTACCGAGCGTGTTATCGTTTCTCAGCTGCACCGTAGCCCAGGCGTCTTCTTTGACTCCGACAAAGGTAAAACCCACTCTTCGGGTAAAGTGCTGTATAACGCGCGTATCATTCCTTACCGTGGTTCCTGGCTGGACTTCGAGTTCGACCCGAAAGACAACCTGTTTGTCCGTATTGACCGCCGTCGTAAGCTGCCAGCAACGATTATTCTGCGTGCGCTGCAGTATACCACTGAGCAGATCCTTGACCTGTTCTTCGACAAAGTGGTCTTTGAAATTCGTGATAACAAGCTGCAGATGGAGCTCATTCCTGAGCGTCTTCGCGGTGAAACAGCTTCTTTTGATATCGAAGCCAACGGCAAGTTGTACGTCGAAAAAGGCCGCCGCATCACTGCACGCCACATTCGCCAGCTGGAAAAAGACGATATCAAACATATCGAAGTTCCGGTTGAGTACATTGCGGGTAAAGTTGCATCTAAAGACTATGTTGACGCATCTACCGGTGAGCTGATCTGCTCTGCGAACATGGAGCTGAGCCTGGATCTACTGGCGAAGCTGAGCCAGTCTGGCCATAAGCGCATTGAAACTCTGTTCACCAACGATCTGGACCACGGTGCGTATATGTCTGAGACTATACGCGTCGACCCAACCAACGATCGTCTGAGCGCACTGGTAGAAATCTACCGCATGATGCGCCCTGGTGAACCGCCGACTCGTGAAGCAGCTGAAAATCTGTTCGAGAACCTGTTCTTCTCCGAAGACCGCTATGATCTGTCAGCGGTTGGTCGTATGAAGTTCAACCGCTCTCTGCTGCGTGATGAAATCGAAGGTTCCGGTATCCTGAGCAAAGAAGACATCATCGAAGTGATGAAAAAGCTCATCGATATCCGTAACGGTAAAGGCGAAGTCGATGATATCGACCACCTCGGTAACCGTCGTATCCGTTCCGTAGGCGAAATGGCGGAAAACCAATTCCGTGTTGGCCTGGTGCGTGTTGAGCGTGCGGTGAAAGAGCGTCTGTCTTTGGGCGATCTGGATACCCTGATGCCTCAGGATATGATCAACGCCAAGCCGATTTCTGCCGCGGTTAAAGAGTTCTTCGGTTCCAGCCAGCTTTCCCAGTTTATGGACCAGAACAACCCGTTGTCTGAGATTACGCACAAACGTCGTATCTCCGCACTCGGCCCTGGCGGTTTGACCCGTGAACGCGCTGGCTTTGAAGTTCGAGACGTACACCCGACTCACTACGGTCGCGTATGTCCTATCGAAACGCCTGAAGGTCCGAACATCGGTCTGATCAACTCCCTGTCCGTGTACGCACAGACTAACGAATACGGCTTCCTTGAGACTCCGTACCGTAAAGTAACCGACGGTGTTGTTACCGACGAAATTCATTACCTGTCTGCTATTGAAGAAGGCAACTACGTTATCGCTCAGGCGAACTCCAACCTGGATGACGAAGGCCACTTTGAAGAAGACCTGGTAACTTGTCGTAGCAAAGGCGAATCCAGCTTGTTCAGCCGCGACCAGGTTGACTACATGGACGTTTCCACCCAACAGGTGGTTTCCGTCGGTGCGTCCCTGATCCCGTTCCTGGAACACGATGACGCCAACCGTGCATTGATGGGTGCGAACATGCAACGTCAGGCGGTTCCGACTCTGCGTGCTGATAAGCCGCTGGTTGGTACCGGTATGGAGCGTGCTGTTGCCGTTGACTCCGGTGTAACTGCGGTTGCTAAACGTGGCGGTCTGGTTCAGTACGTGGATGCCTCCCGTATCGTTATCAAAGTTAACGAAGACGAGATGTACCCGGGTGAAGCAGGTATCGACATCTATAACCTGACCAAATACACCCGTTCTAACCAGAACACCTGTATTAACCAGATGCCGTGCGTGTCTCTGGGTGAGCCAATCGAGCGCGGCGACGTGCTGGCAGATGGCCCGTCTACCGACCTCGGTGAGCTGGCGCTCGGTCAGAACATGCGCGTGGCATTCATGCCATGGAATGGTTACAACTTCGAAGACTCCATCCTCGTCTCCGAGCGTGTTGTTCAGGAAGACCGTTTCACTACCATCCATATTCAGGAACTGGCATGTGTGTCCCGTGACACCAAGCTGGGGCCGGAAGAGATCACTGCTGACATCCCGAACGTGGGTGAGGCTGCGCTCTCCAAACTGGATGAATCCGGTATCGTTTACATTGGTGCAGAAGTTACCGGTGGCGACATTCTGGTTGGTAAGGTCACGCCGAAAGGTGAAACCCAACTGACGCCAGAAGAGAAGCTGCTGCGTGCAATCTTCGGTGAGAAAGCGTCTGATGTTAAAGACTCTTCTCTGCGCGTACCAAACGGTGTTTCCGGTACGATTATCGACGTTCAGGTCTTTACCCGCGATGGCGTAGAAAAAGACAAACGTGCGCTGGAAATCGAAGAGATGCAGCTGAAGCAGGCGAAGAAAGACCTGTCTGAAGAATTGCAGATCCTCGAAGCTGGCCTGTTTGGTCGTATCTACGCGGTGCTGGTTTCCGGTGGTGTTGAAGCTGAGAAGCTCGACAAACTGCCGCGTGACCGCTGGCTGGAACTCGGCCTGACCGACGAAGAGAAACAAAATCAGCTGGAACAGCTGGCTGAGCAGTATGACGAACTGAAACACGAGTTCGAGAAGAAACTCGAAGCGAAGCGCCGCAAAATCACTCAAGGCGACGATCTGGCACCAGGCGTGCTGAAGATTGTTAAAGTGTATCTGGCCGTTAAACGTCAGATTCAGCCTGGTGACAAAATGGCAGGTCGTCACGGTAACAAGGGTGTTATCTCTAAGATCAACCCGATCGAAGATATGCCTTACGATGAAAACGGCACGCCGGTAGACATCGTACTGAACCCGCTGGGCGTACCGTCTCGTATGAACATCGGTCAGATTCTGGAAACCCACTTGGGTATGGCTGCGAAAGGTATTGGCGAGAAAATCAACGCCATGCTGAAACAGCAGCAAGAAGTCGCCAAACTGCGCGAATTCATCCAGCGTGCCTACGATCTGGGTACAGACGTTCGTCAGAAGGTCGATCTGAATACCTTCACTGATGAAGAAGTTCTGCGTCTTGCTGAAAACCTGAAAAAAGGTATGCCGATCGCAACGCCAGTATTCGACGGTGCGAAAGAGTCTGAAATCAAGGAACTGTTACAGCTGGGTGGCCTGCCGACTTCTGGTCAGATCACGTTGTTTGACGGTCGTACCGGTGAGCAGTTCGAGCGCCAGGTAACCGTTGGCTACATGTACATGCTGAAACTGAACCACCTGGTTGATGACAAAATGCATGCGCGTTCTACCGGTTCTTACAGCCTGGTTACTCAGCAGCCGCTGGGTGGTAAGGCGCAGTTCGGTGGTCAGCGCTTCGGGGAGATGGAAGTGTGGGCGCTGGAAGCTTATGGCGCGGCATACACCCTGCAGGAAATGCTCACCGTTAAGTCTGATGACGTGAACGGTCGTACCAAGATGTATAAAAACATCGTGGACGGCAACCATCAGATGGAACCGGGCATGCCGGAATCCTTCAACGTACTGTTGAAAGAGATTCGCTCGCTGGGCATCAACATCGAACTGGAAGACGAGTAACTCTCGCTCAAACAGGTCACTGGTGCCGGGATAATTCCCGGTGCCAGATTGTGCTAACTCCGACGGGAGCAAATCCGTGAAAGATTTATTAAAGTTTCTGAAAGCGCAGACTAAAACCGAAGAGTTTGATGCGATCAAAATTGCTCTGGCCTCGCCAGACATGATCCGTTCATGGTCTTTTGGTGAAGTTAAAAAGCCGGAAACCATTAACTACCGTACGTTCAAGCCTGAGCGTGACGGCCTTTTCTGCGCCCGTATCTTTGGGCCGGTAAAAGACTACGAGTGCCTGTGCGGTAAGTACAAGCGCCTGAAACACCGTGGTGTGATCTGTGAGAAGTGCGGCGTTGAAGTGACCCAGACTAAAGTGCGCCGTGAGCGCATGGGCCACATCGAGCTGGCGTCTCCGACTGCGCACATCTGGTTCCTGAAATCGCTGCCGTCCCGTATCGGCCTGCTGCTCGATATGCCGCTGCGTGATATCGAACGCGTACTGTACTTCGAATCTTATGTCGTTATCGAAGGCGGTATGACCAACCTGGAACGTCAACAGATCCTGACTGAAGAGCAGTATCTGGACGCGCTGGAAGAGTTCGGTGACGAATTCGATGCGAAGATGGGTGCGGAAGCAATCCAGGCCCTGCTGAAAAGCATGGATCTGGAGCAAGAGTGTGAAACTCTGCGCGAAGAGCTGAACGAAACCAACTCCGAAACCAAGCGTAAAAAGCTGACCAAGCGTATCAAACTGCTGGAAGCGTTCGTGCAGTCTGGTAACAAACCAGAGTGGATGATCCTGACCGTTCTGCCGGTTCTGCCGCCAGATCTGCGTCCGCTGGTTCCGCTGGATGGTGGTCGTTTCGCAACTTCAGATCTGAACGATCTGTATCGTCGCGTGATTAACCGTAACAACCGTCTGAAACGTCTGCTGGATCTGGCTGCGCCGGATATCATCGTACGTAACGAAAAACGTATGCTGCAGGAAGCGGTCGACGCCCTGCTGGATAACGGTCGTCGCGGTCGTGCGATCACCGGTTCTAACAAACGTCCTCTGAAATCTTTGGCCGACATGATCAAAGGTAAGCAGGGTCGTTTCCGTCAGAACCTGCTCGGTAAGCGTGTTGACTACTCCGGTCGTTCTGTTATCACCGTAGGTCCATACCTGCGTCTGCATCAGTGCGGCCTGCCGAAGAAAATGGCACTGGAGCTGTTCAAACCATTCATTTACGGCAAGCTGGAGCTGCGTGGCCTGGCCACCACCATCAAAGCCGCTAAGAAAATGGTTGAGCGTGAAGAAGCTGTCGTTTGGGATATCCTGGATGAAGTTATCCGCGAACACCCGGTACTGCTGAACCGCGCACCAACACTGCACCGTTTGGGTATCCAGGCCTTTGAACCGGTACTGATCGAAGGTAAAGCTATTCAGCTGCACCCGCTGGTTTGTGCGGCATATAACGCCGACTTCGATGGTGACCAGATGGCTGTTCACGTACCGCTGACGCTGGAAGCCCAGTTGGAAGCGCGTGCGTTGATGATGTCTACCAACAACATCCTGTCCCCAGCGAACGGTGAACCTATCATCGTTCCTTCTCAGGACGTTGTATTGGGTCTGTACTACATGACCCGTGACTGTGTTAACGCCAAAGGCGAAGGCATGGTGCTGACTGGCCCGAAAGAAGCTGAGCGTATTTATCGTGCTGGCCTGGCCTCTCTGCATGCGCGCGTTAAAGTGCGTATCACCGAGTACGAAAAAGATGAAAGCGGCGAATTCGTTGCGAAAACCAGCTTGAAAGACACGACCGTTGGCCGTGCCATTCTGTGGATGATCGTACCTAAAGGTCTGCCGTTCACCATCGTGAACCAGGCGCTGGGTAAAAAAGCGATCTCTAAGATGCTGAACACCTGTTACCGTATTCTGGGCCTGAAACCAACCGTTATTTTTGCGGACCAGACGATGTACACCGGCTTTGCTTATGCAGCGCGTTCAGGTGCATCCGTTGGTATCGATGACATGGTCATCCCGGAGAAAAAATACGAGATCATCAGCGAAGCGGAAGCTGAAGTTGCTGAGATTCAGGAACAGTTCCAGTCTGGTCTGGTAACTGCGGGCGAACGCTATAACAAAGTTATCGATATCTGGGCTGCGGCGAACGATCGTGTATCTAAAGCGATGATGGATAACCTGCAAACTGAAACCGTGATTAACCGTGACGGCGAAGAAGAGCAGCAGGTTTCCTTCAACAGCATCTACATGATGGCCGACTCCGGTGCGCGTGGTTCTGCTGCACAGATTCGTCAGCTTGCTGGTATGCGTGGTCTGATGGCGAAGCCAGATGGCTCCATCATCGAAACGCCAATCACCGCGAACTTCCGTGAAGGTCTGAACGTACTTCAGTACTTCATCTCCACGCACGGTGCGCGTAAAGGTCTGGCGGATACCGCACTGAAAACAGCGAACTCCGGTTACCTGACTCGTCGTCTGGTTGACGTTGCCCAGGACCTGGTTGTCACTGAAGACGACTGTGGTACCCTGGAAGGCATCACTATGACCCCGGTTATCGAGGGTGGCGATGTTAAAGAGCCGCTGCGCGATCGCGTACTGGGTCGTGTGACTGCTGAAGACGTTCTGAAGCCGGGCACCGCGGACATTCTGGTTCCACGCAATACACTGCTGCACGAGCACTGGTGTGACCTGCTGGAAGAGAACTCCGTTGACTCCGTCAAAGTGCGTTCCGTTGTATCCTGTGACACCGACTTTGGTGTATGTGCGCACTGCTACGGTCGTGACCTGGCGCGTGGCCACATCATCAACAAAGGTGAAGCCATCGGCGTTATCGCGGCACAGTCCATCGGTGAGCCGGGTACACAGCTGACGATGCGTACGTTCCACATCGGTGGTGCGGCATCTCGTGCGGCTGCTGAATCCAGCATCCAGGTGAAAAACAAAGGTAGCATCCGTCTGAGCAATGCGAAGTCGGTTGTGAACTCTGCCGGTAAGCTGGTAGTGACCTCTCGTAACACCGAGCTGAAGCTGATCGACGAATTCGGTCGTACCAAAGAGAGCTATAAAGTTCCTTACGGTGCGGTGATGGGCAAAGGTGATGGTGAGCAGGTTGCTGGCGGGGAAACCGTAGCGAACTGGGATCCGCATACCATGCCGGTAATCACAGAAGTAAGTGGTTTCATCCGCTTTACTGACATGATTGACGGCCAGACCATTACTCGTCAGACCGACGAGTTGACCGGTCTGTCTTCGCTGGTGGTTCTGGATTCTGCAGAGCGTACAGCGGGTGGTAAAGACCTGCGTCCGGCCCTGAAAATCGTTGATGCTAACGGTAACGACGTTCTGATCCCTGGCACCGATATGTCTGCGCAGTACTTCCTGCCAGGTAAAGCGATCGTCCAGTTGGAAGATGGCATCCAGATCAGTGCTGGTGACGCTTTGGCGCGTATTCCTCAGGAATCCAGCGGTACCAAGGATATCACCGGTGGTCTGCCGCGCGTTGCGGATCTGTTCGAAGCACGTCGTCCGAAAGAGCCAGCAATCCTGGCGGAAATCAGCGGCATCATTTCCTTCGGTAAAGAAACCAAAGGGAAGCGTCGTCTGGTTATCACTCCGTTAGACGGTAGCGATCCGTACGAAGAGATGATTCCGAAATGGCGTCAGCTCAACGTGTTCGAAGGTGAACGTGTAGAACGTGGTGACGTGGTTTCCGACGGTCCGGAAGCACCGCACGACATCCTGCGTCTTCGTGGCGTACACGCGGTAACGCGTTATATCACCAACGAAGTACAGGACGTATATCGTCTGCAAGGCGTTAAGATTAACGATAAACACATTGAAGTTATCGTCCGTCAGATGCTGCGTAAAGCGACCATCGAAAGTGCTGGTAGCTCCGACTTCCTGGAAGGCGAGCAGGTTGAATACTCCCGCGTCAAGATTGCTAACCGCGATCTGGAAGCGAATGGCAAAGTTGCGGCAACATACTCCCGCGACCTGCTGGGTATCACCAAAGCGTCTCTGGCAACCGAATCGTTCATTTCTGCCGCATCGTTCCAGGAGACTACACGTGTCCTGACCGAAGCAGCTGTTGCGGGTAAACGCGACGAACTGCGTGGCCTGAAAGAGAACGTTATCGTGGGTCGTCTGATCCCGGCCGGTACTGGTTATGCTTACCACCAGGATCGTATGCGCCGTCGCGCAGCAGGCGAACAGCCAGCTGTACCGCAGGTGAGTGTTGAAGAAGCTTCAGCTAACCTGGCAGAACTGCTGAACGCAGGTCTGGGCGGTTCTGACAACGATTAATCGTTGATTCACTAAGTGCTTAAAAAGCCAGTCGGGTTTCCTGACTGGCTTTTTTTATTGTCATTTCTGAACATGGACTATCTTCTCAGAGGGCTGTCATTTAGCGCCTGCCAACCGATCGACATTCTTTATCACATCCATTTTAATTTACATTTTATTAACGTAAGTACTCCAATTAACCATCAATTAAAAATCGATATAAATTATAGGTTTCAATTTATTAATTACACCATCAATTGATTGGCGGAAATTCTACACGTATCAAAAAATAAGCGCCGCAAACTCTATATAGTCAAAAAACTCAAATAATCATGTGATTACTTTCCCTGTTTTTTTCGGTTTACCACAACTGAGGGAATTGTTTCGCCTGTCGAAAAGGCAATAGAGGAGGTGAGCAAATAAAAACCAAAGCGGGAGCATTGTCGTCATTTAATGGATAGTTTCTGGGGGATGCATGGAATTTGCTATACAGCTCATCATTATCTTAATTTGTCTGTTCTATGGCGCGAAAAAGGGCGGAATTGCGCTCGGTCTTTTAGGCGGCATTGGGCTAGTTATCTTAGTCTTTGTTTTTCATCTTCAGCCGGGAAAACCGCCCGTCGATGTCATGCTGGTAATTATCGCGGTGGTCGCCGCTTCGGCGACATTACAGGCCTCCGGCGGTTTAGATGTCATGTTGCAGATTGCCGAGAAACTCCTGCGGCGCAACCCGAAGTACGTCTCGATCGTCGCGCCATTTGTCACCTGTACGCTGACGATTCTTTGCGGCACTGGTCACGTCGTTTATACGATTCTGCCGATTATATATGACGTTGCCATTAAGAATAATATCCGTCCGGAACGGCCTATGGCGGCAAGTTCTATCGGTGCGCAGATGGGAATTATCGCCAGCCCGGTTTCCGTTGCGGTTGTCTCACTAGTTGCCATGCTTGGTAATTTCACGTTTAACGGTAAGCATCTTGAATTCCTCGATCTCCTGGCTATTACTATCCCATCCACGCTATTAGGTATTCTGGCTATCGGTATTTTTAGCTGGTTTCGTGGTAAGGACCTGGATAAGGATGAAAAATTTCAGGACTTCATCTCGACACCGGAAAATCGCCATTATGTTTACGGCGATACGGCCACGCTACTGGATAAGAAGCTGCCGACCAGCAACTGGATTGCGATGTGGATTTTTCTCGCATCGATTGCAGTGGTTGCCTTACTCGGTGCCTTTTCTGAACTGCGCCCGGCGTTCGACGGTAAGCCGCTGTCGATGGTTCTGGTGATCCAGATGTTTATGCTGCTCTCCGGAGCGCTCATCATTATCATTACCAAAACTAATCCGGCATCGATTTCCAAAAATGAGGTTTTCCGTTCGGGGATGATCGCCATCGTTGCGGTGTATGGTATCGCGTGGATGGCGGAGACCATGTTCGGCGCGCACATGACCGAAATTAAAGGCGTGTTGGGGGAGATGGTCAAAGAGTATCCGTGGGCCTACGCTATCGTGCTGCTGATGGTGTCGAAGTTTGTTAACTCCCAGGCGGCTGCGCTGGCGGCGATTGTCCCGGTAGCGTTGGCGATTGGCGTCGATCCTGCCTATATTGTGGCTTCCGCGCCTGCCTGCTATGGCTATTATATTCTGCCGACCTACCCAAGCGATCTGGCGGCGATTCAGTTCGATCGTTCAGGTACCACGCATATCGGCCGCTTTGTGATTAACCATAGTTTTATCCTGCCAGGATTAATTGGCGTCAGCGTCTCTTGCGTCTTTGGCTGGGTATTTGCGGCGATGTACGGCTTTCTTTAAGAGGAGACAGGCGCCGATAGCGGCGCCTGTTAAATGGTCGAGGTTATTGTGCGAGCGGAATACGGCGATAGAGTTCAATCATATCGGTCGCCAGATCCTGAATGACCATCGCGTTCATCAGGTGATCCTGCGAGTGAACGGTAATCAGGTTGACCGGAAGCTTGCCGGTACCCTCGTCCAGACCGATGAGCTGAGTCTGGATTTTATGTGCATGCTTAACGAATTCGTGGGATTCAGCCATGGCCTGCTCGGCGGCGGCGAAATCACCTTTACGCGCCAGCTGCAGAGCGGTTAAGGCTGAACTACGTGCTGAGCCGGCGTTAACCAACAGCTCCATAATGATCGTTTCTAAATCTTCCATCTCTTACTCCATCAACTTCAGGGCTTTATCAAGCACGGCATCGCCTTTCATCATGCCGTAATCCATCATATCGATAACGGCGACTTTTTTACCGAACGGATCGGCCTGCGCCTGTAGTTTCGCCTGCTCATACTTCACTTGTGGTCCGAGCAGGATAATATCGGCAGCCGCGAGGTTATCTTTAAACTCGGCGACCGGTACGGCTTTGATGGAGACTTCGATACCTTTCTGTTGCGCAGCCGCCTGCATGCGTTGAACCAGCATGCTGGTGGACATACCCGCAGCACAGCATAAAACGATATTCTTCATAGTTCGTGGCCCTTGTGTTCCTTGATATACCATCTTTATCGCGGGCAAGAGGGCGGAACAACTGCTTTACGATGATTGTGTGTAAGTCATCACAAAATAATGAAACCGGTTTCTTTCTTGTGGCTGAAAATATCAATAAAGCCCAGCGAAGTGGGCTTGTAGAACCTGATTATCTCAAGTGCGAATGATACGATTCTTTCCTTGCTGTTTGGCTTTGTAAAGTGCCTCATCGACGCTCACTACCAATTGCTCTAGTGGTTCCATATTCCATTCGCCTAAGCCCGCGCTGAACGTTACCGTCAATCCCTCTTCACGCCAGGAGCGCTGCGCGACGTTGGCTCGCCAGTTTTCCAACAACATCAGGGCGTTATCGATATGCTCAGCGGCAAATATTACCGCAAATTCTTCGCCACCGTAGCGATAGAGTGAAACGTGCAAAGGTTGCAAAACCTGCAAACCCTCACGGGCCACGTTACGCAGGACGATATCGCCATTGAGATGGCCCCAGGTATCATTTATCGATTTAAAGTTATCAATATCAACCAGCGCGAGGGCGAAAGGCTGATGATCGTTCATCAGCGCGGCAATATCGTTGTCGAAGGCCCGGCGGTTTTTGCAGCCAGTTAGCGCGTCGATGGTTGCCTGACGAACGTAGGTCAGTTCGCGCTGCTTATTGCTCTCAATGGCCTTGCTGAGCATGGCCTCAAGGCGCGGCGCGCGCTTAACGTCCCCGGTCTTAATTGCATTGATGATGTTCATCAGTACGGTGCGTGAAGCATGGCGTAGGTATAGCCCAAACAGAACAATGACAATGGCGGCAAGGGCAAAACCCCAGGAAACAATGTTGGTTTCGTGGCGCGTTAAGTTGATTAGCGTCGAATTGGCGACGCGGTAGATAATGAACCAGTCAGGATTGGTAAAAGAGTAGTAATAGTACCAGACGTTTTTATCTGTATCATAAAGCTGACCCTCCCCACTAGTCATACTGTCCATCAAGGTGCTGCTAACATAGGGTTTAAACAGAGCGCCAGGATCGGGATGAAGAACGACTTTACCATCGCGTTGCACGACAAAAAATTCGCCCTGAACAGGTGCAACCATTTGTCGTAACGCGTAACTCATTGATGTCAGGTCGAGATGGAAAGCGAGGCTCCCTTTGAGTCGCCCTTCTGGGGAGATAATTGGTTTATAGAGAGTAATGGTTGGATGATGCGTGAAATAGTCGAGATAGGGACTGGTATAGAGGCTGACAGTGCTGGCTTCTGCCTGTTTGATAAACCACGGCCGCGATTTGGCATCAAAGGTCCGACTATCTTCGGTCTCAAGCACCTCGGGCACGCGTAGATAGTGCCCGTCTGTATCTGCCAGTGAGATTGAGGAAACTGTCTGCATCATGTTTTGCAACTGCATTAACAGCATTAAACCTTTTTCAGGGTTGATGTTAACGGCATTGTTTAATTCATCATTACGCGCAAAGAAAGTGGCTGCGCGAGCGAGGATAAAATCATTTCCCCGGAGCAGCGTTTCCGTGTAATTCGTCGCCATGTTATGAGTGAAGTTGCGGTTTGTGTGATGATAACCCTCAATAAAATCGTTGCGCTGAGTCTGAGTGACAAACACCGCGATCAGCAAGAAGCTGAGTAAAATACCCGCAAACCCGATCAAAATCGGCGTGGTGAAAGAGAGTTTTCTGTTATGACGAGCCATGAGTCGTAAATCGTTCCAGAAGAGATAAACCGTGGGTTTAAACGCAGGTTTAGCCAGCATGCCTGCTGAGCGAATCAGATAAAACTCCGTTAATTATAACTCTCGCTTTGTAAGATGGATTTATTTATATGCGATAACAATGTGAGAGTGGAGCAGGGCGAAAATGAGGAAGAGCTATCATTCGCCCTGGACAGCATCCACTGCTGACGAAGACAGGGTAGAGAAACGGAAATCTGACAACAATCTCCCGTTTCTCTTCTTACGAGCATGCACGAAGAACTTTTAAGGAATTACATTCCTCTTCATGACGACCGGGAAGCGCGTCCCAGCCAGCTGTCCCAATCCTTCCAAACTGGCTGAAGCCCACTGGCAACCAGCGCGCTGGCGACCTCTTCGGGGCGACGGTCATCGTGAGGCGCAAACTGTTCGAGCTCAGGATGGTTATCGGCATAGCCACCTGGCTGGGTTTTCGAAAATGCACTGACGTTGTTAATGGCCAGTGGAATGACCCGATCGCGAAACCAGGGAGATTCGCGGGTTGAGAGCGAGAGTTCGATTTCCGGAGCCAGCAGACGGAAGGCGCAAATAGTTTGCACCAGTTGACGTTCATCCATGAGCGAGGCCGGTTCGATGCCTCCGGCGCAAGGTCGTAATCGCGGAAAAGAGATGGAGTAGCGGCTGCGCCAGTAGCGCTGCTGGAGCCACAACAGATGCTCCGCCACCATAAAGCAATCCACGCGCCAGCTGTCGGAGAGACCGATTAACGCGCCGAGGCCAATCTTATCAATCCCCGCCTGGCCGAGCCGGTCCGGCGTATCTAAGCGCCAGAAGAAGTCCTGTTTTTTGCCTTTCAGATGATGCTTCGCATACATGCTTTCATGGTAGGTCTCCTGGTAGACCATCACGCCGTCCAGCCCAAGTGTTTTGAGTTCGGCATACTCCTCTGTCGCCAGCGGCTGAACTTCCATATGTAGCGAGGCGAACTGGCGGCGAATAGCGGGCAAATGCTGACGAAAATAGTCCATACCGACTTTACCCTGATGTTCACCGGTGACCAGCAGCAGATGCTCAAAGCCCATTTCGCGGATTGCCGCGCACTCGCGAGCGATCTCATTATCGTCCAGAGTCTTGCGCTTGATGCGGTTGCTCATTGAGAAGCCACAGTAGGAACAGTCGTTGGCGCACAGATTAGAGAGGTACAGCGGGACGTAAAAGCTGACGGTATTACCAAAACGCTGGCGGGTCAGACGCTGTGCACGCTGCGCCAAAGGTTCCAGATAGCCCGCGGCGGCAGGCGAGAGGAGGGCCATCATGTCATCGCGGCTGAGCTGTTTTGCTGCCAGTGCGCGTTCGACGTCAGCTAGGGTTTTACTGTTAATACGCAGGCGAATGTCGTCCCAGTCCAGTTGCCGCCAGCGGTCAGTGAAAGTTTTCATGCCAGCGCCTCCAGAAAGCCGGTCAACGGGCTGGTGGCCTGCGCCTGGCTGCTGCGAGCACCGGGCCCGGCCTGTCTCGCCAGCAATCCTGCCTCGATCGCTAAGCGGAACGCGCGGGCCATGGTTACCGGATCGTCGGCAACGGCGATAGCGGTATTGACCAGGACCGCATCAGCGCCCATTTCCAGCGCCTGCGCCGCATGGCTCGGTACGCCAATACCTGCATCAACGACCACCGGTACCGTGGCCTGTTCGATGATAATCTCCAGCATCGCTTTGGTTTCCAGCCCCTGGTTGGAGCCGATAGGCGCGCCGAGCGGCATCACCGCCGCGCAGCCCGCTTCTTCCAGACGCTTGCACAGCACAGGGTCAGCGCCGCAGTAAGGCAGTACCACGAATCCTTCCCGCACTAATATTTCTGCCGCTTTCAGGGTTTCAATTGGGTCAGGGAGAAGCCAGCGGGCATCCGGGTGGATTTCCAGCTTCAGCCAGTTTGTGCCCAGTGCTTCCCGCGCCAGACGGGCGGCAAAGACGGCTTCTTCCGCCGTTTTCGCCCCTGAAGTATTGGGGAGCAGGCTCACACCCGCCGCCAGCAGCGGCGCGAGAATAGCGTCATTATGCTGACGCAGGTCGACACGTTTCATCGCCAGCGTAACCAGTTGGCTACCGGAGGCGCGAATGGCATCGACCATGACGTCGGGGGCTGCGAATTTCCCGGTGCCGGTGAAAAGACGCGATTCAAAAGTTTTATCTGCGATACGTAACATGTCAGCCTCCAGCGATAACCTGAAAAAGCAGGATCTGATCGCCTTCCTGCAAAAGTTGATCTTCCCAGCGCTCGCGCGGCAGGATGTGTTGATTGAGCGCCAGCGCGACGCCCGGTTGCTGCTGTTCCAGTTGAGCGAGCAGATCCGCAACGGATGTCGCTTCGGCGCACTGTAACGGCTCATCGTTAAACCACACTTGCATGCTGCCCTCCACATACCGGGCAGCCCTGAGCCCGTTGAAGTGCAAGAGTGCGCCAGTTGCTGGTGCGGGCATCGAACAGACGCAAGCTATTGCGCGGGGCTACCATGCCGCTGAGCAGTTTGATTGCCTCCAGCGCCTGTAAGGTGCCCATCATGCCGACCACCGGACCGATAATGCCCGCCGTGCGACAGTTGCGTTCCGGTTCGGCAGCATCCGGCCATAAGCAGCGATAGCACCCCTGTTCCCAGGGCGGCGTCAGCACCATCAACTGGCCTCCGAGTCCGACGGCGCTGGCGGTAATTAGCGGTGTTTCAAGCGCGACGCTGGCGGCGTTAATTTCCTGACGAGTCGCCATGTTATCGGTGCAATCCAGCACTACATCGGCCTTTGCCACTTCGTCCTGTAGTGCTTGACCGCTTAATCGCTGCTGTAGCGTAATCAGTTCAATCTGTGGGTTGAGGCGCGCCAGCCGTTCTCGGGCGGCGGTGGTTTTTGGCTGCGCAATATCATCGCTGGTGAACAGAATTTGCCGCTGTAGATTGCTGACATGCACGTCATCGTCGTCGGCCAGCACCAGCGTGCCGACGCCTGCGCCTGCGAGATACAGCGCTGCGGGTGAGCCCAGTCCGCCGAGGCCAATAATCAATACCCGGCTGGCCAGCAGCTTTTGTTGACCTTCAATGGCGATATCCTCCAGCAGCAGCTGGCGGCTATAGCGCATAAAATCGCTGTCATTCATCGCCAACTCCCGCTATCTCGAGCAACTGTGCTGTTGCCTGTCGCCAGTCAGCCGCCTGCGTGATGGCGCTGACGACCGCAATACTGCCAACGCCAGTTGCCAGTACCGCCGGAGCGCGCTCAAGGCTAATACCACCGATGGCGACCGTCGGATAATCCCCAAGACGCTGGATATGCTGCGCGAGCTGTTCCAGTCCCTGAGGGGCTGAAGGCATCTGCTTGGTTTGCGTCGGGAAAACGTGACCGAGGGCGATGTAGGAGGGACGAGCCGCCAGCGCGATATCCATTTCCATATCGTCGTGAGTAGAGACGCCAAGGCGCAGCCCGGCGTTGCGGATTGCGCTGAGATCGGTGGTTTCGAGATCCTCCTGTCCTAAGTGCACGCCGTAAGCCTGATGTTTAATGGCCAGGTGCCAGTAGTCATTAATAAACAGCCGGGCATTGTGCTTGCGCCCCAGGGCGATGGCGGCGATCACATCGTCTTCAACTTCGCTATCGCGTTTATCTTTGATGCGTAGCTGAATGGTACGAACGCCCGCAGTCAATAAACGTTCAATCCACTCTACGCTATCGACGACCGGATAGAGTCCTAAGTGGAAAGGGACGGATGGGAAATCAGGTTGATACATCAGGCTTCCTCCTTTTTCAGATAGATTTCGCCGCCGCGGGCGCGGAAGCTATTCGACATATCGCTCATGCCAACTTCGATATTCTGGCGGGCTGCATAATCGCGCACTTCCTGGCTGATTTTCATTGAGCAGAATTTGGGGCCGCACATGGAGCAGAAGTGAGCCACTTTGCCGGACTCCTGCGGCAGGGTTTCGTCGTGATAAGCGCGAGCGGTGAACGGGTCGAGCGCCAGGTTAAACTGGTCTTCCCAGCGGAATTCGAAGCGTGCTTTTGACATCGCGTTATCGCGGATCTGCGCTCCGGGATGGCCTTTGGCAAGGTCAGCGGCATGGGCGGCGATTTTGTAGGTAATCAGTCCTTGCTTAACGTCTTCTTTGTTCGGTAGGCCGAGGTGCTCTTTTGGCGTGACGTAGCAGAGCATCGCGCAGCCGAACCAGCCAATCATTGCGGCGCCAATGCCCGAGGTGAAGTGGTCATAGCCCGGTGCGATATCTGTGGTGAGCGGCCCTAAGGTGTAGAAAGGTGCTTCGTGGCAGTGTTCCAGCTCCTCGGTCATATTGCGCTGAATCATCTGCATCGGCACATGCCCCGGGCCTTCAATCATCACCTGTACATCGTACTCCCAGGCGATTTTGGTCAGTTCGCCCAGCGTGTGCAGCTCGGCAAACTGCGCTTCGTCGTTAGCATCCTGAATGGAACCTGGACGCAGACCATCGCCCAGCGATAGGGAAACATCATAGGCAGCGCAGATTTCACAGATTTCGCGGAAATGCTGATAAAGGAAGTTCTCCTGATGATGGGAGAGGCACCACTTCGCCATAATAGAACCGCCGCGTGAAACAATGCCGGTCAGCCGCCTGGCGGTCATCGGCACGTAGCGTAGCAGCATGCCCGCATGGATAGTGAAGTAGTCGACTCCTTGTTCAGCCTGTTCCAGCAGTGTGTCGCGGAAGGCTTCCCAGGAGAGATCTTCGGCGATCCCGTTAACTTTCTCCAGCGCCTGGTAGATCGGCACGGTACCGATTGGTACCGGACTGTTACGCAGGATCCACTCGCGGGTTTCGTGAATATAGCGGCCGGTCGACAGGTCCATCACCGTATCCGCGCCCCAGCGAGTGGACCACACCAGCTTCTCAACCTCTTCTTCGATAGATGAAGTGATCGCCGAGTTGCCGATATTAGCATTGACCTTCACGAGAAAGTTGCGGCCGATTATCATCGGTTCTGACTCAGGGTGATTGATATTGGCGGGGATAATCGCGCGCCCGGCAGCGACTTCATCGCGCACGAATTCCGGGGTGATGTTCTCCGGCAGTCGTGCGCCAAACCCAACGCCGGGATGCTGCTGGCGTAGAACTTCGTCACGAATGCGCTCGCGGCCCATGTTTTCGCGGATGGCAATGAACTCCATCTCTGGGGTGACAACGCCCTGGCGGGCATAGTGCAACTGAGTCACGGATTTCCCGGAGATAGAGCGTTTTGGCGTTAGCAGGCCGGTAAAGCGCAGTTCGTCGAGGCCATCATCTGACAGGCGCTGTTTGGTATATGCCGAGCTGCGCTCGCGGAGTTCTTCGCAGTCGCCACGCGCTTCAATCCACGGCTGGCGTAGTTTTGCCAGACCTTGTTGGACATTGATTACTATCTCCGGGTCGCCATAGGGGCCGGACGTGTCATAGACCGGAATGGCTTCGTTAGCTTCATAGCGGGGATTATCTTTAGCGCCGCCGATGAGCGTCGGGCTAAGCTGAATTTCGCGCATCGGGACGCGAAGATCTTCACGTGAGCCGCGGATATAGATGCGTTGCGAATTGGGAAATGCGGTGCCTTCCAGCGTGTCGATAAAGCGCTGCGCATGTTCGCGTTGCTCTCGACGGGTCATTTTTGTTGTAGACATAGCTCATTCCAGGTGAACAGGATATGGCTTGTCAGACGACGGATGGAGTAACAGATGCGATCGGGCCCAGATGGGCTGACGCTAAATATAGTTTACTCTTGTTCCCTTCGCAGGTATTAGCCTGATCAGGTTCCGCGGATCCCGAATTAACGGTCTCAGCCTTTTCCACTGTGGAAAATGGGCACTCCGACAAGATGACATCCCCCCTCTGCGAGAGGGGATGTATGTAAACTACTCGTTAATAGCGGACAACTCAAGCCGTCGGCGCGATATTGTCGCTGACGGGGTCCTTTCGGCTGTGGGCGATGGCGAGGGCGATGAGTTTATCCTCCAGCGCAAAGCGTACTTCCAGCGCTTCGCCGATATCCGATAACGCCTGTTGAAACTCAAGGTAGTTATCGTGATCGATGGCGTTTTCGAGGCAAGAGTCGTAGTCATCCATGATCTGCTGGGTGTTGGCTTGCAGTTGTGGATAAAGCTTAGTGGCGGTTAAAAGTGGTGTATCACCTTCCAATTCGGCGATAAAGCGTTCATAAATACTAAAATGACCGGAGGAGAGATAGTCCACCAGACTTTGACAAAAATCATCCAGCGCCTTCTCATTAAGCCGCATAAATGATTCTTTGCCAGGTTTCAGGCCAACCAGGTTGTAGTAAGCCACGAGCAAATGCTTACGTACTTGTAGCCAGCGATCGACCAGTTTATTGCTGCCTCCAACACGTTCCGTCAGGTTTTCCAGCTGGTTTAACATGGTTGACTCCGCAAGTTTTGAAGAGAAATACGTTGCTCACCAAAATGTAAATTTAATGTTAAAAGTGCCAGTAAAATGAAGGTAGTGCAATAGATATGGATCGTATTATTGAAAAATTAGATCGCGGTTGGTGGATAGTCAGCCACGAACAGAAATTATGGTTACCCGGCGGGGAATTACCACATGGCGAAGCGGTAAATTTTAATCTTGCGGGGCAACCCGCGCTGCGCATAGGAGAATGGCAGGGCGAACCGGTGTGGCTGGTTCGTCAGGAGCGCCGACATGAGATGGGATCGTTGCGTCAGGTGCTCGATCAGGATGCTGGCCTTTTTCAACTGGCGGGACGCGGGATCCAACTGGCGGAGTTCTATCGCTCGCATAAATTCTGCGGTTATTGCGGGCATCCGATGCACCCCAGCAAAACTGAATGGGCGATGCTCTGCAGCCACTGCCGTGAGCGTTATTACCCGCAAATCGCGCCGTGCATCATCGTTGCTATTCGACGGGATGATTCTATTTTGCTGGCGCAGCACACGCGCCATCGAAACGGTGTGCACACGGTGCTGGCCGGGTTTGTCGAAGTCGGTGAAACCCTGGAGCAGACGGTTGCCCGTGAGGTAATGGAAGAGAGCGGCATTAAGGTAAAAAACCTGCGCTACGTGACCTCCCAGCCGTGGCCGTTCCCGCAATCGCTAATGACTGCGTTTATGGCCGAATACGACAGCGGCGAGATTGTTATCGATAAGAAAGAGCTGCTGGAAGCGGGATGGTATCGCTATGACGATCTGCCGCTCCTGCCGCCGCCGGGAACGGTTGCCCGCCGTCTGATAGAAGATACCGTGGCGATGTGTCGGGCAGAGTATGAGTGACATGCTACATACACTTTATCCTTCAAATTGCCTCTTTGTTGGCTGCTTTCACTTACCCCAGTCACTTACTTGAGTAAACTCCTGGGGTTCATTCAATTGCCGCCTTGATCCACTTTGAATGATTTTGTGTATAAACTTGGCGCATCAACGCTAAAGGAATGTAAAAATGACCGAATTGAAGAACGATCGTTACCTGCGCGCGCTGCTACGTCAGCCGGTTGATGTCACCCCGGTGTGGATGATGCGCCAGGCGGGCCGCTATTTACCGGAATATAAAGCCACTCGCGCCGAAGCGGGCGACTTTATGTCGCTGTGTAAAAATGCTGAGCTGGCTTGCGAAGTGACGCTGCAGCCGCTGCGTCGCTATAAGCTGGATGCGGCAATCCTCTTCTCGGACATTCTGACTATCCCGGACGCCATGGGGCTGGGGCTTTATTTCGAAGCCGGTGAAGGCCCGCGTTTTACCTCGCCCATCACCTGTAAAGCGGATGTCGATAAACTACCGATCCCTGACCCGGAAGGGGAGCTAGGCTATGTGATGAACGCGGTGCGTACTATCCGCCGCGAGCTCAAAGGTGAAGTGCCGCTGATTGGTTTCTCCGGTAGCCCGTGGACGCTGGCGACCTATATGGTTGAAGGCGGCAGCAGCAAAGCGTTTACGGTGATCAAGAAGATGATGTATGCCGAGCCGCAGGCGCTGCACGCCCTGCTGGATAAGCTGGCGAAAAGTGTCACGCTGTATCTGAACGCGCAAATCAAAGCGGGCGCTCAGTCGGTAATGATTTTTGACACCTGGGGCGGCGCGCTGACCGGTCGTGATTATCAGCAGTTCTCGCTCTACTACATGCATAAAATCGTCGATGGTCTGCTGCGTGAGAACGAAGGCCGTCGCGTACCGGTAACCCTGTTTACCAAAGGCGGCGGGCAGTGGCTGGAAGCGATGGCGGAAACCGGTTGCGATGCGCTGGGACTCGACTGGACTACCGATATCGCCGATGCGCGCCGTCGCGTGGGCCATAAAGTCGCTCTGCAGGGCAATATGGACCCTTCAATGCTTTACGCTCCTGCGGCGCGTATCGAGGAAGAAGTGGCGACCATTCTCGCCGGATTCGGTCAGGGTGAGGGTCATGTCTTCAACCTTGGCCACGGGATTCACCAGGACGTCGACCCGGAACACGCGGGTGTGTTTGTGGAGGCGGTGCACCGTTTGTCGGCGCAATACCACCGTTAAGGAGTGATTATGGATTTGGCATCGCTACGCGCCCAACAGCTGAGCCTGGCGGAATCGGTGGAGCGAGTCGATCGTCTGGACCAGGATCCGCCGATGCTGATCGGCGGTGCGGATGTTGGATTTGAGCAAGAGGGCGAAGTCACCCGGGCGGCGATGGTGCTGCTGAGCTATCCGTCGCTGGAGCTGGTGGAATATCAGGTGGCGCGCGTTGCCACCACGATGCCCTACATTCCCGGTTTCCTCTCCTTTCGCGAAACGCCTGCGCTGCTGGCGGCGTGGGAGCAACTTTCACAAAAACCGGATCTTTTATTCGTCGACGGGCACGGTATTTCTCATCCGCGCCGCCTTGGCGTCGCCAGCCATTTTGGGCTGCTGGTGGATGTCCCGACGATCGGTGTGGCGAAAAAGCGGCTATGCGGTAAGTTTGAACTGCTCGGCGATGAGCCCGGTGCGCTGGCTCCATTGCAGGATAAAGGTGAGCAGCTGGCATGGGTCCTGCGCAGTAAAGCGCGCTGTAACCCGCTGTTCGTAAGCACCGGACATCGCGTTGGCCTTGATAGCGCGCTGATGTGGGTAAAACGTTGCCTGAAAGGTTACCGTCTGCCGGAGCCGACGCGCTGGGCTGATGCGGTGGCGTCCCACCGACCGGCGTTTGTGCGTTGGCAAGCAAATCACGGCTGATTCAGGTACACTGCGGCTAATTTCTGACTTCGAGAACTCATCATGTTACAAAACCCGATTCACCTGCGTCTGGAGAAGCTGGAGAGCTGGCAGCACGTCACTTTTATGGCCTGTCTGTGCGAGCGGATGTACCCCAACTACGCCATGTTCTGCAAGCAAACTGAGTTCGCTGATGGCCAGCTGTATCGTCGTATCCTTGACCTGATCTGGGAAACGCTGACGGTTAAAGATGCGAAAGTGAATTTTGATAGTCAGCTAGAAAAGCTGGAAGAGGCGATTCCGGCTGCTGATGATTACGATCTGTACGGTGTTTATCCGGCCATTGACGCCTGCGTCGCATTAAGTGAATTGATTCACTCACGGCTGAGCGGGGAAACGCTTGAGCATGCGATCGAAGTGAGCAAGAGTTCCATCACCACCGTTGCGATGCTGGAAATGACCCAGGCTGGTCGCGAAATGACCGACGAAGAGCTCAAAGAAAACCCAGCTGTTGAGCAAGAATGGGATATTCAGTGGGAGATTTTCCGTCTTTTGGCCGACTGCGAAGAACGAGACATTGAACTGATCAAAGGGCTTCGTGCAGACCTCCGCGAGGCCGGTGAGAGCAATATTGGTATAAATTTTCAGCAGTGAGACAAGAAAACGTGATTTACCGCCTGAATTGTAGCGTCTGAAGGCTTCCATTCCGCCCCCCGTCTGGTCTACATTTGGGGGGCGAAAAAAAGTGGCTATCGGTGCGTGTATGCAGGTGGGTGCTTTTTTGGCATTTCCGTCGCACTCGATGCTTAGCAAGCGATAAACACATTGTAAGGATAACTTATGAACAAGACTCAACTGATTGATGTAATTGCGGACAAAGCTGACCTGTCCAAAGCACAGGCGAAAGCTGCCCTGGAATCTACCCTGGCTGCAATTACTGAGTCTCTGAAAGAAGGTGATGCTGTTCAACTGGTTGGTTTCGGTACCTTCAAAGTGAACCACCGCGCTGAGCGTACTGGCCGCAACCCGCAGACCGGTAATGAAATCAAAATCGCCGCAGCTAACGTACCGGCATTTGTTTCAGGCAAAGCACTGAAAGACGCAGTTAAGTAAGACCGCGTGGCAGTTTACAGTTTTATCGAAGGGGCTTTTAAGCCCCTTTTGTCTACCTGGCGTCGTCCGTTGGCGCTGGTGGGCGTATTGCTGCTTACTGCCTGCAGCCACGATTCTTCTCTCCCACCGTTCACCGCCAGCGGGTATGCGGATAACCAGGGAGCGATGCGTATCTGGCGTAAAGATTCAGATGGCGAGGTTCGCCTTCTTGCCGCCTTTAGCCCGTGGCGTCACGGGAATACCTCGACCAGCGAGTACCGTTGGCAGGACGATCAGCTTGCGCTAATCGAACTGAACGTTTACGGCAAACCCCCGGAACATATTCGCGCCCGCTTTGATGCGCAGGGCGAGCTAAGCTTTATGCAGCGTGAAGTCGACGGGCAGAAGCAGCAGCTTTCCAGCGATCAGGTTGCGCTGTATCGTTACCGCGCAGAGCAAATACGCCAGACCAGCGATGCTTTACGTCAGGGTCGCGTGATGCTGCGTCAGGGACGCTGGCATGCCAACCAGACGGTAACAACCTGCGAAGGTCAGACCGTAAAGCCTGACCTTGATGCGCGAGCGCTAGCCCATATTGAACGTCGCCAGAATCACTCATCCATTGAGGTGAGCGTGGCGTGGCTGGAAGCGCCGGAAGGTTCCCAGTTGCTGCTGGTGGCAAACGAAGACTTCTGTACCTGGCAGCCGACTGAGAAAAACTTCTAAATCTTACCAGTGGTTCATGCCCATATGACCGCGGCCACCACCCCCACAGCCTCCACGCGCCATTCCCTCGCCGCGAGGAATACCCGCCTGTGCTAAAGCGACATCAAACTTAACCCGCTGCTGGGCCAGCTTCTGACCGAGAGCTTCCATCTCCTGGGCAACAGATTCAATTTTTGTACTGTCCGGTTTATCCGCAGTTAACAACGCATTGTATTCGTAGCGTTTTGATGTGAGCTGCTGGCGTAGAGCGCGGGTTTGCTCATAGAAATCGCTATGCAGCTTCTGGGCAGTGGCCTGCTGTTCAGTCGTCAGTTGGCTATAGCCCTGCGGACCCACTCCGTTGCCGTTATTCCAGTGGTGTCCTGCCCATGCAGAGCTGCCACCAAAGGTTAAGGCGGCAAGGGCGATGAGTGTCAGAGTGAGTTTGTGGTTCCGTTTCATGGTTTATTCTCCTGGTTTATGGTTTCTTCTGTGTTTGCATCTTCCGTGCCAGGATGAAAACTCCGCAGGATATAAGGTTTTCTATCGCATCAGCAGATGACAGCGAGTAAAAATGACTCGCGACAAAGATCGATGCGGGTCATTTTTACCCGGCGTATTGCGGGTTTATGCCTGAGAGCCCGTTTGCCGGGCCGGAAAAATGGCATGATTTCTGCTGGGAACCGTAGAGCCTGATAAAAGGGAGTTGCAATGAACGTGATGCGGTTGTCGAAGGATTCTGTTGCTGTTGGGCTGAGCTGGCTACTGACTGGCCTCATCTTACTGCTGGTGTGCCTGTTTTCCGTACTTATCGTGCGCGACAATAGTCGTGAGAACGACGCCGCGCGCCAGACCATTCAGGAAAAAGGCAGCGTACTGATTCGCGCCCTGGAGTCCGGAACTCGCGTCGGTATGGGAATGCGTATGCATCACGCCCAGCTTCAGGCGCTGCTTGAGGAAATGGCCTGGCAGCCCGGCGTACTGTGGTTTGCGGTGACGGATGAGAATGGCAAAATTATTGCTCATAGCGATCCGCAGCAGGTTGGCGGGACGCTGTATTCTGCCGATGCGATGCGCGGGTTGAACATTGGTGGCGAGGAGCGCTGGCGGCGGCTTGAAAAACCGGAACCGGCGCTGGAAATCTATCGCCAGTTTCGCCCGCTTAACGGCGGGGGCGCTCATCATATGCGCATGATGATGCGCCGCGAATCTGCCGACCTGCGTGCTCAGGTGCCGCAGGTCATTTTTATCGCCTTTGATGCCCGGGAACTGGATGCTGACAACGCCCGTGGTCTGCGGAATATGATCGTTATGCTGTGCGCGGCAGGCGTGGTGATGGTGGCAACCGTGCTGGCTCAATTTTGGTTCCGACGCTATCAGCGCTCGCGTAAGCAACTACAGGAAGCGATGGCGCGTAAAGAGAAACTGGTGGCGATCGGGCATTTGGCTGCGGGCGTCGCGCATGAGATTCGTAACCCGTTATCCTCCATTAAAGGGCTGGCAAAGTATTTTGCTGAACGTACCCCGCCCGACGGCGAAGCGCATCAGTTGGCCCAGGTGATGGCAAAAGAAGCCGATCGTTTAAACCGGGTGGTCAGCGAACTTCTGGAACTGGTGCGTCCGGCACATTTAAAATATCAATCGGTTGATTTGAATGAGGTCATTACCCACTCGCTTCAGTTGATTGGCCAGGATGCGCAGAGCCGCGCTATCGAGCTGAACTTTAACGCTCAGCCTTCGCTACGCCGGATTGAGGCCGACCCTGACAGGCTTAAGCAGGTATTACTGAACCTGTATCTCAACGCGATGCAGGCCATTGGACATCACGGGACGATTCGTGTGGAAGTCGGCGAATGCGATGGTCAGAGAGTGAAAATCGTCGTGACCGATAGTGGAAAAGGGATGACGGCAGAGCAAAGACAGGCCATCTTCACCCCCTATTTTACGACCAAAGCAGATGGTACCGGACTGGGGCTGGCGGTAGTGCAGAATATTGTTGAACAACATGGCGGAACGATCCACGCCGACAGTACGCCGGGAAAAGGCGCCGTTTTTACGCTTTATCTGCCGGTGAGCGCGCAACAAAAGGATGAACAAGGATGACGGATGAGAAGGTAGACATTCTGGTTGTTGATGACGATGTCAGCCATTGTACGATCCTCCAGGCCTTACTGCGGGGCTGGGGCTATAACGTCGCATTGGCCCACAACGGGCTGTTGGCTCTGGAGCTAGTGAAGCAAAAAGTATTTGACCTGGTGCTGTGCGATATCCGTATGGCGGAGATGGACGGTATCGAAACGCTCAAGGAAATTAAGGCTTACAACCCGGCAATCCCGGTACTCATCATGACCGCTTTCTCCAGCGTCGGAACGGCGGTTGAAGCTATCAAGTCCGGGGCGCTGGATTATCTCATCAAACCGCTGGATTTTGACAAACTGCAGGAGACGCTTGCCCAGGCGTTGGCACATACGCGCCAGTCCGATAGCGGCATGGAACCAGGCCCAGCAGCACAATTTGGCATGGTGGGTGATAGCCCGGCGATGCAGACGCTACTCAGCAATATCGCCCTGGTGGCGCCATCTGATGCGACAGTGTTGATCTGCGGTGAGTCAGGTACCGGCAAAGAGCTGGTTGCCCGTGCGCTCCACGCCAGTAGCAGGCGTAATAATCAACCGCTGGTGACGCTGAACTGTGCGGCGCTCAATGAATCGTTGCTGGAGTCGGAACTGTTCGGTCATGAGAAGGGCGCGTTTACCGGGGCCGATAAACGGCGGGAAGGGCGTTTTGAGCAAGCCGATGGCGGCACATTATTCCTCGATGAGATTGGTGATATCTCACCGCTGATGCAGGTGCGATTGTTACGGGCGATCCAGGAACGAGAAGTTCAACGCGTTGGGAGTAATCAGACGATTAAGGTTGATGTCAGACTGATTGCCGCCACCCATCGCGATTTAGCCGAAGAGGTGAGTGCCGGTCGCTTTCGTCAGGATCTCTACTATCGCCTGAACGTGGTGACCATCGACATGCCGCCGTTGCGTCAGCGTCGAGAAGATATCCCACAGCTGGCGCGCTATTTCCTGCAACGTTATGCCGAGCGTAACCGCAAGGCGGTGCAGGGTTTTACGCCGCAGGCGATGGATTTGCTGATCCACTACGACTGGCCTGGCAATATTCGTGAACTGGAAAACGCGGTGGAGCGGGCGGTGGTTCTGCTGACGGGAGAGTATATTTCCGAACGCGAGCTACCGTTGTCGATTGCCGGTACGCCAGTTCCGGCGTTGTCGCTATCCGATGACGTGATTCAACCGCTGGTGGAAGTAGAAAAAGAGGTGATTCTGGCGGCGCTTGAAAAAACGGGCGGCAACAAAACTGAAGCCGCCCGCCAGTTAGGCATTACGCGCAAAACGCTGCTGGCTAAGCTTAGCCGCTAGTTTTGCTCGCGTTCGATGGCGCGCCAGCCGATGTCGTTACGGCTAAAGCTGCCGTCCCAGCGAATATCAGCCATCAGGGCATAAGCGCGCTTCTGCGCTTCGGCAACGGTATGACCCAGCGCGGTGGCGCATAGTACGCGACCGCCGCTGGTCAACACACGGTCGTCATCCGCGAGTTTAGTCCCGGCGTGGAATACTTTGCCGTCTGCGGTTTCTTCCAGCGGCAGGCCGTGGATAACGTCCCCGGTACGGTAGTCAGCCGGATAACCTCCGGCGGCAATCACCACGCCTAACGCAGCGCGCTGGTCCCACTCGGAGGCCTTCTCGTCCAGCTTGCCTTCACAAGCGGCCAGACAAAGATCCACCAGATCCGATTTCATGCGCAGCATGATCGGCTGAGTTTCCGGATCGCCAAAGCGGCAGTTGAACTCAATCACTTTCGGGTTGCCCTGTTTGTCGATCATCAGACCCGCATACAGGAAACCGGTGTAGGTGTTACCTTCCGCCGCCATGCCTTTGACGGTTGGCCAGATGATGCGTTCCATGGTGCGCTGATGAACTTCATCGGTCACGACTGGCGCCGGAGAATATGCACCCATTCCGCCGGTGTTCGGGCCGGTGTCGCCATTACCTACGCGTTTGTGATCCTGGCTGGTGGCCATTGGCAGCACGTGCTCGCCGTCGACCATCACGATAAAGCTTGCCTCTTCACCGTCGAGGAACTCTTCAATCACGATACGGTGACCTGCATTGCCAAAGGCGTTGCCTGCCAGCATGTCATGCACGGCGGCTTCGGCTTCTTCAAGCGTCATTGCCACGATAACGCCTTTACCGGCAGCCAGACCGTCGGCTTTGATGACAATGGGTGCGCCTTTCTCGCGCAGGTAAGCCAACGCGGGTTCGATTTCGGTGAAGTTCTGATATTCCGCCGTCGGAATGTTATGACGGGCGAGGAAATCTTTGGTGAAGGCTTTTGAGCCTTCAAGCTGCGCGGCACCTTCGGTGGGGCCAAAGATTTTCAGACCGGCGGCGCGGAAGGCGTCGACCACGCCAATCACCAGCGGCGCTTCCGGGCCGACGATAGTCAGGTCAATCTTCTCGCTCTGGGCAAAGGCCAGCAGTGCCGGGATATCGGTAACACCGATAGCCACGTTTTGCAGCGCAGGCTCCAGCGCGGTGCCCGCGTTACCCGGTGCGACAAAAACGGTATCGACATTTGGTGACTGTACCGCTTTCCAGGCCAGGGCGTGCTCGCGCCCGCCGTTGCCAATAACTAATACTTTCATCGTCTGCTCCGTGGATTAATGGCGGAAGTGGCGCATGTCGGTGAAGATCATCGCAATACCGTGTTCGTCGGCAGCGGCAATCACCTCTTCGTCGCGAATAGAACCGCCAGGCTGGATAACGCAGCTCACACCGACGGCTGCGGCGGCATCAATACCATCACGGAACGGGAAGAACGCGTCGGAAGCCATGGCGGAACCTTTGACTTCCAGCCCTTCGTCGGCGGCTTTAATCCCGGCGATCTTCGCAGAGTAAACGCGGCTCATCTGGCCTGCGCCTATCCCGATAGTCATATTCTCTTTGGCGTAGACAATGGCGTTAGATTTCACGAATTTTGCCACTTTCCAGCAGAACAGCGCATCACGTAATTCTTGTTCGGTAGGCTGACGTTTGGAAACCACACGCAGTTCACCTTCGGTGACCATACCAAGATCACGATCCTGAACCAGCAGGCCACCGTTTACGCGTTTGAAGTCCAGACCGGCAACGCGGGTTGCCCACTGACCACAGGTCAGGACGCGTACGTTCTGTTTAGCGGAAGTGATTTTCAGCGCTTCCTCTGTTGCTGACGGGGCGATAATCACTTCAACAAACTGGCGTGAGATAATGGCTTGTGCTGTTTCGGCATCCAGTTCGCGGTTGAAAGCGATGATGCCGCCAAACGCAGAAGTTGGGTCGGTTTTATAGGCGCGGTCGTAAGCGTCGAGAATAGAGGTGCTGACGGCCACACCGCACGGGTTAGCGTGCTTAACGATAACGCAGGCAGGTTCGTTGAACTCTTTCACGCACTCCAGCGCCGCATCGGTATCAGCGATGTTGTTATAAGAGAGCGCTTTGCCCTGGACCTGGGTCGCAGTAGCAACGGAAGCTTCTTTAACATTCTCTTCTATATAGAAGGCAGCCTGCTGGTGGCTGTTTTCGCCGTAGCGCATATCCTGCTTCTTAATGAAGTTCAGGTTAAGAGTACGCGGGAAGCGGCCAGCGGCTTCTTTGCTTTCACCATAATAGGCCGGAACCATGCTGCCGAAGTAGTTGGCAATCATGCTGTCGTAGGCCGCGGTATGTTCGAAAGCTTTGATGGCGAGGTCGAAGCGGGTTTCCAGAGTGAGGGAGCCTTCGTTGGCGTCCATCTCATTAATAATGGCTTCGTAGTCGTTGCTCTTCACCACGATGGCCACATCTTTATGGTTCTTTGCCGCTGAGCGAACCATGGTCGGGCCGCCGATATCAATATTCTCTACCGCATCTTCCAGCGAACAGCCTTCACGGGCAACGGTCTCGGCGAACGGATAAAGGTTAACGACAACCATATCGATGGGTGCGATACCGTGCTGTTCCATAATGCCATCATCCTGACCACGACGACCGAGAATGCCGCCGTGTACTTTCGGATGCAGGGTCTTCACGCGTCCATCCATCATTTCCGGGAAACCGGTGTAGTCAGAGACTTCGGTTACCGGCAGACCTTTCTCAGCCAGCAGGCGTGCTGTACCACCTGTAGACAGTAGCTCTACACCACGAGCGGAAAGTGCCTGCGCGAATTCGACGATACCGGCCTTGTCAGAAACACTGAGCAGTGCGCGGCGGACTGGACGACGTTGTTGCATGGTATTAAATCCCCAGGATTTGAATATTACAGAGAGCGTTAGGTGAGTTTTTGTCTAAAAACTCACCTAACGCACCCAACCGGGCGTCCTTGTTATAGCGCGGCATTGTAACGAAAACGTTTGCGCAACGCTCGCGAATTTTTATCTTTCTCTTTTTTGCCCTGAGTTGCTGCTTATATAGAGAAAGGGTATAGCTGTTATAGAAGGAGATCGTCAGCAATCAGTGGATAACTCTGTGTGCAACAGGGTATAAAGCGGGGTTCTGCTGGGGATTGCAGCAGTCAGTCATTTTTCTGTAATTTAACTATTGCGGTCAGTCGAGAACTCCCTATAATGCGCCTCCATCGACACGGCAGATGTGAATCACTTCACACAAACAGCCGGGTCAGTTGAAGAGAAAAACCTGAAAATAAGGTTGACTCTGAAAGAGGAAGGCGTAATATACGCCACCTCGCAACGGTGAGCGAAAGCCGCGTTGCACTGCTCTTTAACAATTTATCAGACAATCTGTGTGGGCACTCAAAGTGACATGGATTCTTAACGTCGCAAGACGAAAAATGAATACCAAGTCTCTGAGTGAACATACGTAATTCATTACGAAGTTTAATTCACGAGCATCAAACTTAAATTGAAGAGTTTGATCATGGCTCAGATTGAACGCTGGCGGCAGGCCTAACACATGCAAGTCGAGCGGTAGCACAGGGAGCTTGCTCCTGGGTGACGAGCGGCGGACGGGTGAGTAATGTCTGGGAAACTGCCTGATGGAGGGGGATAACTACTGGAAACGGTAGCTAATACCGCATAACGTCGCAAGACCAAAGAGGGGGACCTTCGGGCCTCTTGCCATCAGATGTGCCCAGATGGGATTAGCTAGTAGGTGGGGTAATGGCTCACCTAGGCGACGATCCCTAGCTGGTCTGAGAGGATGACCAGCCACACTGGAACTGAGACACGGTCCAGACTCCTACGGGAGGCAGCAGTGGGGAATATTGCACAATGGGCGCAAGCCTGATGCAGCCATGCCGCGTGTATGAAGAAGGCCTTCGGGTTGTAAAGTACTTTCAGCGAGGAGGAAGGGGATGTGGTTAATAACCGCATTCATTGACGTTACTCGCAGAAGAAGCACCGGCTAACTCCGTGCCAGCAGCCGCGGTAATACGGAGGGTGCAAGCGTTAATCGGAATTACTGGGCGTAAAGCGCACGCAGGCGGTCTGTCAAGTCGGATGTGAAATCCCCGGGCTCAACCTGGGAACTGCATTCGAAACTGGCAGGCTAGAGTCTTGTAGAGGGGGGTAGAATTCCAGGTGTAGCGGTGAAATGCGTAGAGATCTGGAGGAATACCGGTGGCGAAGGCGGCCCCCTGGACAAAGACTGACGCTCAGGTGCGAAAGCGTGGGGAGCAAACAGGATTAGATACCCTGGTAGTCCACGCTGTAAACGATGTCGACTTGGAGGTTGTTCCCTTGAGGAGTGGCTTCCGGAGCTAACGCGTTAAGTCGACCGCCTGGGGAGTACGGCCGCAAGGTTAAAACTCAAATGAATTGACGGGGGCCCGCACAAGCGGTGGAGCATGTGGTTTAATTCGATGCAACGCGAAGAACCTTACCTACTCTTGACATCCAGAGAACTTAGCAGAGATGCTTTGGTGCCTTCGGGAACTCTGAGACAGGTGCTGCATGGCTGTCGTCAGCTCGTGTTGTGAAATGTTGGGTTAAGTCCCGCAACGAGCGCAACCCTTATCCTTTGTTGCCAGCGGTCCGGCCGGGAACTCAAAGGAGACTGCCAGTGATAAACTGGAGGAAGGTGGGGATGACGTCAAGTCATCATGGCCCTTACGAGTAGGGCTACACACGTGCTACAATGGCATATACAAAGAGAAGCGACCTCGCGAGAGCAAGCGGACCTCATAAAGTATGTCGTAGTCCGGATCGGAGTCTGCAACTCGACTCCGTGAAGTCGGAATCGCTAGTAATCGTGGATCAGAATGCCACGGTGAATACGTTCCCGGGCCTTGTACACACCGCCCGTCACACCATGGGAGTGGGTTGCAAAAGAAGTAGGTAGCTTAACCTTCGGGAGGGCGCTTACCACTTTGTGATTCATGACTGGGGTGAAGTCGTAACAAGGTAACCGTAGGGGAACCTGCGGTTGGATCACCTCCTTACCTTAAAGAACCTGCCTTTGTAGTGTCCACACAGATTGTCTGATGAATGTAAAGAAGCAAGACGGCTGCGAAGTCGCGACACCTCGTGTCCCCTTCGTCTAGCGGTTAGGACTCCGCCCTTTCACGGCGGCAACAGGGGTTCGAATCCCCTAGGGGACGCCACTTGCTGGCTGTGAGTGAAAGACACAACCCACCGATATCTCAAAACTAACTCAGTGAGTTACGTTTGAGATATTTGCTCTTTAAAAATCTGGATCAAGCTGAAAATTGAAACGACATGCTGCGTCTGTTCTCCGTAATAAGAACAGAATGACAGTGTGTTCGAGTCTCTCAAATTTTTGCAGCACGAAGTGTTTTACGAAACATCTTCGGGTTGTGAGGTTAAGCGACTAAGCGTACACGGTGGATGCCCTGGCAGTCAGAGGCGATGAAGGACGTGCTAATCTGCGATAAGCGTCGGTAAGGTGATATGAACCGTTATAACCGACGATTTCCGAATGGGGAAACCCAGTGTGTTCCGACACACTATCGTTAAGTGAATACATAGCTTAACGAAGCGAACCGGGGGAACTGAAACATCTAAGTACCCCGAGGAAAAGAAATCAACCGAGATTCCCCCAGTAGCGGCGAGCGAACGGGGAGGAGCCCAGAGTCTGAATCAGTTTGTGTGTTAGTGGAAGCGTCTGGAAAGTCGCAGGGTACAGGGTGATACTCCCGTACACAAAAACACACAGGCTGTGAACTCGAAGAGTAGGGCGGGACACGTGGTATCCTGTCTGAATATGGGGGGACCATCCTCCAAGGCTAAATACTCCTGACTGACCGATAGTGAACCAGTACCGTGAGGGAAAGGCGAAAAGAACCCCGGCGAGGGGAGTGAAACAGAACCTGAAACCGTGTACGTACAAGCAGTAGGAGCCTCTTTAATGGGGTGACTGCGTACCTTTTGTATAATGGGTCAGCGACTTATATTCTGTAGCAAGGTTAACCGTATAGGGGAGCCGCAGGGAAACCGAGTCTTAACTGGGCGTTAAGTTGCAGGGTATAGACCCGAAACCCGGTGATCTAGCCATGGGCAGGTTGAAGGTTGGGTAACACTAACTGGAGGACCGAACCGACTAATGTTGAAAAATTAGCGGATGACTTGTGGCTGGGGGTGAAAGGCCAATCAAACCGGGAGATAGCTGGTTCTCCCCGAAAGCTATTTAGGTAGCGCCTCGTGAACTCATCTTCGGGGGTAGAGCACTGTTTCGGCTAGGGGGTCATCCCGACTTACCAACCCGATGCAAACTACGAATACCGAAGAATGTTATCACGGGAGACACACGGCGGGTGCTAACGTCCGTCGTGAAGAGGGAAACAACCCAGACCGCCAGCTAAGGTCCCAAAGTCATGGTTAAGTGGGAAACGATGTGGGAAGGCACAGACAGCCAGGATGTTGGCTTAGAAGCAGCCATCATTTAAAGAAAGCGTAATAGCTCACTGGTCGAGTCGGCCTGCGCGGAAGATGTAACGGGGCTAAACCATGCACCGAAGCTGCGGCAGCGACGCTTATGCGTTGTTGGGTAGGGGAGCGTTCTGTAAGCCGTTGAAGGTGGCCTGTGAGGGCTGCTGGAGGTATCAGAAGTGCGAATGCTGACATAAGTAACGATAAAGCGGGTGAAAAGCCCGCTCGCCGGAAGACCAAGGGTTCCTGTCCAACGTTAATCGGGGCAGGGTGAGTCGACCCCTAAGGCGAGGCCGAAAGGCGTAGTCGATGGGAAACAGGTTAATATTCCTGTACTCGGTGTTACTGCGAAGGGGGGACGGAGAAGGCTATGTTAGCCGGGCGACGGTTGTCCCGGTTTAAGCATGTAGGCGGATGTTCCAGGTAAATCCGGAACGTCATTCAACGCTGAGGTGTGATGACGAGGCACTACGGTGCTGAAGTAACAAATGCCCTGCTTCCAGGAAAAGCCTCTAAGCATCAGGTAACATCAAATCGTACCCCAAACCGACACAGGTGGTCAGGTAGAGAATACCAAGGCGCTTGAGAGAACTCGGGTGAAGGAACTAGGCAAAATGGTGCCGTAACTTCGGGAGAAGGCACGCTGATGGTAGGTGAAGTGACTTGCTCACGGAGCTGAACTCAGTCGAAGATACCAGCTGGCTGCAACTGTTTATTAAAAACACAGCACTGTGCAAACACGAAAGTGGACGTATACGGTGTGACGCCTGCCCGGTGCCGGAAGGTTAATTGATGGGGTTATCCGTAAGGAGAAGCTCTTGATCGAAGCCCCGGTAAACGGCGGCCGTAACTATAACGGTCCTAAGGTAGCGAAATTCCTTGTCGGGTAAGTTCCGACCTGCACGAATGGCGTAATGATGGCCAGGCTGTCTCCACCCGAGACTCAGTGAAATTGAACTCGCTGTGAAGATGCAGTGTACCCGCGGCAAGACGGAAAGACCCCGTGAACCTTTACTATAGCTTGACACTGAACACTGGTCCTTGATGTGTAGGATAGGTGGGAGGCTTTGAAGTGTGGACGCCAGTCTGCATGGAGCCAACCTTGAAATACCACCCTTTAATGGCTGGTGTTCTAACGTGGACCCGTGATCCGGGTTGCGGACAGTGTCTGGTGGGTAGTTTGACTGGGGCGGTCTCCTCCTAAAGAGTAACGGAGGAGCACGAAGGTTAGCTAATCCTGGTCGGACATCAGGAGGTTAGTGCAATGGCATAAGCTAGCTTGACTGCGAGCGTGACGGCGCGAGCAGGTGCGAAAGCAGGTCATAGTGATCCGGTGGTTCTGAATGGAAGGGCCATCGCTCAACGGATAAAAGGTACTCCGGGGATAACAGGCTGATACCGCCCAAGAGTTCATATCGACGGCGGTGTTTGGCACCTCGATGTCGGCTCATCACATCCTGGGGCTGAAGTAGGTCCCAAGGGTATGGCTGTTCGCCATTTAAAGTGGTACGCGAGCTGGGTTTAGAACGTCGTGAGACAGTTCGGTCCCTATCTGCCGTGGGCGCTGGAGAATTGAGGGGGGCTGCTCCTAGTACGAGAGGACCGGAGTGGACGCATCACTGGTGTTCGGGTTGTCATGCCAATGGCATTGCCCGGTAGCTAAATGCGGAAGAGATAAGTGCTGAAAGCATCTAAGCACGAAACTTGCCCCGAGATGAGTTCTCCCTGACTCCCTGAGAGTCCTGAAGGAACGTTGAAGACGACGACGTTGATAGGCCGGGTGTGTAAGCGTAGCGATACGTTGAGCTAACCGGTACTAATGAACCGTGAGGCTTAACCTTACAACGCCGAAGATGTTTTGGCGGAATTGAGAGAAGATTTTCAGCTTAGATTCAGAGTTGAGTAGGCAATAATTTACGCAGCAGCAAGGCGACAAGCGATGGAAAGGAAAGAGCATACTGAAGTATGTGACTGACTTTACGAGCGCGGGCAACGCGGCTGATGCGATAAAGAATTGCGTACTGAGCACAAAGAATTTGCCTGGCGGCGACAGCGCGGTGGTCCCACCTGACCCCATGCCGAACTCAGAAGTGAAACGCCGTAGCGCCGATGGTAGTGTGGGGTCTCCCCATGTGAGAGTAGGGAACTGCCAGGCATTAATTTAGTGAAGAGCCCATCCTGACGGATGGGCTTTTTGCGTTTTTATTGTATTTAAAAAAACCGGATGTCAGCTTTGCCTCATCCGGCCTTGCATATTACTCGTGCACTAAATTGAGCAACGGATACGGTTTTCCCAGATCGTCCGTCTCTGAACGCCCCGTCACCTTGAAGCCCATCTTCTTATAAAATCCAACCGCCTGTTCATTCTGCTCGTTGACGTTGGTCGTCAGTTTCGATGATAGCGTCAGCGCATGGTTGATCAGCAATTTCCCCACGCCACAGCCACGGACATCGGGATCGACGAACAACGCGTCCATATGTTCACCAGTAAGAAGCATAAAGGCGATAGGCTCATCTTTCTCCGTCACCGCTACCCACGGTGGTGCTTCGGGCAAAAATGATCTCACTAACTCTTCCAGCTCTACCCTATACTCCTTCGACAGGAAATTGTGCGTTGCATCGACCGAACGACACCAGATCGCAATCAGTTTTTCCCCTTTGTCATGCCGTGAACGGCGGATGTTAATAACCATATGTTCTCCTTTTACCCGTTCTTATATTCTAACTCAAATATCTCCGTGAAACTTTCTCACCCTGAACATGCAGGCTCGACATTCTCCTGATTTCTGGGTATCTTCAGCTGTCTGGATGTCTAAACGTTTATACGTATGCTATGAGGTAATCAAGTTATGCCAATTCGGGTGCAGGACGAGCTACCGGCCGTCAGTTTCTTGCGTGATGAAAACGTCTTTGTGATGACGACAACTCGCGCGACAACTCAGGAAATTCGCCCGCTGAAGGTGCTCATCCTCAACCTGATGCCGAAGAAAATCGAGACTGAGAATCAGTTCCTACGCCTGCTATCGAACTCACCGTTACAGCTTGATATTCAACTGCTACGCATTGATGCCAGGGAATCACGTAACACGCCGACGGAGCATCTGAATAACTTTTACTGTAATTTCGAGGAGATCTGCGATCAAAACTTTGATGGGCTAATTGTTACCGGTGCTCCGTTGGGGCTGGTTGAGTTCAATGATGTCGCCTACTGGCCGCAGATTAAACAGGTTCTTGAATGGGCCAAAGATCATGTCACCTCAACCTTGTTTGTCTGTTGGGCGGTACAGGCCGCGCTCAATATTCTCTACGGGATCCCAAAACAGACTCGTTCCGAAAAAATTTCAGGGGTATACGAACACCATATTCTACAGCCCCATGCCTTATTAACCCGTGGTTTTGACGACTCTTTCCTTGCTCCACACTCACGCTATGCTGACTTTCCGGCGGTATTGATTCGTGACTACACCGATTTAGAGATTCTGGCGGAGACGGAAGAGGGAGACGCCTATCTGTTCGCCAGTAAAGATAAGCGTATTGCCTTCGTGACCGGCCATCCAGAGTATGATGCGAATACCCTCGCCAGCGAGTTTTTCCGCGATGTTGAAGCTGGCCTCGATCCACAGGTTCCGCACAATTATTTCCCACAAAACGATCCGCAGAACAAACCACGAGCCAGCTGGCGAAGTCATGGTAATTTGCTGTTTATCAACTGGCTCAACTATTACGTTTACCAGATCACGCCATACGATCTACGCCATATGAATCCGACGCTGGATTAATCTTCTACATAACACGATCCTAAAGCGTTTCAGCATTTTGCCTCTGGCACCTTCGGGTGCCTTTTTTGTTTTCGAAATCTGCTTCATGTTGTAATTTATTTTTAATTTTATTGTTATCAATAAGTTAATTAACAATTAAATTAAAAATGGAAATTGTTTTTGATTTTGAAATTTAATTGCGTAATCTTAATTGTGCTGAACGAAAACTACACAACGATCTTACGTTCGCGCCAACTGGATCAACCAAGAGGAGCAGCACAATGACGCAGCAGGCGACAATCACTGATGAACTGACTTTCAGTCAGCCCTATGGCGAGCAGGAAAAGCAAATCTTAACGCCTGAGGCGGTGGAATTCCTGAGCGAACTGGTGAGCCGTTTTACGCCTGAGCGCAATAAATTGCTGACGGCACGAATCCAGCAACAGAAGGCAATTGATGATGGCAAGCTTCCTGATTTTATTTCGGAAACAGCTTCCATTCGTAATGGTGACTGGAAAATTCGCGGCATTCCTGAAGACTTACAGGATCGCCGGGTAGAAATTACCGGCCCGGTTGAGCGCAAGATGGTCATCAACGCGCTCAATGCGAACGTGAAAGTCTTTATGGCCGATTTTGAAGACTCGCTGGCACCCGAATGGAGCAAAGTCGTTGATGGGCAAATTAACCTGCGTGATGCGGTAAACGGCACCATTAGTTACACCAACGAGGCTGGCAAGATTTACCAGCTTAAGCCGGACCCGGCATTACTTATTTGTCGTGTACGCGGCCTACATTTGCCGGAAAAACACGTGACATGGCGTGGGGATGCTATTCCCGGCAGCCTGTTCGATTTTGCTCTCTATTTCTTCCACAACTACAAGGCGTTGCTGGCAAAAGATAGCGGTCCTTATTTCTATCTGCCGAAGACTCAGGCCTGGCAGGAGGCCGCGTGGTGGAGTGAAGTCTTTAGCTTCACTGAAGACCGCTTTGAGCTTCCGCGCGGCACCATCAAAGCCACTCTACTGATTGAAACGTTGCCTGCCGTTTTCCAGATGGACGAAATCCTGCACGCCCTGCGCGACCATATCGTTGGTCTGAACTGCGGGCGCTGGGACTATATTTTCAGCTATATCAAAACGTTGAAAAATCACCCGGATCGCGTCCTGCCGGACCGCCAGGTGGTGACAATGGATAAGCCTTTCCTCAGCGCCTACTCGCGATTGCTGATTAAAACCTGCCACAAGCGCGGTGCGTTTGCGATGGGCGGCATGGCGGCATTTATTCCGAGCAAAGATGCTGGGCGAAATAATCAGGTACTGAATAAGGTAAAAGCCGACAAATCGCTGGAAGCTAATAACGGCCACGATGGCACCTGGATCGCCCATCCGGGGCTGGCGGATACCGCGATGGCCGTCTTTAACGGCGTGCTGGGCGAGAATAAAAACCAGCTGTTCGTCACCCGCGATGACGATGCGCCAATTACCGCCGAGCAACTTCTGGCTCCTTGTGAAGGCGAACGAACTGAAGAAGGCATGCGCGCCAACATCCGTGTCGCGGTGCAGTACATCGAAGCGTGGATCTCCGGCAACGGCTGCGTACCGATTTACGGTCTGATGGAAGATGCGGCCACTGCCGAAATCTCCCGTACTTCTATTTGGCAGTGGATCCATCACGAGAAAACCCTGAACAACGGCAAGCCGGTAACCAAAGCACTATTCCGTCAGTGGCTGGCTGAAGAGATGCGGGTGATTCAGGACGAACTGGGCGAACACCGCTACAGCAGCGGGCGCTTTGATGAAGCCGCCCGTCTGATGGAACAAATCACCACTTCCGATGAGCTTATTGATTTCTTAACCCTGCCGGGCTATCGCCTACTGGCCTAATTCACCACATAACAATATGGAGCATCTGCACATGAAAACTCGTACCCAACAAATCGAAGAATTAAATAAAGAGTGGACGAACCCGCGCTGGGAAGGCATTACTCGCCCATACAGCGCCGAAGACGTGGTGAAATTACGCGGCTCAGTCAATCCGGAATGCACCCTGGCGCAGCTGGGCGCGGCGAAGATGTGGCGGCTACTGCACGGTGAAGCGAAAAAAGGCTATATCAACAGCCTCGGCGCGCTGACCGGCGGTCAGGCACTGCAGCAGGCAAAAGCAGGTATTGAAGCCGTATATCTCTCCGGCTGGCAGGTGGCTGCGGACGCTAACCTGGCTTCCAGCATGTATCCGGATCAATCGCTCTATCCGGCGAACTCGGTACCGGCCGTTGTCGATCGGATCAACAACACCTTCCGCCGCGCGGATCAGATCCAGTGGTCTGCGGGCATTGAGCCGAGCGATCCGCGTTATACGGATTATTTCCTGCCGATCGTCGCCGACGCGGAAGCAGGATTTGGCGGCGTACTCAACGCGTTTGAGTTGATGAAATCGATGATTGAGGCGGGTGCAGCGGCCGTTCACTTCGAAGATCAGCTGGCCTCGGTGAAGAAATGCGGTCATATGGGCGGCAAAGTACTGGTGCCGACGCAGGAAGCGATTCAGAAGCTGGTTGCCGCGCGCCTGGCGGCTGACGTCATGGGCGTGCCGACGCTGGTGATCGCCCGAACGGATGCCGATGCCGCCGATTTAATTACCTCCGACTGCGATCCCTACGATCGTGAATTCATCACCGGCGATCGCACGACCGAAGGCTTTTTCCGCACTCACGCCGGTATTGAACAAGCGATTAGCCGCGGCCTGGCCTACGCACCGTATGCTGACCTGGTGTGGTGCGAAACCTCTACCCCGGACCTTGAGCTGGCGAAACGCTTTGCCGATGCGATTCACGCCAAATATCCGGGCAAGCTGCTGGCTTACAACTGCTCGCCGTCCTTTAACTGGCAGAAAAAACTGGATGATAAAACCATCGCCAGCTTCCAGCAGCAGCTGGCGGATATGGGCTACAAGTACCAGTTCATCACCCTGGCCGGTATTCACAGCATGTGGTTCAACATGTTCGACCTGGCGCACGCTTACGCTCAGGGCGAAGGCATGAAGCACTACGTTGAGAAGGTCCAGCAGCCGGAGTTTGCGGCGGCTAAAGATGGCTACACTTTTGTCTCTCATCAGCAGGAAGTCGGCACCGGCTACTTCGATAAGGTGACCACCATTATTCAGGGTGGGGCCTCGTCCGTAACGGCGTTAACCGGTTCAACAGAAGAAGAACAGTTCTGATGATTTCCCCCTCTCCCTCGCTCCGGGGGGAGAGGGATGGGTGAGGGGGAAGATATGACGCGTGGCCTGGAATTATTGATTGCTCAGACTATCTTGCAGGGTTTTGACGCCCAGTACGGGCGTTTTCTTGAAGTAACTTCCGGCGCCCAGCAGCGCTTCGAACAGGCTGACTGGCATGCCGTCCAGCAGGCAATGAAACAGCGCATTCATCTCTACGATCACCATGTCGGTCTGGTTGTCGAACAGTTGCGCTGCATTACCGATGGCAAAAATACCGATGCTGATTTTTTGCTGCGAGTCAAAGAGCACTACACCCACTTGTTGCCGGATTACCCTCGCTTCGAAATTGCGGAGAGTTTTTTCAATTCCGTCTATTGTCGGTTGTTTGACCACCGCTCGCTGACTCCCGAGCGGCTTTTTATTTTCAGTTCACAACCCGAGCGCCGTTTGCGCTCTATCCCGCGCCCGCTGGCGAAAGATTTCTTCCCCGAGCACGGCTGGGACACCTTATTACGCAAGGTGTTATCCGATCTCCCTCTGCGTCTGCCGTGGCAAAACCGGGCGCGTGATATCGGCTATATCACCGCTTGTTTGCAGGAGGCGCTTGGCAGCGAACTGCTCTCCCGGTCACATTTGCAGGTAGCGAACGAACTGTTTTATCGCAATAAAGCTGCCTGGTTGGTGGGTAAACTCGTCACGCCAATGGCGACGCTGCCTTTCCTGCTGCCAATCCATCGTACCGATGAAGGCGAACTGTTTGTCGATGCCTGTCTGACGACGCATGCCGAAGCGAGTATCGTTTTTGGCTTCGCCCGCTCCTATTTTATGGTTTACGCGCCGCTGCCCGGCGCGCTGGTCGAATGGCTGCGCGATATCCTGCCGGGTAAAACCACTGCCGAACTGTATATGGCGATTGGCTGCCAGAAGCATGCGAAAACCGAAAGCTATCGCGAATACCTGCACTATATCTCCCGCAGCGATGAGCAATTTATCGAAGCGCCGGGCATTCGCGGGATGGTGATGCTGGTATTCACCTTGCCGGGATTTGACCGGGTATTTAAGGTAATCAAAGACAATTTTGCGCCGCAGAAAGAGATGACTGCTGCTCACGTGCGCGCTTGCTATCAGTTGGTTAAAGAACACGACCGCGTGGGAAGAATGGCGGATACCCAGGAGTTTGAAAACTTTGTGCTGGAGAAACGGCAAATTGCGCCTGAACTCATGGCCCTGCTCCGAACCGAGGCTGGAGCAAAAATCACCGACCTGGGGGATCGGATCATCATCAGCCATCTCTATATTGAGCGGCGGATGGTACCGTTGAATATCTGGCTGGAGCAGGTGGACGGTCAGGCGTTGCGCGATGCGGTAGAGGAGTATGGGAACGCCATTCGTCAGCTGGCCGCCGCTAATATTTTCCCCGGCGATATGCTATTTAAGAACTTTGGCGTCACGCGTCATGGCCGGGTGGTGTTCTACGATTATGATGAAATTTGCTATATGACCGAAGTGAATTTCCGCGAAATACCGCCTGCACGTTATCCGGAAGATGAGCTGGCCAGCGAGCCCTGGTATAGCGTTTCGCCGGGGGATGTCTTTCCGGAAGAGTTTCGCCACTGGCTGTGCGCTGACCGGCGCATCGGGCCGCTATTTGAAGAGATGCATGCCGACCTGCTGCGTGCTGATTACTGGCGGGCGTTGCAAACACGGATTCGAGAAGGCCACGTGGAGGACGTCTACGCCTATCGCCGCCGCCAGCGCTTTTGCGTGCGCTACGGTACAACCGACCCCTCTCTTTTGCGAGCGGCTTTCCAGGAGTGAATCAGACGGTTTGCGGGGATTTGCTTAGCGCAGTATTGTTGCCGCTAATTGGGGAATAGGGACGAACCTGTCTGAAGATTTTGCTGGAGATATGGGAGCCTTCTTTCTAATATGTCTATATTAGACATTCGAGCCATTTTGGCCAAAAGGAGGGTGTATGCAAGTCATGCCCGCACAACAAGCGAAGAATCAGTTTGGTGATTTGCTGATGAAAGCTCAGCGTGAACCCGTGGAAATCAGTAAGCACGGTAAGCGTGTGGCAGTAGTGATTTCGCCCGAAGAATATGACCAATTTACCCAGTTGAAGCTACAGCGATTGAAGGCTGTTCTGGCTGAATCTATCGCTCAGGCAGATAGCGGTGAATTGCATGGTATTGATGATGTCTTCGGCCCACTGGCATCCGATGAAAAAAACGAAATTTAAGGATAAAGCTAAGGGATGAGCGTCAGGTTTACAACCGTGGCGAAAGAGCATATTCGCGCAATCAGGATTTATTCTACACATCGCTGGGGTAAGGATGTTGCAGAAGCCTACGCCTTGGTTTTACGCGTGACGATGACGGATATCCTTGATAAACACCCCTCTCCTGGTCGCGATCGTAGTGACGATCTTTTTCCAGCAGTACGCAGTTTCCCGGTAGAAAGCCATATTATTTATTACCGGGAAGTTCCAGAAGGCATCATTGTTCTGGCTGTACTGCATGAGAAACAAGATCCGCAAAACTACCTGTAAGTGTAAACACTTATCCCGCATATCGTTGTCAGTCGCAGGCGGGGTCAATCAGGCCACTTCAATAACGGCGAATTCTTCGTACACCAGCTCCATATCCGGCGCCCAGGTGCCTTCGCGCTCAAAGAACGCCTGATGCGCAGATTGCCAGTAAGCCAGGCTCAAATCACCTTCGCCTTCCAGCGCGGCCAGCTCCGCGCTCATTTCGTTAAAACGTATCAACCTGAGCGCCAGGGTGCGTATCACGCATACGGCTTTACCTTTTCCGTCCAGCACAATGTGATATGCCCCTGGTGTCACGGGCGGCAGCTCTTGCTGATAGCTGGCAAGCGAGCCGCAGGTGCCGCGCTTTTTCCCGGCAACGACCAGCGCTGCCAGCTCGTCGGCGAGCTCCGGTGAATCACCGAAAGACCAGCAGAAAGCGGAAGGGTATTTATCCTGCCAGTATGATTTCAGATCGCTCATTTATCGCACTCCTCCATACGCCAGCGTCACTTCTTTCGCCGCCTTAATCGCTAGCGCCCCCAGTTCGGTAACGCGATCGTCAGTAATGCGCGAAATCGGCCCGGAGATAGAAATCGCGGCGAACGGCTCGCGGTGTTCATCATAAATACACGATGCCACGCAGCGCAGGCCAAGCGCGTGTTCTTCATCATCAAACGAATAGCCGCGTTTACGCGTCTGGGCCAAATCCTCTTTCAGATGTACCGGCGACACCAGCGTAGCGTGGGTATAAGCATGCAGGCCTTTACGATGCAGCAGGCTGGTCACTTGCTCTTCACTCAACTGCGACAGAAACGCTTTTCCCGCACCGGAAGCGTGCATAGGCAGCTTGCCGCCAATCGGTGCCGACATACGCATCAGTTGGGTACACTGTACCTGGTCGATGATAATCGCCTGATGATCGCCCTGGTCCAGCACCGCGAGGTTAACCGTCTCGCCGGAATCCTCCATCAGCTGGCGCAGGATGGGATGGACGATAGCCAGCAGGTTGCGGCTTTGCAGGAAGCTGCTGCCGACAACAAATGCATGCGCCCCCACCGACCAGTGTCCTAGCTCGCCAACCTGGCGAACAAAGCCCAACTGCTGCATGGTGGTCAGCAGGCGGTGAGTGGTCGAATTAGGCAAACCGGCCTGCTGGGCCAGCTCGGTCAGCGCGACGCTGCCGTGAGATTCAGAAATCCATTCGAGTAGCTTCAGGCCACGTGTCAGGGACTGAACTTGTCCACCAGCCGGAGTGGCGGCGGGGGAGGCAGGTTTTCTGCCGCGTTTTGCAGGAACGGGGGTAGCCATCGCGGACTCCTTTTTCTGTATCGTGGAAATGATTTTCGTTTTATTTGGCGATAATGCAATCACTACCAGACTGATCGGATGAGTGAAGCTGAACATGTCTCATGTTGCCGTTGTTTTCTTTTCCACCCTCCAGGTTTATGCCAGTATGGTCTGTTGAGTTTTTTCGGTCTGGTTGAGCGTTGTCGGGAGCGAGTGTGAGCAGCAAAGTTGAGCAACTGCATCAGCAGTTAAAAGAACGTATTCTGGTTCTGGACGGAGGCATGGGCACCATGATCCAGAGCTATCGTCTGAGCGAGCAGGACTTTCGTGGCGATCGCTTTGCCGACTGGCCGTGCGATCTGAAGGGCAACAACGACCTGCTGGTTCTCAGCAAGCCGGAGGTGATAACCGCGATCCACGATGCCTATTTTGCGGCCGGGGCGGATATCATTGAAACCAACACCTTCAACTCGACGACCATCGCGATGGCGGATTACCAGATGGAATCCCTGTCGGCGGAGATCAACTTTGCGGCGGCGAAACTGGCCCGCGCCAGCGCCGATGCTTGGACCGCCCGCACGCCGGAAAAACCGCGCTACGTCGCAGGCGTACTCGGCCCGACTAACCGCACCGCGTCTATTTCTCCGGACGTCAACGACCCGGCCTTTCGCAATATCACTTTCGACGGGCTGGTGGCGGCCTATCGCGAATCCACCAAAGCGCTGGTGGAGGGCGGCAGTGACCTGATCCTGATTGAAACCGTCTTCGATACCCTCAACGCCAAAGCGGCGATTTTTGCGGTGAAGGAAGAGTTTGAAGCGCTGGGCGTGGATCTGCCTATTATGATCTCCGGCACCATCACCGACGCCTCCGGGCGTACGCTTTCCGGCCAGACCACTGAAGCCTTCTATAACTCACTGCGCCACGCCGATGCGCTGACCTTTGGTCTCAACTGTGCGTTAGGCCCGGATGAACTGCGTCAGTACGTGCAGGAGCTGTCGCGCATTGCCGAATGCTACGTCACCGCGCACCCGAACGCCGGGCTGCCGAACGCCTTTGGTGAATACGACCTGGACGCCGACAATATGGCGGCGCAAATCCGTGAATGGGCAGAGGCTGGCTTCCTGAATATCGTCGGCGGCTGCTGCGGCACCACGCCGGAACATATCGCCGCCATGAGCCGCACCGTTGAAGGGCTGACGCCGCGCCAGTTGCCGGAGCTACCGGTTGCCTGCCGTCTCGCAGGCCTCGAGCCGCTGAATATCGGTGATGACAGCCTGTTTGTGAACGTTGGCGAGCGTACCAACGTCACCGGCTCGGCGAAATTTAAACGCCTGATTAAAGAAGAAAAATACAACGAAGCGCTGGACGTTGCCCGCCAGCAGGTGGAAAGCGGCGCGCAGATTATCGATATCAACATGGATGAGGGGATGCTCGATGCCGAAGCGGCAATGGTGCGATTCCTCAACCTGATTGCCGGTGAGCCGGATATCGCCCGCGTGCCGATTATGATCGACTCCTCAAAGTGGGAGGTCATCGAAAAAGGACTGAAGTGCATTCAGGGTAAAGGCATCGTTAACTCCATCTCGATGAAAGAGGGCGTTGAGCCGTTTATCCACCATGCCAAAAAAGTGCGCCGCTACGGTGCTGCCATGGTCGTGATGGCCTTTGATGAACAGGGCCAGGCCGATACCCGGGCGCGCAAAATTGAGATTTGCCGCCGGGCGTACAAGATTCTCACCGAAGAAGTGGGCTTCCCGCCGGAAGACATCATTTTTGACCCGAATATTTTCGCCGTGGCGACCGGCATTGAAGAGCACAACAACTACGCCCAGGACTTTATCGGTGCCTGTGAAGACATCAAACGCGAGCTGCCGCATGCGCTGATTTCCGGCGGCGTCTCCAACGTTTCGTTCTCGTTTCGCGGCAACGACCCGGTACGCGAAGCGATTCACGCAGTATTCCTCTACTACGCCATCCGTAATGGCATGGACATGGGCATCGTCAACGCCGGTCAGCTGGCGATTTACGACGACCTGCCCGCTGAACTGCGCGATGCGGTTGAAGATGTGATTCTGAACCGCCGCGATGATGGCACTGAACGTCTGCTGGATCTGGCGGAGAAATATCGCGGTAGCAAAGCCGACGAAAGCGCCAACATCCAGCAGGCTGAATGGCGTTCGTGGGAAGTGAAAAAGCGTCTCGAATATTCGCTGGTCAAAGGCATTACCGAATTTATCGAGCTGGATACCGAAGAAGCCCGTCAGCAGGCCGCGCGCCCTATCGAGGTCATCGAAGGGCCGCTGATGGACGGCATGAACGTGGTCGGCGATCTGTTTGGTGAAGGGAAAATGTTCCTGCCGCAGGTGGTGAAATCTGCCCGCGTGATGAAGCAGGCGGTGGCTTATCTGGAACCGTACATTGAAGCCAGCAAAGAGAAAGGATCCAGCAACGGCAAGATGGTGATTGCGACCGTGAAGGGCGACGTTCATGACATCGGCAAAAACATCGTCGGCGTGGTGCTGCAATGTAACAACTACGAAATCGTCGACCTTGGCGTGATGGTTCCGGCAGAGAAAATCCTCCGAACGGCGAGAGAAGTGAACGCTGATCTGATTGGCCTTTCCGGGCTGATTACCCCGTCGCTGGACGAAATGGTCAACGTAGCGAAAGAGATGGAGCGCCAGGGCTTCACCATCCCGCTGCTGATTGGCGGTGCGACCACTTCGAAAGCGCATACGGCGGTGAAAATCGAGCAGAACTACAGTGGTCCGACGGTCTATGTGCAGAACGCCTCGCGCACCGTAGGTGTCGTCGCGGCGCTGCTCTCCGATACCCAGCACGATGACTTTGTCGCCCGCACGCGTAAAGAGTATGAAACCGTGCGTATTCAGCATGCTCGCAAGAAACCGCGTACCCCACCGGTGACCCTGGAAGCCGCGCGTGATAACGATCTGGCCTTTGACTGGGCAAGCTACACGCCGCCAGTGGCCCATCGTCTGGGCGTGCAGGAAGTCGAAGCCAGCATCGAAACGCTGCGTAACTACATCGACTGGACGCCGTTCTTTATGACCTGGTCGCTGGCCGGGAAATATCCGCGCATTCTGGAAGATGAAGTGGTCGGCGTTGAGGCGCAGCGACTGTTCAAAGATGCCAACGATCTGCTGGATAAGCTGAGCGCTGAAAAATCTCTTAACCCGCGCGGTGTGGTAGGACTATTCCCGGCAAACCGCGTCGGCGACGATGTGGAAATTTATCGTGATGAAACCCGCACTCACGTGCTGAACGTAGGGCATCATCTGCGCCAGCAAACGGAGAAAGTCGGCTTTGCTAACTACTGTCTGGCGGATTTTGTCGCCCCGAAATTGTCAGGGAAAGCGGACTACATCGGCGCGTTCGCGGTAACTGGTGGTCTTGAAGAGGACGCGCTGGCCGATGCTTACGAGGCGCAGCACGATGACTATAACAAGATTATGGTGAAGGCGATTGCCGACCGTCTGGCGGAAGCCTTTGCCGAATATCTACACGAGCGCGTACGTAAAGTGTACTGGGGCTACGCGGCGAACGAGAACCTCAGCAACGAAGAGCTGATCCGTGAAAACTACCAGGGGATCCGCCCGGCGCCCGGTTATCCTGCCTGCCCGGAGCACACCGAAAAGGCGACCATCTGGGAGCTGCTGGAAGTGGAAAAGCACACCGGTATGAAGCTGACCGAATCCTTCGCTATGTGGCCCGGAGCCTCGGTCTCCGGCTGGTACTTCAGCCACCCGGACAGCAAGTACTTCGCGGTAGCGCAAATTCAGCGCGATCAGGTAGAGGACTACTCGTTGCGTAAAGGGATGAGCGTGGCGGAAGTCGAACGTTGGTTAGCCCCGAATCTGGGGTATGACGCGGATTAATTCGCCAATCAGTTATCTTTCCTTACAACTAACAGGGCGCTCAATGAGCGCTCTGTCTCTTTATTGTGTTTAAACCCTTATACTGAAACAAGGTTTGTGGGCGCTGCTTGCAGGATGGTGGCGTAAACGCCTTATCCGGCCTACGGGAGAATCTTTTGTAGGCCTGATAAGCGTAGCGCCATCAGGCATGATGCCGACGCCTTGAGCCTCTGGAACCGATAAATATAAGGAGAAGCTGATTCCGTGTTAACTCTGCTACACCTGCTTTCTGCCGTCGCCCTGCTGGTGTGGGGCACCCATATTGTTCGCACCGGCGTGATGCGCGTCTACGGCGCACGCCTGCGAAGCGTTCTGAGCAGCAGCGTGGAGAAAAAGCCGCTCGCCTTCTGTGCGGGCATTGGCGTCACCGCGCTGGTCCAGAGCAGCAATGCCACCACCATGCTGGTCACCTCTTTTGTCGCCCAGGATCTGGTGGCGCTGGCCCCCGCGCTGGTGATGGTGCTGGGTGCTGATGTCGGTACCGCGCTGATGGCGAGGGTGCTGACCTTCGACCTGTCATGGCTTTCGCCGCTGCTGATTTTTATCGGCGTGATTTTTTTCCTCGGGCGCAAGCAAACGCGCGCGGGCCAGCTTGGGCGCGTGGGGATTGGCCTGGGGCTGATTCTTCTCGCACTAGAGCTGATCGTACAGGCGGTGCATCCCATCACCCAGGCCAACGGCGTGCAGGTGATTTTCGCCTCGTTGACCGGCGATATTATGCTGGATGCGCTGATTGGCGCGGTATTCGCGATCATCAGCTATTCAAGCCTGGCCGCGGTGCTGCTGACCGCGACGTTAACCTCGACCGGTGTGATTTCGTTTCCGGTCGCGCTGTGCCTGGTGATTGGCGCTAATCTCGGCTCCGGGCTGCTGGCGATGCTCAATAACAGCGGAGCGAATGCCGCCGCGCGCCGCGTTGCGCTTGGCAGCCTGCTGTTCAAGCTGGTGGGCAGCCTGATTATCCTGCCGTTTGTTCATGTACTGGCCGAAGTGATGCATAAGCTGCCGTTAGCGGAAGCTGAGCTGGTTATCTACTTCCACGTCTTCTACAACCTGATCCGCTGTATCGCCATGGTGCCGTTCGCTGAGCCGATGGCCCGCCTCTGTAAGCGTTTGATTCGCGACGAGCCGGAGCTGGACGCGCGACTGAAGCCGAAGCATCTCGATACTTCGGCGCTGGATACCCCCGCGCTGGCGCTGGCCAATGCCGCTCGTGAAACGCTGCGTATTGGCGATGCGATGGAGCAGATGCTGGAAGGTTTGCGCAAGATCATGCACGGTGAGTCGCGTGAGGAGAAAGAGCTGCGGCGGATGGCGGATGACATTAACGTGCTTTATACCGCGATTAAGCTCTATCTGGCGCGCATGCCGAAAGAGGAACTGGCGGAAGAGGAATCCCGCCGCTGGGCGGAGATCATCGAAATGGCGCTCAACCTGGAGCAGGCTTCGGACATTGTCGAGAGAATGGGTAGCGAAATCGCCGATAAATCTCTGGCGGCGCGGCGTGCTTTCTCCATGGAGGGGCTGAAGGAGCTGGATGGGCTGTACGATCAGTTACTGAGTAATCTACAGCTGGCGATGTCGGTCTTTTTCTCCGGTGACGTGCCGAGCGCCCGTCGTCTGCGGCGTAGTAAGCATCGTTTTCGCATTTTAAACCGTCGCTATTCGCATGCCCACGTTGACCGCCTGCATCAGCAAAACGTGCAAAGTATTGAAACCAGTACGCTGCATCTGGCGCTACTGGGCGACATGAAGCGTCTGAACTCGCTGTTCTGCTCGGTGGCCTATAGCGTGATGGAGCAGCCGGATGAGGACGATGAGCGGGATGATTATTGATAGACGAGGCTACCTCAAAATCCCCGGCTTACGCTGCGCTTAGCCGGGCTACGGGGTTGAGTTGTCTGATGGTTTTGTAGCCCGGACAGGTGCGCAGCGCCGCCGCCGGGAAAAGTGAGATCGAGGGATCAGAAACGATGCCCGGCGTTAAGGGTTACCGCCTCTTCTCCCGCCCTGAACACCAGAGTCGGGTTCGGGCCGCCGAGGGTCGCGTGGCCCTGCGTCACCTGAATCCAGTTGCCTTCCGGCAAGCCGATAATTGTCAATTCCGGCGCAACCACCAGCAGCTCGCGAATGCGCTGTTCGCGGGTTTCGCCTTTATGGCCTTCCGGTAGGGCGTTGGTGAAATGCGGGTTAATTTGCAGCGGGAACAGCCCCAGCGCATCAAAGCCCTGAGGGTCGACAATCGGCATATCGTTAGTGGTGCGGATGGTCGGGCAGGCAAGGTTAGCCCCCGCGCTCCAGCCGACGTACAGCGCGCCGCGCTTCACCACATCCACCATCGGTGCCAGCAGGCCGCGCTCGCGGCACTCTTTCAGCAACTGGAAGGTATTACCGCCGCCAACGATAACTATCTCTGCGTTTTCAATCGCCGACACCGGGTCAGCCACGCTGTGAATACCGGTGACCGCCACGCCCATTGGGCCGAAGACGGCGGCGGTTTTCGCGGTGTAATCGTCCCAGGTTTGCGTCACCCCGGCGAAAGGAATAAATACCGCAGAATGGCGACCGTTTAGCTGCCCGGCAATCGTCGGTAGCGCATGTTCCATCCAGGCTTTGCCCGGTAGCGTTGAGTTACTCAATAACAGCAGTTCCATCATTTCTCCATTCAGCCAGATAATTCGTCGGTTGCGGATGTTAGCATAGCTTATCATTCTGCTTACTGACGTGGCTCACGCTATAATGAGCTTAACGTGGAAGATAAGCCGCCATAAACACCTCGACGGCGCGCGCCGTAACCTGTTGCACTTCTTCATCGCTAACGCGGTCCTGCTGACGGAATAAAAACCGGTCCATTAGCTCTGCTTGCAACAACGCGCTCAAGTGCAGCGCCGTAATGCGCGGATCGGCATGGCGCAGCAAACCATTCTCCATGGCGAGAGATAAAAAATCGGCGATCAGCTGCTGAACGCGCAGGATGCCGCGCTGATAGATCAGATCGCCCAGCTTGTTGTTACCGGAACCGGCAATCGCCAGCCGCTGGTTGGATTGCACATCCGGAGAGTAGATAAAGTGCAAAAAGCGCTGACCAAACTGATTCAGCGCGAGCGTAATGTCGCCGCGCTCCAGCATTGATGGCTCCACCAGCTTGAGCACCGCGGAGAATTCTTCTTCGCACAGGCGCGACATCACTTCAAAAAATAGCTCATCTTTTGACGCAAAATGGTTATACAGCGTGGCCTTAGAGCCGCCGACGCGGGCACAGATTTCCGCCATTGAGGCCCCTTCATAGCCCAGTTCGCGGAAGACCTGCGTAGCTTCATCGAGGATATTTTGTCGTTTTGCTTCGGTTCTGGTGTTTTTCATAATTGGCGACCGGCTGAGAAAAGAAAGGGCTGTTCAATTTTATCACGACTCTGATACACTCCAAAACTGTACCGTACAGTACAGTTCAATATCAGGATAGACATAATTATGGAACAGGATGCCTTACCTTCATTTTTTACACGCTCTGCCAGCCGCAGAACGCTGATACCGCTGGTGGCAGCGCTGTGGCTGGTCGGCTGCGCGCAGCTACCGGATGCACCGCCTAAGGCGGAACTCAAAGCCGTTGAAATCTATGGGGCGAGTACGCTGCCGCTGAATGCGCAGGCGGTCTGGCCGACGCAGCAGTGGTGGCGTAGCTACGGCGACAGCCAGCTCAATACGCTCATTGACGAGGCGCTGGCAAACTCCCCCGATATGACCATTGCCGCCGCGCGTTTGCGCAGCGCCGAGGCCAGAGGCCAGCAGGCGCAATCGGCACTGCTGCCGCAGCTCAGCGCTTCGGCGACGGCTAGCCAGCAGCGTCAGTCCTACAACTATTTGCTGCCGCGAGAAATGTCGCCCATTGGCTGGAAAGAATATGGCCAGACGACGCTCGACCTGTCGTGGGATCTGGATTTCTGGGGCAAAAACCGCGCCTCTCTGGCGGCGGCGACTTCGGTGATTGAGGCGACCCGCGCGGAACAGTATCAGGCGCAGCTGGAGCTGTCCGCAGCGGTCGCGATGGCGTATGCCAATCTGGCGCAATACTACGCCGAACGCGACAGCGTAGCGGAGGTGGTGGAGGCGCGGCGTAAAACAGCCGAGCTGTTTGATAAACGCTATCACAATGGTATGGAAACACGCTCGGCCTTGCATATTGCCCAGTCGCGGCTGGCCGCCGCGCAGGGCGAGCTACAGGTGCTTGATGAGCGTATCCAGCTTACGCGCTATCAGCTTGCAGAACTGCTGGGGGCCGGGCCGGATCGCGGACTGGCCATCAAACGGCCGCAAATTAATTTGCACAACGTGCGCGGCCTGCCGCAACAACTTCCTCTTAACCTGCTGGGTCGTCGCCCGGATATCGCCGCCGCCCGCCTGATGGCACAAGCGCAGGATAGTCAGGTTAGCGCGCATAAAGCGGCGTTTTACCCCAACATCAACCTGTCGGCGTTTATCGGCTTCCAGGCGCTGGGACTGGATAACCTCATCGAATCAGGATCGAAATTCGGCAACGCCGGACCGGCTATTTGGCTGCCTATTTTCAGCGGTGGTCGCCTGCGCGGCGAGCTGCGCGGCGCGATGGCCGAGTACGATATCGCCGCCGCCCGCTACAACGCTACCGTCACCCATGCGTTGCAGGAGGTGGCGAGCGCGGGGCTGAGCCAGAAAGCCCTGACGGCGCAAATTGCCAGCGCGCAGACGGCGGCAACCGAGGCCAGCGAGGCCTGGCGGGTGGTAAGCAAACGATATGAAGGAGGTCTGGCGACGTACATCGATGTGTTGTACGCCCAGGATTCGGTACTGGAATGTCAGCGTCGGCTTGCCGTGGTGCAGTCGCGCGCCTTCTCTGTTGATGTCGCGCTACAACGCGCGCTGGGTGGCGGCTACCAGCAGCCGCAGGATGAAGAAGCAAAAGGATCTGATGATGTCTAAAACCCCAAACGTAAGCCAACAACGACGTAAAGCACAGCTGATGCTGCTGGCTGGCGTAGTTATCATCGCCGGGGCGCTATCCGGCGGATACTGGTTTTTGTACGGCTCGCATTTTGTCGCCACCGATAACGCCTATGCGGCGGTGGAAATTACCCAGGTGACGCCGTCTATTGGCGGAACGGTCGGTGAAGTGCTGGTCAAGGATACGCAGATGGTGAAAAAGGGCGACCTGCTGGTGCGTATCGACCCCACCGATGCTCAACTGGCGAAGGCCCAGGCGGACGCGGAGCTGGAAAACACTATCCGACGGGTGAAGGGCTACTTCACCACTGACAGTAACCTCCATTCGCAGATTCAGGCCCGCGAAGCCGATGAACTGCGGGCGGCGGCGCAGTTGGCGGTCGCGAAGGCCGATTTTTCTCGCGCCAGCATCGACCTGAAGCGGCGTAAAGCGCTGGTGGCCGATGGCGCAGTATCCGGCGATGAGCTGACTCAGGCGCAGAACGCCTGGGATAGTGCCAAAGCCCGGCTGGCGGCGGAGCAGGCGGCGGCCAGCCAGGCGAAAGCTAACCGAGCGTCGGCGCTGAGCGCGCGGGAAACCAACGCCGTGCGGATCAGTGATACTACCGTAGATAACCATCCGGAAGTGGCGCTGGCCCGCGCGCGCCGCGATCAGGCCGCCGTCGATTTGGCGCGTACTGAAATTCGTGCGCCGGTCGAAGGCATTATTGCTAAACGTCAGGTTGAACCAGGGCAGCGCGTGCAGGCGGGGATGCCGCTGATGACCGTCGTGCCGGTCCATGAGATGTACGTTAACGCCAACTATAAAGAGGTGCAGCTAACCAACGTCCGCGTCGGCCAACCTGTGGAGCTGCATGCCGATCTGTACGGCAGCTCCGTGACCTATCACGGTGTGGTGGAAGGCTTCTCCGGCGGCTCCGGCTCAGCGTTTTCAGCTATTCCAGCACAGAACGCCACCGGCAACTGGATCAAGGTTGTTCAGCGCCTGCCGGTACGTATCAAGCTTGACCCGATCGAGCTGGATAAGCATCCGCTGAAGGTGGGGCTGTCAATGCACGCCGAAATCGACACCCGTGGGCGCTGATGGGGGATGGTATGAATCAGTCTCTTGCAGAGCCGCAGATCCAGCCGTTGACCGGTGCCGCGCTGTGGTTCGCCGCGATTATCCTGGCGACGGCCAACTTTATCGCCGTGCTGAATATGACCATCGCCAACGTGGCGGTGCCGCATATCGCCGGTGCCCTGGGGGCCGCCAGCAGTCAGGGCACTTGGGTGATCACCGCCTATGCAGTAGGAGAGGCGATCACCGTACCGCTGACCGGCTGGCTGGCGTCGCGCTTTGGTTCGGTGCGGGTATTTATTACCTCGATGGTGCTGTTTGGCGTTTTCTCCATCATTTGTGGTATTTCCGGCTCCATTGGCATTCTGGTGGTGGCGAGGGTCTTTCAGGGGCTGAGCGGCGGCCCGCTGATGCCGCTGTCGCAGACGCTGCTGATGCGCATCTTCCCGCGTGAGAAGGTCTCTGCCGCGATTGGCCTATGGTCAATGACGACAATGGTTGCGCCAGTGATTGGGCCGATCCTCGGTGGTTATCTTTGCGATGACTTCAGCTGGTCGTGGGTCTTCTTCCTCAACGCACCGATTGCCGGGATCAGCGCCTTCTTTGCCTGGAACCTGCTGAAGCGCTATACCGATAAGCTGTCGCGCAGTGGCATTGATATGGTTGGGCTGGTCCTGCTGGTGGTATGGGTGGGCGCGCTGCAACTGATGCTGGACGAGGGGAAAAACCTCGATTGGTTCTCATCAAATACCATTATCACCCTCTGCGTTGTGGCAGTAGTGGGGTTTGTGGCCTTTCTTATCTGGGAGTGGCACGAGGAGACGCCGGTGGTGGACCTGCGGGTTTTCCGCCATCGCGGTTTTTCGGTCAGCGTGCTGACCATCAGCCTGGCGTTTGCCGCCTTCTTTGGCGTAAACGTGCTGACGCCGCTGTGGCTGCAAAACTTTATGGGCTACACCGCAACGCAAGCAGGGTTTGCCACCGCCTGGACCGGGGTCAGCTCTTTCCTGATCGCGCCGCTGGTGGCGATGGCTGCCGGTCGTTTCGACCCGCGTAAGCTGGTGTTCTGGGGCGTGCTGTGGATGGGGGTGGTTTCATTTTGGCGCGCCATCGCCAACACCGATATGGCGTTCTGGGATGTCTCCCTTCCGCTGCTGGTGCTCGGGTTCGCGCTGCCGTTCTTCTTTATCCCGACCACCACTCTGGCGCTGGCCAGCGTCGAGGAACGGGAGATGGACTCCGCCGCCGGGCTGATGAACTTCCTCCGTACCCTCTCAGGCGCGTTTGCCACCTCGCTGGTGACCACCGTCTGGGATAATCGCATCACCTATAACCACGCCGAGCTGGTTGGATTAACCGACAGCGACGGCAGCGTACGCGAGATGCTGACCCACAGCGGGATGCCGGTGGATGCGGTGAATCAGGCCATTGAGGGTTTGATTGTCGGCCAGAGCTCGATGCTGGCGACCAACCAGATGATGATCGGTATCGGCATCGCGTTTGTGATCGCCGCCAGCGTTATCTGGCTGGCGCCGCGCCCTTCACGCGTTGTGGAGGCCGGCGCGGGCGGGCACTAAGTCTTACCTTTACGCTAAACCCCGGCGCAATCTGATCGTTTGCGTCGGAGGTTTAAATATCAAACCCCTTCTGCTTTAACTCTTTTCTGATAATTCGCTTAATCCAGGCTGATACCGTGGCGTCGCCATCCATAGCGATGGCTTTCAATATCCCGGCTTCCAGCTCTGGCTCAACGCGCAGCGCGATTTGTTTATTGCCTTTCTTCTTAAACTCTACCGTGGACATGTGTCTGACACCTGTTTTATATTGATACTTGTAAGACAAATGTAATTCAACTGTCTTGCAAAAACAACGAAGCCCGGCAGTGCGCGAGCACATACCGAGCTTCTGACCACCACATTATACGAGGTAATGCCATGGCTGCTGCTAATCGTACCACTAACGCCTGCCCCGAGTCTTTCTCCACGATCCCCGATGCTAATCTGCTCCATTTCCCGCTTGTATACCCGTCATACTTCAAGTTGCATGTGCGTTGGCTGCGTTCGTTCACCCCAGTCACTTACCTGAGTAAGCTCCTGGGGATTCACTCACTTGCCGCGTTACTCGGCCTATGGCCTCGCCCCTTCGGGGCCAGCGCAAGCGCTGTTCAAGGCACAAGTGCCTTGTCCTGCAACTCGAATTATTTAGGGTATAGACGCGATCCATCATCTCGATTTTAGCCCGCTAACCCCAGAGGAAAATCTGGCGCTCTCTTTTGGCTGCGAGGAGTGTCTGGCGGGGTTGTGCCACACGCTGCATTTTCTGGGTGACAGCCTTGTCACGGTGGCTAACGAAGATCCGGTGCCTTTTTCCGCCGAAAGCGTATGCCAGTTGGGGCATAGCCTGGCCTGCATCAGCCAGTTGATTCCTGCGCTGGCGCTGCTGGAAGCGAAGGCAGATCGGCAAGTTTTTGCCAACGACTCTCTGAGTTAATCTGGAAAGCGCCTCGCAGACTGACTCTTCGGGGCGTGTTACCCGTCTGGAAATACGATAAGTTTGAGAGGAAGAAATGTTATCTGGAGAGCCTATTATGCAAAAAGATACGCGAGAAGAAGGGGCACCAGCGGATGAAGCGTCCGGGTGGCAATGGGAAAATCAGCGTTCGATTGATGCCATTAACCAGTGGGTGGCTGAAAATGGCTCATTTAGCGATTTCCAGCGATCGTTTTAACTATGTCTCCCCCGGTGGCGCTGCTGTATGACCGGATACATAGGTGACAGATCAGACCGGGAACATAGGTAACACTTTTTAGTCTATCCGGAGCACACTCTGGTTTTTTTGGTCATAGTACGCAAGCGTTATTCCATTAAAGATGATGGCTTCCAGGCCATCATCTTGTTCTTTCAGCATAATGTACTCGTCAGTCAGCGCTTCACTCAGGAACACCGCCCCCTTTTTACCCATATAAAGTGTTCCCCTCGATTTCACCCTGTAGACCGTGCCTCCTGCCGGATACACATATTCCGGAACACTGCCATCCCATTGTCGGCCCGACGGTTGCCACACCGTTCCGGGCGTTGCGCCTGCCAGGGCTTCATGCGGCCTCTCGTGGTTAAACTCTTCCCGGTAGTCACTGAACCACCGCTGTTGTTCTGCCATCGTCATGAAGGTGTTGCCATATTTCACCGCACTTTTCAGGGAGCGATGCATTCGCTCATGGCGGCCATTTTCTTCCGGATGACCCTTTCTGATACGTTCCGGTCTGATGCCCAGCTTGATTAGCCAGACGGCAAGACGGCTTAATCCGGCTATACCTGTTCCCGCAAAGGGTTGACCGTTATCAGTTCTGAGGACTTCCGGCAGGCCATATTCCAGGAACGCATCAGTCAGGCACTCTCTGACAAAGGATTCACTCTCCCGGAATGTTCCACGGCAGCTCAGCAGATATCGGCTGTGATTGTCGGTCAGAGTGAAGGGATGGCAGTACTCTCTGCTCAGCAACCTGAACTTGCCTTTAAAATCAGCGCTCCAGACCTGATTGTTCTCAGTGATGAGGGTCAGGGGCTGGCGATTACCCGGTGTTCTGCGTTTTCTCTTTTTATCCGGGACCAGGCCTTCACGCTTGAGGATATCGCCGATAGTGCTGGCAGCAGGTACGGTAAAATCGACATGGTGATTGAGCAACCACATCCGCAGTTTTTTAGGCCCCCAGTCAGGGTGTTTTTGACGCAGGGCAGTCAGATGCCCGACGATATCATCAGGAACAGTCCGGGAGTGGGAGTGGGGAGCGCGTGAGCGGTCAGAGAGAGATGAGAGGTCAGAAGGGTCAAAACGTTCAAGCCATTTATAGCCAGTTTTTCGGCTGATGCCGAAAAGACGGCAAAGAGCAGAGAAGGAGCCCGTACCTGCATGGCAGGCACGGATAAAATCAAGACGTTGCATAGGTCGGGTCTCAGTCCAGGGCATAGTGAGTCTCCTCTTCTATGTCAGTTATAACTGTTACCCATGTATCCGGTCTAAAGTGTTACCCATGTTTCCGGTTCATACCCTGTGCTGACCGGGCTACGCGCCCCCTGCGGTCTGAGGTTTGGTAGCCCGGACAGGTGCGTCGAGCGCCGCCTCCGGGAAATTCCCCGGATAGCTTACTGAGTGTTAACCCTCACCCCAGCCCTTATGTCTTGACCTTCTCCGTTCCGGCGGAGAAGATCCCCGACTGATCATCGGGAGGTTACCGGTGAGCATCACCCAGCCCTGGAGCCCCTGAGCCCGCGGGAGAGATTATGCCCCGGTAACCTGTTTCCCTGTCGCCTCAAGACCGAACGGTATCCTGTGCCCTGAGCACCCACATATAAGGATGGTCCGGCGATAATATTCATAAGGTTACGGAGTACCATGATGAATCTTGTCCCTGTCGGCGTTGATATCGCCAAACTCAAATTCGACGTTGCTGTCCTGCTGCCAAACCAGAAGTACAAAACCAAAAAATTCGCCAATACCCCAGCCGGATGCCGCGAATTTCTGAACTGGCTGGCGCGTTTTGGTCACTGTCATGTCTGCATGGAGGCAACAGGTTGCTACAGCACTGAACTGGCCACCCTGCTGGCCGATAATGGCTGCTGCGTCAGCCTTGAAAACCCGGCACGTATCCATGCGTTCGCAAACACTGAACTGACCCGCAATAAAACGGACAAAAGCGACGCGGCGCTGATAGCGCGCTACTGCGCTCTGTATCAGCCGGCCCCCTGGCATCCTGCGCCGCTGAGCGAACGACAACTGACGGCTCTGGTACGCCACCTGCGTAACCTGGAAGAGATGCGTCAGATGGAGATGAACCGCCTTGAGGCAGCAGATGAAGTCATCGTTCCTTCCCTGAATGAACACGTTACGATGCTGGATGAGCTGATTGAAGAAACCCGCAATAAAATCAACCGGCATATCGATGATAACCCAGACCTGAAGCGGGACCGGGAGCTACTGAAAAGTATCCCCGGAATAGGAGACATGCTGAGTGTGAGCCTGCTGGCGTTCGCAGGAAATCTGCGACGGTTCAGCAACAGCAAGGCACTGGTGGCGTATGCTGGTTTGAATCCTCGTCGTTGTGAGTCAGGGATGTGGAAAGGGAAAAGCAGGCTGTCGAAAGTGGGCCATGCAGAGCTGCGTAGCGCACTGTATATGCCAGCGGTAGTGGCAGGAAGATGCAATAAGGTGGTGAAAAACCTGATGGAAAGGCTTGCAGCCCGGGGTAAGACAGGGAAAGAGCGAGTGTGTGCAGGAATGAGGAAATTACTGCAGCTGGCTTATGGTGTGGTGAAATCCGGGCATGAATTTAACGCTGAAATACCACTTGCAGGATAACCGGCAAGACGGTATCTCTCCCTTAAAAAGGGAGAGGGGGCACATTGTGCTGGCTATTTACCCTCTGGCAAACGCCGAGGCTTCGGCGACCAGCGCATCGTCCGGGCGCACGCCGGTGTAGAGCGCAAACTGCTCCACCGCCTGTAAGGCAATCACTTCCGCGCCGCTGATCACCTGCTTGTCCAGCCGCTGTGCTAGCTTGATAAGCGGGGTTTCCGGCGGCAGGGCGACCACATCAAACACCACGCTGGCCTGTTCCACCATCGTCTGGCTGAAGGCCAGGGTTTCGCTTTCCGCGCCGCCCGCCATACCTAGCGGGGTGACGTTAACCAGAATATCCACCGGGATCCCCTCCGGCTTTGGCTGCCATTGAAAGCCATACTGCTTCGCCAGCGCCAGGCCATTATCGCGATTGCGGGCGGCGATAATCACGTCGCGGAAACCCGCATCGCGAAAGGCTGCGATCACCGCTTTGCCCATCCCGCCGCTACCCTGGATCATTACCTTCGCGGAGGAATCGAGTTGATTGCTGTCAATCAGACTTTTCACCGCGATGTAGTCCGTGTTCAGCCCGGTCAGCTTACCGTCGTCGTTGACGATGGTATTAACCGAGTCGATCACCTTCGCCGAAGGGTCGATAGCGTCGAGAAACGGCATGCAGCTCTCTTTAAACGGCATCGATACCGCGCAGCCGCGAATACCTAACGCGCGCACGCCTTTGACCGCTGCTTCAATATCCCTGGTCGTAAAGGCCTTATAGATGTAGTTCAGTCCCAGCTTTTCATACAGATAGTTATGAAAGCGGGTGCCGAAGTTACCCGGACGACCGGCCAGGGACATACACAGCAGCGTGTCGCGATTAATCATGAGTAATATCCTCCGCGTGGGCCAGCAGGTACTCTTCCGCCTCTTTTGACCAGATGCCGTGGTTGCGCTCCATAATCGCCGCCAGTTCCGGGTCGCTAATTTTCCCCAACGGCGTGAGCGGAATGTTTTTCCCGGTGTAGACCAGCTTTTTACCGCCGCCAACCGCCGGTAAATCCAGGGTGGTGTCGCCCGCCGCGTTAAGCCCCAGAATATGGGTCACCACTTTTGCAGTCTGGACTTTTTTCGCCTGCATCAGCGCTACGGCGGCGCGCATATCGTCGGTATTACCGCCGGAGGTGCCCACATAGTGGGTGAAAGCGTAATGCACATCGTAAAAATTGACCGGCGCGCTGAACTGTTTATCCTGCGGACCGGCGAAGAAGTTCAGGCAGCCGTCAGCAGCCAGCAGCGATGAAGCCATGGTGATGAGCTGTTCGTTAGGGACGAAAACGAAAATATCGTCAAAACCGTGACCACCGGTGAGCGCCATCAGCGTTTCGCGGCTGGCATCATGGCCATCAAGATAGTGAATCAGCGTTTGCGGTTCGGATGGGTAGTGCTGACGCGCATAGCTGAGTTTTGGCTTATTGGTATCGGTCACCACCAGCAGCGACGGGTTGATCGGGCCATGCAGCGCATAATCGATAGCCAGCAGCCCCATCGGGCCAGTGCCGCCGAGGATCAGCGTGCGTCCCTGCGGACGAATGCCCATCGTGTGATTATAGGTCCCTTCCTGCAGATGGTAGTTAGCGTTGAACGCGCCAATCACGCAGGAGAGCGGCTCCACCAGCGAGCCTTCAAACCAGGTATCGCCTTCCCATGAGAGCAGACAATCTTGCTCCATCACTTCGTTAGGGATCACCACGTGGGTCGCTTCGCCGCCGATCCAGGGGAATGAATAGCCGGGGCAGTCTGGGCGATCAGGTAACTGCAGGTTGGCCTGAATCACATAGCGCTGACCGGCGTGAAACTTGTGCTGCCACTTTTTACCGACGGCGATAATTTCACCGCAGAACTCATGGCCGATGATGATCGGGTTGGTCGCTACATCGTCCGGCACTTTTTTATGGTCCTCTCCCTGATTCGCCTCTTTCCAGGAGGAGAGGCACAGGCTATCGGTGACCACACGGGCGAGGATTTCATCATCCTGCATCGCCGGGAGTTCGAAGGTTTCCAGGCGCAGGTCGCGTTTGCCGTAAAGGCGCAGGGCTGTTGTTGTTTGCATGTTTACCACCTCATCCCCTTCATCTTTCGCATTACGGCTGTGTTGGCTTCCTTCACGCACCCTGGTCACGTAGTGAATCTACGCTCCCAGGGATACGTTCAGTTGCCGCCTTGCCGTACTGCGAAATCTTTTGGGGCTAACTTGTTGAAGTAGCCCCGGCATCGCCGGGGCGGAATAATCAGGACAGGAAGCCCAGCGCGTTACCGATAATCCCTAAACCAAACAGGGCGAAAATCAGCCATACGGGGTTCACTTTCTTATTAAGCAGACGCACCATCAGCAGCGTCAGGCCAAGGGCCAGCAGGCCGGGGCAGAGCTGATCGAGGATGTTTTGCACGGTCATGGTGACGGTCGAGCCATCGGCGCCCGGCGTTTGTGAAACCACCAGCGGCACGTTGATGGTGGTCCATTTGGTCACCAGCACGCCCATTACAAACAGGCCCAGAATGGAGGCCCCTTCGGTCAGTTTTTGCAGCAGGTTGCCGCCCATATCGCTGACGATATTGACCCCTTTACGAAAGCCCAACTGCAGCCCGTACCATTTCATGGCCAGACGTACTGCGTTGAAAATAAAGAAGAACAGCAGCGGGCCAAGAATATTGCCGGAGAGCGCCAACGATGCGCCGAGGGCGGCGGTAATCGGTCGCAATGTCCCCCACACCAGCGGGTCGCCAACCCCGGCCAGCGGGCCCATCAGGCCCACTTTGATACCGTTGATTGCGCCATCGTCGATAGCCGCGCCGTTAGCCCGTGCTTCCTCCATCGCCACCGTTACGCCAATGACCGGGCCGCAGACCGCCGGGGTAGTGTTAAAGAACACCAGGTGGCGTTTCAGTGCGGCAACCTGATCCTCTTTCAGCGGATAGAGACGCTTAATGGCCGGGATCATGTCGTAGCAAAAGCCAAGCCCGTGAATACGTTCGAAGTTGAATGACGCCTGCTGCAGGTTGGATCGCAGAAACATGCTCACCAGGTCGCCTTGGGTAATTTTTCTCTGTTCCATGTTGGGCTCCATCAGTCGTCAAGCTGGTCAAGGGCGGTGGAAGAGGTGGCCGCGGCCTGTGGTTCAGGTTTGCGCCACTGCGGGTTCAACTGGATATAAATCAGCGCGATGATGACTCCCACGCCGCCGAAGGCCAGCAGGCTGAAGTCGAGGTAACCGCCCGCGAGGAAGCCGAGGAAGAAGAAGGGCATCAGATACTTCACGCCCATCATGCGCAGCACCATGGCGTAGCCGACCACGACGATAAAACCGCCAGCGATTTGCAGACCGCGAGTGACGAATTCCGGGATGGCGTTAAGCATATTGCTGACCATATCGGCGCTGACGAACAGCGAGACCACCAGCGCGGGGATAGCGACGCGCAGTGCCTGGACACCCAGCGCTGAGACGTGCAGCAGATCGATGGTCCCGAATCGCGCCTCTTCTGCTGCTTTATCCGCCGCATGCTGGAACACCACGGTAATGGTACGGGCGAACACGGTGAGCACCTGGCCCGCGGCGGCGACCGGTAGCGCGATAGCTATCCCGGTGGCGATGCTTTGATGGCCGACAATCACCAGGATGGCCGAGATAATACTGGCCAGCGCCGAGTCCGGAGACTGCGCCGCACCGACGTTCATCCAGCCCAGCGCAATGAGCTCCAGGGTGCCGCCGAGCATAATCCCGGTTTTTAAATCCCCGAGAATTAAGCCAATGACGGTACAAGCGATTAATGGGCGGTGGGTCTGGAATTCATCCAGCACGCTGCCCATCCCGGCAATACAGGAAAAAATAAATATGGCTATTATTTGTAGGGTACTAATTTCCATAATTTGTCACCTTGAGGGTATAAGAATCCCTGCCTGTTACGGCATATCACTACAGGCGCGATTTATTATTCTGTAACGGACTGCTCAGCTATTTTGTCGAGAATATTAACCGATGGATCGGAGGCCACGACGCGTAAATCAAGTTTAACGCCCAGTTTATCCAGTTGCTGGAAGGCGTTAATATCCGCTTCGTCTAATGACACCGCTTTGGTTAATTGTTTTTTACCCGGTCGCCAGGCCATGCCGCCAATATTCAGGGTCGCTATATTCACGCCCTGCTGCACCATGGTTAATACGTCCTGCGGGTTAGTGAATAAATAAAAAACCGTTTCGTCTTTATATTGCGGATTGTGATAGACCGCGACGGCTTTTTCGAGATTCACTACGTTAACCTTCATGCCCGGAGGTGCGGCCTGGCGAAGTAACGTACGGCGAACTTCGTCGTTATAAACATCGTCATTACAGATAATAATTCGCTGGGCGTTGGCCACTTTTGACCACACGGTGGTGACCTGACCATGAATTAAACGGTCATCGATACGGGCGAGCGTAATGTTCATCAGAAATCCTCCTCAACGGTTTCCGGCTGCCGCCATGTGACGCAGCACTGGCTGGCGATGGTCTCCAGGTGTTGGCACAGTTCGTCAGCGTTCATCGTTTGCTGGTTATCCACCAGTTCCAGAGCCAGCGGTAGCGACAGGCCGCTGATGACCCGAAGCCGCGGGTTGCTCATCGCCAGCCCGGCGGCGGCGTTCCACGGGCTGCCGCACTGTAAATCGACGGCAATAAGCCATTGCTCATCACTGTGAGTGCTTACTAACTTTTCGATCTTTGTGGCGATATCCCCCGCGTTCTCGCCGGGGATAAATTCCACGGCGTTGACGTTGACGTCACCGTAGACCATGCGTACCGAGTCGAGCATGGCGCAGGCCAACTGGCCGTGGGCACAGAAGATGACATTAACCATTTTTCCTCCTTAGCCGCGCGTTTTTCCGCCCGCGATGTTAGTGGTTACTCCGGTGATATAGCTGGCGCGCTCTGAGAGCAGATAGCAAACAAAATCAGCGACTTCAGAGAGGCGACCTGAGCGACCAATCGGAATTGAGTTCTTGGTGTAGCCTTCGCGTAGCTGTTCAACGGTGATGCTGCGGGTCCAGGCCAGCGCTTCTTCGTATTCCGGCGTACGCAGTCCTGTTTTTTCCAGAATGCCGGGCGCAACGCCTACAACGCGGATGCCGTGTTTGCCCAGCTCTTTCGACCAGGAGCGAGTAAAGCTATTCAGCGCGGCTTTGGTTGCGGCATAGCAGCTCTGGCCTTCGGAGCCTTCCAGCCCGCTTTCCGACGAGACGTTAACGATCACGCCGTCGCGCTGTTTGACCATCTGACGAGCCACCGCTTGCGACATCAGGAACACGCCTTTCTGGTTGATATTGACCATTTTTTCGAATGCGGCTTCATTTAATTCATAACGACCGGCCGGGGCTTTCTCATCGACTAATAAGCGTGGGAAGTTAACGCCCGCGTTATTTACCAAACCATCAATACGGCCAAAACGTTGAATGATACTGTCGATGGTTTTATTCACTTCGCTGGCACTGGAAATATCGGTCGGCCAGAAAGTATAATTTTCACCGTCCTGATGTTTATCACCGCCGTGAATATCGCTCATCTGCACATTTGCGCCCTGGGCTAACAACTCATCGACAATGGCCAAGCCAATTCCTGATGCGCCACCGGTAACAATAATAATTTTGTCTTTTAAATTTAACCACGTTTCCATTATCGACTCCTGTTTTCTTTAGATAAAGGGATCCCCCGCAGCAGCGCTGCGTGAAATCATATTCTTGAAATTTACTTCAGTAATGACTCAGCGGTTTCTCGATTCGTCACCAGACAGTTAATATAATTCCCGTTTAATGCGCCAAGAATACCGGAGTATTTTTCCTCGCCCATCGCGATACCTACGGAATAACGTGCTTGCTTAAGTTTCGCCATCTCAATAGAGAGCGTTTTTTCGCTCATGGCGGTTTCTACCATCCCGCCATCAATGTCGTAAAAGCGTGAACAGATATCACCGGCCACCTGGCGGGCGTTGAGATCGTCGCTCTCTTCGCTGCCGTAAAACGCGTGCCAGTTAGCGCCATCGCGGATCGCCGGAGAACCAATCCCCACCAGCGCGACGTCGAGGTTATCCCAGTACGATGCAATCGTTTTAAAGTGCTGGGACTGCATAATACCGTTGCGAATTAATGTGTTATCAAGCAACGCCGGAAAGTCGGCGAGATGCGATTCGGCTTTTAGCTTCGCCGCCGCGCCATAGGTCAGCGTATTAACGTGGTAGCGACTCTCCAGTTTGCCGGACGGGCCGCCGATAATCGGTACGCAGATAACCTGGCGCGACTGACTGGCCTGCGGCAGATTTTCGACCAGTGAGCGCACCGCGCGTCCCCAGGAAAATCCGACGATGTCACCCGGCTCCAGCAGCCTGTCGACCAACTGTGCGCCGTGCTGACCGATAAGATTGAGCTGATCCTCTTCCAGCAGAGAGTCGCAGGTGGCGACTACCGCCTCTTTGAGGCCAAATCTTTGTTTGAGCTGCTGCTCAAGCCACAGGTTTTCGTTGTAGTCGTAGTTGATAGCGATGGTGACGATGCCCTGCTCGCGACCGCGTTTCAGTAGACGGCTGATGGTGGTGCGATAAATCCCCAGTTCGCGGGCAATCTGCGCCTGGGTCATATCCTGCTCGTAATAGAGTTGGGCGATTTTCACGATCAGGCGGATATCGTCGCTATTTTCCATCGTCATCTTTCGACTCCTGCACATTTGTGCAAATCACATATTTGCTGTTCTGATCTGATATAACCCTATCGATGCTGTACTTCAAAGCAATTTTCATCTATTTCATGACGATGTACTGGCGGTTTCTGTTGCACATTTGATGTGTGAGTAGATGGTTTACAGCACGTTTGTGCTGGTGGTGCTAAAGGCCTGATTCTGCTTTATTTCGCCGGTCAAAGTTGCAGAGGTCTTAAATGAACACTTTTGTGTTGAAAGGCGCGATAGATCACATTTAGTGCCAGGCAGCGAGTACGCGATTATTTTTTATCGTTCGCAAGGTAGGGTATATTTCGCTTTTTAAACATAAAAGCATTCAAGTTTTATCAAGGCGGCAAGAGAGTGAGCGCCCGAACAACTTGAAGGATGAAGTGTTTCAGGAGAAGTTATGCTGCCCGACTCGTCAACCCGACTCAATAAATACATCAGCGAAAGCGGAATTTGCTCGCGCCGCGAGGCCGATCGCTTTATCGAACAAGGCAACGTTTTTATCAACGGCAAGCGCGCCACCATTGGCGACCAGGTCAAAGCTGGCGACGTGGTGAAGGTCAATGGCCGGTTGATTGAGCCGCGTGAAGCGGATGATTTAGTGCTGATTGCGCTGAACAAACCCGTTGGCATTGTCAGCACCACCGAAGACGGCGAGCGCGACAACATCGTCGATTTCGTTAACCACAGCAAACGCGTTTTTCCGATTGGTCGTCTGGATAAAGATTCCCAGGGGCTGATCTTTTTGACCAATCATGGCGATCTGGTTAACAAGATCCTGCGCGCTGGTAACGATCACGAAAAAGAGTACCTGGTTACCGTCGATAAGCCGGTGACCGATGAGTTTATCCGCGGCATGGGCGCGGGCGTGCCGATCCTCGGGACGGTCACGAAGAAGTGTAAAGTCAAAAAAGAAGCGCCGTTTGTCTTTCGCATTACTCTGGTGCAGGGGCTGAATCGCCAGATCCGTCGCATGTGCGAACACTTTGGCTATGAAGTGATGAAGCTTGAACGTACGCGGATTATGAACGTCAGCCTGACGGGGATCCCGCTGGGGGAATGGCGCGATCTGACGGATGATGAGCTGATCGATCTGTTTAAGCTGATTGAAGGGTCTTCTTCAGAAGCGAAACCGAAGGCAAAAGCGAAGCCGAAAACGGCGGGGATTAAACGCCCGGTGGTGGCAATCGAAAAGACGGCCGAGAAATCACGCCCGGCGTCGAACGGTAAACGTTTTGTTCAGCCGGGGCGCAAAAAGAAAGGGCGCTAACGCCTGCCGCGCGTCGGCGTACTTGCCGACCAGGAAAACGATGCTTCACTGTCCGGTTTATAAGCCTGCTTTTTCTTCAACTGGCGGGCTTTTTTTGCCTCTGCTTCGCGTAAAACCATCAGTTTATCGATGTACTCTTTTTTCACGCTGTTGGTTTCCGCGTTAGTCAGCGGACGGCCATGCGCAATGCGCGCGCGATCAAGTAGGGTTTTCAGTTCGCGCTGTTCGCGCTCGGTCATCTCTTTTTGGGTAATGCGGGGGAGTGCCATAGTGGTGCCCTCAGTTAGCCGATGACTTCAGTGTACGGTAAAGGGGCAGACGTCTCACGGTAAATTGTTGCGCCTCCAGGAAAATCCCGGAGGCGGTGCTGTGCACCTGTCCGGGCTACCAGACCGCAGACTGCGGAAATCCCGGGTCGCGGCGTAAACGCCTTACCCGGGCTACTGGACCGCAGACGGCGGTAAACCTGTAGCCCGGCTAAGCGCAGCGCAAGCCGGGAAGATTACGGGCTGCTAGTTCTCTTTTCCCGTTTTACGCGATTCATCCGCAATCGGCTTCCCTGACCAGTAACCGGCCAGCAGCGAGCCGGACAGGTTGTGCCAGACTGAGAACAGCGCGCCTGGCAGCGCAGCCAGCGGACCAAAGTAGATTTTCCCCAGCGCGGCAGCCAGACCTGAGTTCTGCATCCCTACCTCAATCGCCAGCGTACGGCAGGTGGATTCATCAAAACCAAACAGTCGTCCGCCCCAGTAGCCGCCGAGCAGGCCGATGGTGTTGTGCAGGATAACCGCGATGATTACCACAAAGCCCACGGAGGCGATATGCGAAGCGGAGCCGGCTACCACGGCGCAGATAATCGCCAGAATACAAACCATTGAGAAGGCCGGGAGGAACGGTTCTACCGCCCTTACGACTTTTGGCAGCAGGTGATGAACCACCAGTCCCAGCGCAATCGGGATCACCACGATTTGCAGAATACTGAGCAACATTCCCATCACGTCCACCTGAATATGTGCATCGACGTAAAGGCGCGTCAGCAGCGGCGTTGCCACCACGCCGACCAGCGTGGAAACCGACGAGATGGTGACCGACAGTGCCACATCGCCTTTAGCCAGGTAGATCATGACGTTGGATGCCGTGCCGCTGGCAACGCTGCCGACCAGCACCATCCCGGCGGAGAGCTCCGGCGGCATATTGAAAATCAGCGCCAGCAGCCAGGCGGCGAGCGGCATCACCAGATAGTGCAGAAAAATCCCCGCAGCTACCGGTGCCGGGCGGGAAAGGACGCGTTTAAAGTCGTCCACCTTCAGGTGAACGCCCATGCCGAACATAATCAGCATCAGCAGCGTCGGGACCCAGGGGCCAATGGGAGTGAAAGTGGATGGCGTGTAATACGCGATAACCGAGAGCAGCAGCGCCCATAATGGGAACAGCCGCGTAAGCGTGGCGAGCATGTTGTTTTCCTTGCACGTATGTTGTGTTTGCTTGTTATATACCCTAAATAATTCGAGTTGCAGGACAAGGCACTTGTGCCTTGAACAGCGCTTGCGCTGGCCCCGAAGGGGCGAGGCCATAGGCCGAGTAACGCGGCAAGTGAGCGAATCCCCAGGAGCTTACTCTGGTAAGTGACTGGGGTGAACGAACGCAGCCAACGCACATGCAACTTGAAGTATGACGGGTATAAACAGGCCGGGATCGAGCCCGGCCATAGCTATTGTTTATCGTGCTAAGGAATATTATTCAAACTAATTATGTTCATGTTCCACTGCGGATACTCTCCCAGCTCAGCCCAAAGCGGGCTAAATACTTGCGCAGGCGGTCGGCATCATTGGGATTGGCCTTTTTCTGACGGGAGACGGCGAACAGCTCGCGTCCGGCTTCGGACAGCGAAGCGCTGCGTTGGCACACCTCCAGAACGGTTTCCAGTTGGCGGCGATCGAACAGATCGATTTCCATTTCGATATCAGGAGAAGATGTGGTGAGCTGCCAGCTCTCTTGTAAGAGCGCCATCTCCTCTTGTGCAAGAGCGAGCGTAATCCGCCCTTGCTCGGCCAGGGTTGCCATTCGCGCGACGGACGACCCAAGTTCGCGAAAGTTACCCCGCCACTGCGCCTGCGGCGAACAGGCAAAAGTCAGATAGCGCTCGCGGGCGTCTTTATCGAAACGAATCTGCGTTTGCCGTTCGTTTGCAAAGCGCTGTAATTCATACTCTACGTTCGGTGCGATATCTTCCCGCCGCTGCGCCAGGCCCGGCAGGGCAAAGCGCCACATATTGATGCGCGCATAGAGATCTTCGCGAAAACGACCTTCCGCCACCCATTGCTGCATATCGCGATGGGTACCGGCAATTAGCTGGAAATTGCTGTAGACCTCTTTATCGGAACCAAACGGGAAAAAGGTTTTCTCTTCAATCGCTTTTAGCAGCATAGCCTGCTCATCCAGCCCCAGCTCGGCGATTTCGTCGAGAAACAACACTCCGCCATCGGCCTCGCGCAGCAGGCCCGCTCGCGGCGTCAGCGCACCGGTAAACGCGCCTTTTACATGACCAAATAGCGTGGACATGGCGTTGTCTCCGCGCAGGGTGGCGCAGTTTACTGCCACCAGACTGCCCGCAACCTGATGGCGTGACTGACGAAGCTGAAAAATACGTTTGGCAAGGAAAGACTTACCGGCACCGGTTGGGCCAGTGAGAAGGATCGGATCGGTCGATCGGATCGCCACGCGCTCAATACGATCGATAAGTTTATTAAACGTCGGGTTGCGCGTATCAATACCGGCCTTCAGGAAGGAGACTGACTGCTGCTGCTCGCGCTGAAAGCGGCTGGTGAGCGTGGCGTAGCGGCTTAAATCAAGGTCGATAACCGAGCAGGTGCCAGCCGCGATCAGCTCATCTGACGAACCTTTCGGTGCAGGGCTGGTTTGCAGCAGGCTGGCGGGAAGATAGTGGGCTTCCGTCAGTAGAAACCAGCAAATCTGCGCCACGTGAGTCCCGGTGGTGATATGCACCAGATACTCTTCGTTCTCGGTATCAAACTCGTAATGGGTAGCGAAATCGAGGAAGGCGGCGTAGACCTCTTCAAAATCCCACGGATCGTTAATCTCGACCGTATGTGGCCGCACTTGGGTATGGGGTGAAAGCAGAGCCACATCTTCAATCAACCTTTGCGCCATGCTTTCATCACGCGGCTGATGGAGCAGTTCCAGCCTGTCGACGGGAAAATCTGCCTGCTGGCATAGTCCAACGGTGGGCCGCCATTTTTTTAATCGATTTGCCCGCTTACCGCGCTTGTCCAGTACCGTTCCAAGTACGCCAATCACTACCCGCCGCTTCTTCATGATTATCCCAAAAGATAAGTGTCGATATTTAAAGATAAAAAAATTACTTTCTGGCGGCAATGCTTAAAAATGAGATTTAAAATAAAACAATTAAAATCAATCAGATAAAAAATAATTTCGCCATTTTTTCTTTCTGGCACGCATCTGGCAATAACTCTCTCGTCAATACGCTGAAAACGCAGGGGGTTAAACCCCGCCGGCACCTCAGGAACGGCAGAGGCTGTTTTCCGGAAGTGTTCCGTCAGCCGATGACCACCACGGGTTCGATTCCCAATTTCATCTCCGAATGAAAACTGGTTGTTAATCATAGAAATAAAACGGGGCGTTGAGCTGTCAGCAACCCCCAAAACAGGCCGCCGGTAAAGACGCCGGGCCGCAGGCAAAAGGGAATTCCCCTGCGGCTTCGCCCCTGCATCCGCGCCTGATTAACTTTTAAAGGAATAAAAAATGACGAAGAAAGTTACGATACGCAAAGGTCAACTGGGTCTTTTATCCCGTGAGGGTGACTACTATCAGGTTCTGGAAGCGGGTACGCACCGCCTGCCGTGGTTTAACGTCCCTGAGGTGCTGATCGTCAACATGGACGGTAGCGAAGTGCCGGAAGCGCTGGCGGAGTATTTACGTCAGTTTCAGCCTGTGTGGGTTGAACGTTATTGCCTGGCGGCGGATCTGACGGATACCGAAACCGGGGCGCTGTACAACAACGGTGTGTTGCAGGAAATTTTGTCGCCCTCTACGCGTCGTCTATATTGGCCCGCCAGTGAGGATATGAAGCTGATACGCATGGACACTCAGCAGGTTCAGGTTCCGACTGCGGTGATGAATGCCGTATTGCAGCCTCGACGTAGCGGCGCGGTAAAAGGCCGTGAGTCGATCCTCACCGTGTCGGTCCCTGCATGGCACGTCGGGGTGCTGAAAATCGATGGTGAGACGCAGCCGTTACTGCCGCCGGGCCTGTCTGCTTACTGGAAGGTTAATCATCTGGTCGAAGCCGAAGTGGTCGATACCCGTTTACAGGTACTGGAGGTCGGCGGACAGGAGATCCTGACCAAAGATAAAGTGAATCTGCGTCTGAATCTGGCGGCGAACTGGCGCTACAACGACGTTTTGCAGGCTTACTGCCAGCTGACGAAGCCGCTGGACCATCTGTATCGCGAGCTGCAGTTTGCGCTGCGTGAAGCGGTAGGGACGCGCACGCTGGACGAGCTGCTGGAAGATAAGCAGGTGATTGATGAAGTGGTGAGCGCGCAGGTGAAATCCCGCATGACGCCCTTTGGTATCGAAGTCGCGTCCCTGGGGGTGAAAGATATTGTGCTGCCGGGCGATATGAAAGCGATTTTGTCGCAGCTGGTCGAGGCGGAAAAGTCGGCGCAGGCGAATGTGATCCGTCGGCGTGAAGAAACCGCCGCCACCCGCTCACTATTGAACACCGCGAAGGTGATGGAAAACAACCCGGTGGCGCTGCGCTTAAAAGAGCTGGAAACGCTGGAAAGAGTCGCGGAGCGTATCGATAAAATCTCAGTCTTTGGCGGCCTGGACCAGGTGCTGCATGGTCTGGTCAATATAAAAGGATAACGAAAATGACGTGTAACGGAGTGGATACCGCCATGCGCCAGCGGGTGCAGCGGCAACTGGAAGAGATAGAGAAACGCTATGGCGTCAGGGTGCTCTACGCCTGCGAGTCCGGCAGTCGGGGCTGGGGCTTTGCCTCGCCGGACAGCGACTATGACGTACGATTTCTCTATGTGCATCCACCGGAATGGTATCTGCGGGTAGAGCTACCGCGGGATGTCATTGAATTGCCGATAGACGATGAGCTGGACGTTTGCGGCTGGGAGTGGCGTAAGGCGCTGGGCTTGCTGAAAGGGGCGAACCCGACGCTTATCGAGTGGCTGGATTCGCCGGTAGTTTATCAACAAGATGCAGCGACGATATCAGCGCTTAAGGCGCTGGTTCCGCAATGGTTTTCCCCGGTTCGTGCGCGCTGGCACTACTACTCGATGGCGCGGAAAAACTTTCGCGGTTATCTGCAAGGTGACGATGTGCGATTGAAAAAGTACTTCTACGTGCTGCGTCCGTTGCTGGCCGTTCGCTGGGTTGAGGCGGGAAAAGGCGTGCCGCCGATGCGCTTTGCTGAACTGCTGGCGGGGAGCGAACTGGAAGCGGGGTTACGTCAGGAAATAGACGAGCTGCTGGAGCGTAAACAACGTGCTGGGGAAGCTGAGTATGGCCCGCGTCGCCCACTGTTGCATGCGTTTATTCAGTCAGAACTGGTAAGGGGTGAGGTTCCGCCGATGCTGCCGGATAGCCGGACGGGCGATGCCAGAGAGCTGGACAAGCTGCTGATGACCACGGTGATGGGAAAATAAATATGGCCCGGGATATATGTACCGGGCCATTTTATTGGCAATTACTCGAACAGATTATGATGCAGCTTCTGCACCACTTTCTCAGCATCCGCGCCAGGTACGAGGAAGCACAGATTATGGCTGGATGCGCCGTAGCAAATCATACGAATATTGAACGGCTCCAGTACGCCAAACACCTCTTTACCGACGCCGCACGCTTTCGACAAATCATTGCCAATTAGCGCGACCAGCGCCAGATCTTGCTCGACCTCTACGCGGCACAGGGAAGACAACTCGGTCAGCAGCGCCTGGGTTAGCAAGGTGTCGCCTGCGGAAGTGGAACCGGTGGTGTCCATGGTCAGCGCCACGCTCACTTCTGAAGTAGTGATGAGATCCACGGAGATATTATGTCGCGCCAGGATGCCGAACACTTCGGCGAGAAAACCGCGAGAGTGCAGCATATTCAGGCTGTGCAGGGTCAGCAGAGTCTGCTTGCGGCGCAGCGCCAGCGCGCGGAACAACGGTGGATTTTCGGTCGTGTTGCATACCAGCGTACCGCCCGCTTTCGGCTCTTTGCTGGAGCCAACAAATACCGGAATCTCGCTACGCACGGCGGGAAGCAGAGTTGCCGGATGCAGAACTTTCGCGCCAAACGTCGCCATTTCCGCCGCTTCTTCAAAGGCGATGACGTCAATACGTTTGGCCGCCGGAGCAACGCGTGGGTCGGTGGTATAGATGCCGGGAACATCGGTCCAGATATCAACGCGAGTCGCATGCAGCGCTTCGCCCAGCAGAGCGGCGGTATAATCGCTGCCGCCGCGACCGAGCGTGGTGGTGCGGCCTTTGGCTTCGCTACCAATAAAACCCTGAGTGATCACCAGGCCTTCTGCAAGGCGCGGAGCCAGCAACTGTTGGGTGAGTTCAGAAAGTGCGGCGATATCCGGTTCCGCGCGGCCAAAGCGGTCGTTGGTGCGCATAATTTTACGCACGTCAAACCACTGGGCGGCGATACCACGCTCGCGCAGGATTTCGACAAACAGTAGGGTGGACATCAGCTCACCGTGACTGACCAGCTCATCAGTCAATGCGGTTGAGCTCGCCAGCGATGCAGCTTCTGCCAGAGCGGTAATATTTTCCAGCAGGCGCTCAATCTCGTCGCGAATCACGTTCGGATAGCGCAGGCGCTCCAGGATATTGAACTGGATCTGGCGCATGGCATCGAGTTTCTCGAAGCGTTCGCCAGGTTCCAGCCCATCCGCCAGAGCAACCAGCAGATTAGTCACGCCCGCAGAAGCGGAAAGCACGACCACGCGGGTATTGGCATCCAGCAGCGCGACGTCTACGCTGCGGTTCATGGCATCAAAATCGGCAACGCTGGTGCCGCCAAATTTGGCGATAACTAAGTCTGTCATAACAACCTCGTGTCAGGGGGCCTGACTTATTAAAACGATTCCTGACAACCAATCCTGGTAAGGCTGGACGCATCCGGATTGCAATAAAATGTCTTAATAAGCCAGGCCAAATTATTCAGCCATGGCACAAGGGAAGAGCGAAAAACAGGGTGGGCGCAGAGCGATAAACAAACTACGATGTCACCCAGAAGTGCTCCACCTTGTAGACCCGCTTCCTGATGCATTGCACCATTTGGCGAGTATGAAACGCCCGACTGCGAACGTTTCTGGTGACAACCCAGAGGATTCAGCCTCTGTGGCCGGTGATGAGCGTAACCAGACGCTTATTCACCTCGGCGCTGCTCCCCCTCACGTATTTTCCCCGGACTGGCTCCTCCAATACGGTTACCTGGGCAACGCACCTCTTCTGGCAATTACCGACGTCTTTCACTTTGCCTGGGGGGACGCGGGTCATTATACCCCCCTGCAATACCCTTTCGCTGTAGCGTGAAATGCGCGAGCAACATACCTACGTGGATGTATAGGTATTGCCGTTATATAAAGGCTTCAGGTGAACTATGTCAACGTCAGGGTTATGCGGATTTTTCATACACGAGTGGCTGAAAGAAAAAAGCCTTATGATGGCTATACTATCAGGGACGTTTTGCCCAAAATTGCCCCTATTTCTGACACGTATCATCGGCATAACACAAAAATCATCACAATTTTCCGCCACCGGCGCTACAATCGACCGCAGTCACAATTCTCAAATCAGAAGAGTATTGCTAATGAAAAACATCAATCCAACGCAGACATCTGCCTGGCAGGCACTACAAAAACACTTTGATGAAATGAAAGACGTTACCATCGCGGACCTGTTCGCGAAAGATAGCGACCGTTTCACTAAGTTTTCCGCAACGTTCGACGATCTGATGCTGGTGGATTTCTCCAAAAACCGCATCACCGAAGAGACGTTGGCAAAACTGCAGGATCTGGCCAAAGAGACCTTCCTGGCAGACGCCATTAAGTCCATGTTCTCCGGCGAAAAGATTAACCGTACTGAAGACCGTGCGGTACTGCACGTTGCGCTGCGTAACCGTAGCAATACTCCGATTGTGGTTGATGGCAAAGATGTGATGCCGGAAGTGAACGCGGTGCTTGAGAAGATGAAATCCTTCTCTGAAGCCATTATCTCCGGTAACTGGAAAGGCTATACCGGCAAAGCGATTACCGACGTGGTTAACATCGGTATCGGCGGCTCCGACCTTGGCCCGTTCATGGTGACCGAAGCGCTGCGCCCGTACAAAAATCATCTGAATATGCACTTTGTGTCTAACGTCGATGGCACCCACATCGCCGAAGTGCTGAAAGGCGTGAACCCGGAAACTACCCTGTTCCTGGTCGCTTCTAAAACCTTTACCACTCAGGAAACCATGACCAACGCCCACAGCGCGCGCGATTGGTTCCTGGCGACCGCTGGCGATGAAAAGCACGTGGCGAAACACTTTGCCGCGCTCTCTACCAACGGTAAAGCGGTGGGCGAATTCGGTATCGACACCGCCAACATGTTTGAATTCTGGGACTGGGTCGGCGGTCGTTACTCACTGTGGTCAGCCATCGGTCTGTCGATCATCCTGTCCGTCGGTTTCGACAACTTTGTTGAGCTGCTGTCCGGCGCGCATGCGATGGACAAACATTTCTCCACCACCGCGCCGGAGAAAAACCTGCCGGTGTTGCTGGCGCTGATTGGTATCTGGTACAACAATTTCTTCGGTGCTGAAACCGAAGCGATTCTGCCGTACGACCAGTATATGCACCGCTTTGCCGCTTACTTCCAGCAGGGCAACATGGAATCCAACGGTAAATACGTTGACCGTAACGGTAACGCCGTGGATTACCAGACTGGCCCAATCATCTGGGGCGAGCCGGGCACCAACGGTCAGCATGCGTTCTACCAGCTGATTCACCAGGGGACCAAAATGGTGCCTTGCGACTTTATCGCCCCGGCGGTTACCCACAACCCGCTGTCCGATCACCATCCGAAGCTGCTGTCTAACTTCTTCGCGCAGACCGAAGCGCTGGCGTTTGGTAAATCCCGCGAAGTGGTTGAGCAGGAATATCGTGATCAGGGTAAAGATCCAGCAACCCTGGACCACGTGGTGCCGTTTAAAGTGTTCGAAGGCAACCGTCCGACCAACTCCATCCTGCTGCGTGAAATCACTCCGTTCAGCCTGGGCGCGCTGATTGCCCTGTATGAACACAAGATCTTCACTCAGGGTGTGATTATGAACATCTTCACCTTCGACCAGTGGGGCGTTGAGCTGGGCAAACAGCTGGCTAACCGCATCCTGCCGGAACTGAAAGATGGCAGCGAAGTGAGCAGCCACGACAGCTCTACCAACGGTCTGATTAACCGCTATAAGTCCTGGCGTGCATAATTAGACTGGTGTCTGAGCGGGCCTGCGGATGGTAGATTGTTTTGTAGGCCGTGCAAGGCGTTAGCCGCCGCTCGGCAAAAATGCGAGCACAATGCCGACCCACGTGGTCGGCATTTTTTATTCTAACCGCCGCAACAGCTTCGCCGGATTTCCCGCCCACACGCCTTTCTCGGTAATCGACTTCGTCACCACGCTGCCCGCACCAATCACCACACCATCACAAATGTTCACGGCCAGAATAGTCGCACCGCTGCCGATAGACACATCGTCGCCAATTACAATTCTCCCCCAGCTTTCGCGGTCTGCGTTGGGCTTACCGTCGCGGAACATATCGTTGGCGAACATCACACCATGACCGATAAAACAGCGTTCACCGATAGTCACATACTCACAAATAAAGGTATGAGACTGAATTTTGCTGCTGTTGCCGATACGGGTATGGCCCTGAATTTCAACGAACGGCCCGACGAAGACGTTATCGCCAAGCGTGCAGTTGTAGAGATTTGCGGGCTGGTAAATCACCACGTTCTCGCCGCTGGTGACGTTGCGAATAGCAGTTTCTCGAAGCGTATGCATGCTGCCTCTCAGATCTGTTTGGCCAGAATATGTAATGTGCTTTGTTGGGTGGCGGAATGAAATTCAACGTCTTTAACGTGCCGCATCCCCTGGCGCTCATAGAAACGACGGGCGCGGGTATTGGCGTCGAGCACTTCCAGCCATAGCCAGCTTTCACCGGCCTCTTTTGCTCGCGTCTCAACGGCGTTAAAAAACTGCTCGCCGTAGCGATGCCCCGTTGCGTCAGGCAGCAGGTAGAGCTTATGCAGTAGCGTGCCGGACGGGCCATCGGAGTTGATATCCTGGCGGCAGGCGTATTTAGCAAAGCCAATCGGGTGCGTGGCTTCAGCAATTAACCAGCAGCACTGCGTATCGGCCAGGCTGCGTTCCAGAGAGGCCATGGAATACTCTTGTCGCAGGTAGAGTTCCATCTCGTCGGCGTTATGCCAGAGGTGAGCAAAGTGGTGGCGGTAGCTGGCATTACCCATTTCGTTGAGCAAGGCTGCATCTTCTGGCCCTGCAATACGAATTTTGAACATGGTTGTTTCCTTTTTAACCTGTCAGTGTGGCAAGTGATTGTTACATCTACGCCGCCGGTGGCAAAAAGTTAACGAATAATGTCGATCTGGATCACACTTTTGCGTTATACAGGTCACAAATAATGATGATTATGAGGTGTATCTATGCCGCCGGTTTATCGTCCGTTGGTGAGTTTTATCGCAACCGCAATGCAAACCGTTTTGAACCTCGGCCTGCTGTGCCTGGGGGTTATTCTGATTGTTTTTCTGGGCAAAGAGACGCTGCATCTGGCGCACGTGCTGTTTACCCCGGAGCCAGTCAGCAAGTACAAGCTGGTGGAAGGGCTGGTGGTTTACTTCCTCTATTTTGAGTTTATTGCGCTGATTGTGAAGTACTTCGAATCGGGATTTCACTTCCCGCTACGCTATTTTGTCTATATCGGCATTACCGCTATCGTGCGCCTGATTATTATCGATCATGACTCGCCGATGGCGGTGCTGATTTACTCCGCCGCGATCCTGATTCTGGTGATTACGCTCTGGCTGTGTAACTCCAACCGACTGAAACGCGAATAAAAGACAGCACGCCGCTATCAGCTGCAGCGTGCTTGCACTTTAATTATTGCGCAGAAGATTGCGGCACTTTCTCCTCTACGGGCTCCCATAGTTCTTCGAGTTCTTCCAGCGTTTTGCCTTTAGTTTCCGGCACAAACTTCCACATGAATAGCGCAGCCAGAATTCCCATACAGCCGTAAATCCAGTAGGAGAAGCCGTTGTGAAAATGGGAAACCAGCCACGAATTTTTATCCATCATTGGGAAGGTCCAGGAGACAAAGTAGTTCGCCAGCCACTGGGCAGCAACCGCAATGGCGAGCGCTTTGCCGCGAATCGCATTGGGGAAGATTTCTGCCAGCAGCACCCAGCAAACCGGTCCCCAGGACATCGCAAATGCGGCGACGTAAACCAGCATAGACAACAGTGCCACCAGGCCGGAAGCCTGGGTATAAAACGCGGTTCCGAGGCTGAACATGCCAACCGCCATACCGAGAGCGCCAATAATCTGCAGCGGTTTGCGGCCAAATTTATCGACCGTCATGATGGCCAGCACGGTGAAACTCAGGTTGATAACGCCAACGATGATGGTTTGCAGCAGCGCCACGTCCGTACTGGCACCCAGTGTTTTAAAGACTTCCGGAGCGTAATAGAGAACGACATTGATGCCGACGAACTGTTGGAATATCGAAAGCATAACGCCGATAACAATGACTCCTGTGCCAAACATCAGTAGACGACCGCCCGTTTTCCGACCATGTTCTAATGACTGATTGATCTCCTGCATCGCCTGAACGGCGAGCGTACTGCCCATAATTTTGCGTAGGATGCCTTCCGCTTGCTCTTGTTTACCTCGAGCCATCAGCCAACGCGGGCTTTCCGGTACGGTATATAGCAGTATTAAAAATAGCAGTGCGGGAATGCACTCTGAGGCAAACATATATCGCCAGCCATCAGTATTCAGCCAGTTAGCGTCTCCGGATTTGGCAATGAAATAGTTTACGCAGTACACCAAAAGCTGTCCAAAAATAATCGCAAACTGGTTAAAGGAAACCAGTTTCCCTCGAATGTGTGCCGGAGCCAGTTCTGCAATATACATTGGCGAGAGCATTGATGCTAAACCAACACCAATACCGCCAATGATGCGATAAATAACAAACTCAGGTACGTATCCAGTTAAATAGATCGGGACAGTGCTCTCCGGATTAATATCGGTAAAACCGAGTTCTGGCCATGCAGAACCTATACCTGAGATAAAGAATAGGATCGCGGCGATTTTTAGCGAATCACGGCGGCCGAAACGGTTGCTAAAATAGCCGCCAAGCGCGCCGCCAATGATGCAGCCAATCAGTGCACTGGCAACACAGAACCCTAACAATGAGTTGGCGGCAGATTCGCTTAGATTTTGCGGGGCAACAAAAACAGTATTTAAGGATTCAACCGTGCCGGATATGACTGCAGTATCGTAGCCAAATAATAGTCCTCCTAATGTTGCAACTAACGTAATCGAAAAAATATAGCTGGAATTATATTGGGTGTTCATTTAAACCTGCCTTAGATGATCCAGTCCTTTTTATCGGTGCCAATGATGGTGTATTTCCGCGGCAGGTCAGGCAATTATCAAATTTTACATTTCAATTACGTTTTGTCTTTTCTGTGATCTTAACTCTGATTAATTTCCCTCGGGTCGAGGATAAATAGAATTGCTGTGATGGGGGACACGAAAGAAAATAATCGTAACGGTAATGTAAAATAACATAATGATAATCATTTAAAGAAGGCTTAGTCATCATTACAGGTTGCGATAATATCAGTCGAGGTTTGCAAGCGATCGTCCATTGTTGCGCGCCGACTGACAGGGCATCACTGTTGAAACGCGAATAAAAAAAAGCGGCCTCCAGGGCCGCTGACCAACAGTCACAAATATAATTTATGTAGGGTCCAGTTGAGGATAGCAGTGGCATTTGCCTTACTTTTTCAGCTGAGGGTGACAGCGGCAATACCCGGTTGGGGTCGTGCATTGCCGCGAAACCGTCATCCCTCCTCTGAAATTTGGGGCGGGTATACTCGTCATACTTCACGTTGTTGATGCGTTGACTGCGCCCGCTCACCCCAGTCACATAGTTATCTATGCTCCCGGGGATTCTCGGGCTTGTCGCCTTTCGACAACGCGAATTATTTAGAGTATCTAACGATGAAACTTAACCTTTCACTCCGCCTGCCGTCAGGCCGTTAACCAGCCAGCGCTGGGCCAGCAGGAACACTACGGTAATCGGGATAGCGGAGAGTACTGCCGCAGCGGCAAAGTCGCCCCACAGATAGTTCTGCGGGTTGAGATACTGCTGCATTCCGACCGCCAGGGTGTAGCTGTTCACATCGCGCAGCAGTAGCGAGGCTACAGGCACTTCGGTAATTGCGGCGATGAACGACAGAATAAACACGACCGCCAGAATCGGCACCGACAGCGGGAGCAGCACCAGGCGGAAAGCCTGCCACGGGGTCGCACCATCCAGCGCCGCTGCTTCTTCCAGCGAGCCGTCAATGGTTTCGAAATACCCTTTAATCGTCCAGACGTGCAGCGCGATACCGCCCATATAGGCGAAGATTACGCCGCCGTGGGTATTCAGGCCGACAAACGGCACGTACTGGCCGAGGCGATCAAACAAGGCATACAGAGCAACCAGCGACAGAACCGCCGGGAACATCTGGAAAATCAGCATCCCTTTGAGCAGCGTGGCTTTACCCGGGAAACGCATACGGGCAAAAGCGTAAGCACAGGTGGTAGAGAGCGCGACGATACCAATCGCGGTAATGCCCGCCACCTTGATGGAGTTCCACAACCACAGCAGGACCGGGAAGGGTGGTGGCGTGACGCGACCGTCAGCGTGTTCAACGCTAAAGCCTAATGCCAGTCGCCAGTGCTCCCAGGAGATACTTTCAGGGATCAGGCTACCGGTGGCGAAGTTACCTTCGCGCAGCGAGATAGCGATGACCATCAGCAGCGGGAACATAATCGCCGCGATAAAAATCAGCAGCAGGAGGTGCGTCGTCAGTAGACGCAGCTTCTGAGATTTGGGTTGAACCATAGCCATAATATTTTTACTCCCCTTGATACCGCTCCAGGCTATTTTGCTTGCCATTTTGAACTCGGGCAGAGCTCAGAATCCTCACGTACTACGTGTACGCTCCGGTTCTTCCGCGCTGGCCGAGCCCAAACTGCCCGCGCCAATGACGCCTGGTTATTCCAATTAATCAAACTTCATACGTGTGGCTTTCAGGTTAATAATCGCCAGCGCGCCTACCAGCAGGAAGATCAGCGTAGCGATAGCCGCCGCGAGGCCGAAGTCCTGGCCGCCGCCGCCTTCGAAGGCGATACGGTAGGTATAGCTCACCAACAGGTCGGTATAGCCCGCTGGCGTGGTGGTGCCGAGTCGGTCCGGCCCGCCGTTGGTCAACAGCTGAATCAGCACGAAGTTGTTAAAGTTAAACGCGAAACTGGCGATCATCAGCGGCGTTAGCGGCTTGATCAGCAGCGGCAGCGTAATTTTAAAGAAGTTCTGGAACGGGGTTGCGCCGTCCATTGCCGAGGCTTCATACAGGTCGTCAGGAATCGCTTTCAGCAGGCCCATGCACAGAATCATCATGTACGGATAGCCGAGCCAGGTGTTGACGATGATGATCATGGTACGTGCGGTAATCGGGTCGCTAAACCAGGCCGGTTTAATGCCGAACAGCGCGCTGAGCATCATGTTGATCTCACCAAAGCTCTGGTTGAACAACCCTTTGAAAATCAGAATCGAGATAAACGACGGTACGGCGTAAGGCAGAATCAGCAGTACGCGGTAAATCGCTTTGCCTTTTAGGGCTTCCCACTGCACGAGGCAGGCGAGAATCATCCCCACTGCGACGGTCAGAATGACTGTCAGGATGGAGAACACTACCGTCCAGACGAAGATCGCGAAGAACGGTTTCTGGATACCTTCGTCCTGGAACACGCGGGTGAAGTTATCCCAGCCGATGGTCACCGTATAGCCAGGACTCAGCTTCTCGCTGCCCCAACTGCCATCAGCGTTAATGGCCTGGTAGAAGCCAACATCAGCATTCGGACGATACTTCACGCCGCTCTGGTTGTTGGTCAGCATGCCGTCATCCGCCAGCGCATACAGCGGTTGGGTGCCGGAGAATTGGCGTAGCGAACTCATGATGACTTTGCTTTCGTCGGGCAGTATCGCGGTCAGCTGGTTCAGGGCGGTACGGTTTTGCGTAATGACGCGCAGGTTAGCGCGTTCACCTTCCGGCAGCGCATCGGCTTCTTTAAGGGCCAGCTTCTGCTCGCCGCCGAATTTAAACGCATCGGAAAGGTAGTTTTTGCCGCTGTCGCCATCGGTCAGCGCCAGCTTCCACTCATCTCCAGCCGGATAGAGTGCGAAGTTGTAGGATTTACCCGCCTGGAAAGAGCGGTCCATCAGCACTTGCTGAGCGCGTTCGAAGGTCAGCTGGTTGGTGCTGCTGTAGTTGGTAAAAGCGATAGCGATGGTGCAGATCAACGGGAACAGAACGAACAGTCCCATCCCGGCAACACCCGGATAAACATAGCGCCAGGCATAGGCCTTGCGATTGGAAAAAATATACAGGCCAACCGAGCTTAAAATCAGCGTCATGATGGCAAACAGGTACTCCCCCTGGGCGTACATCAAAACAACAAGGTAACCCACCAGCAGGCACAGCAAGCCGATCACAGACCATGTGAGCTGCGGGCTTTGCCACCAGTGTTTCTTTTTCACGACATCCATGGGGATCATCCTCTTTACACTTTATCCTTCGCGCTACCTCTTTGTTGGCTGCGGATGCGCACCCCAGTCACTTACCGATGTAAGCTCCTGGGGATTTGCATCCTTGCCGCCTCGATGTAGCGCGAATGATTTCGTGTAACAACGTATTCAATAAACCTTATTTCCTTAGAAATAAGGGAAACTGTATTACTTGGTGATGCGAGCCTGTGCATCTTTCAGCGCGGCATCGACGGTCTGACGACCGCTAGCTGCGTTGATAACCGCGGTACGTACGGCATACCAGAAAGCGGACATCTGTGGGATGTTCGGCATGATTTCGCCTTTCTGGGCGTTCGCCATGGTGGCGGCGATACGCGGATCTTTTTCCAGTTTCTCCTGGAAGGATTTCAGCGCAACGGCACCCAGCGGTTTGTCCTTGTTCACTTCATCCAGACCCTGGTCGGTCATCAGGTAGTTTTCGAGGAACTCTTTCGCCAGTTCTTTGTTCGGGCTGGCGGCGTTAATACCGGCGCTCAGAACACCAACGAACGGTTTGGACGCGTTGCCTTTAAAGGTTGGCAGCAGGGTAACGCCGTAGTTAACCTTGCTCTTATCAATGTTAGACCATGCCCACGGACCGTTGATGGTCATCGCGGTATCGCCTTTGTTGAATGCCGCTTCAGCGATGGAGTAGTCGGTGTCGGCGTTCATGTGTTTGTTTTTGATAAGGTCGACCAGGAAGGTCAGGCCTGCTTTCGCGCCAGCGCTATCAACGCCAACGTTTTTCACGTCATATTTGCCGTTTTCAAACTTGAACGCGTAACCGCCGTCGGCAGCAATCAGCGGCCAGGTGAAGTACGGTTCTTGCAGGTTAAACATCAGCGCGCTCTTACCTTTCGCTTTCAGTTCTTTATCCAGCGCAGGGATCTCTTCCCAGGTTTTCGGCGGGTTTGGTACCAGGTCTTTGTTGTAAATCAGCGACAGCGCTTCTACCGCGACCGGGTAGGCAATCAGTTTGCCGTTATAGCGTACGGCGTCCCAGGTGAATGGATACAGTTTGTCCTGGAAGGCTTTGTCCGGGGTGATTTCTGCCAGCAGGCCAGATTGGGCATAGCCGCCGAAACGGTCATGGGCCCAGAAGATGATGTCCGGGCCGTCGCCGGTTGCAGCAACCTGCGGGAATTTCTCTTCCAGCTTGTCCGGGTGCTCGATGGAAACTTTAATGCCAGTGTCTTTTTCGAACTTTTTACCGACTTCAGCGAGGCCGTTGTAGCCTTTGTCGCCGTTAATCCAGATAACCAGCTTACCTTCTTCTATTTTCGCGAGGGCAGAGGCGGAAAACATCATCGTGGTCAATGCAGACAGCGCGAGGATGCGAGCGCCAGTTTTGATTTTCATATACCCGTCCTATTTGGTGATGTGCTCGTGGATACACTTGGATGGCTTAACGGTGATGAGTTTCCTTTTTTAACAACCTCTTTCCATCCTCCCTATGTCTACGCCCCACCCATCGTTTGTGTGATCTCCATTGCAGAATCGCCGGTTATGAGCCCTGGAGCACATAAAAACGAGGCCATTTTTGTCGCCTGCATCACGAAATCGGTATCAGCCCGTCCCCCCCGGAGGCGAGACGTCATCTCTCATCCTCCCGTCTCCTCCCCCATAAAAAAGCCGGGGGTGGAGGATTTACCATATCTATGAATACCGCATAGTCAGCCCATCTTGAATGTGTCGTTAAGTGACTGGTTGTAACGAAGGGAGAAGGGCATGGCGAGCGTACAGCTGCGAAATGTAACGAAAGCCTGGGGCGACGTGGTGGTATCGAAAGATATCAATCTCGAGATCCAGGATGGGGAGTTCGTCGTGTTTGTTGGCCCATCGGGCTGCGGCAAATCCACCCTGCTGCGTATGATTGCCGGGCTGGAAACGGTGACCAGCGGCGATCTTATGATTGGCGATACCCGAATGAACGATGTCCCGCCCGCCGAACGTGGTATCGGGATGGTGTTTCAGTCTTATGCGCTTTACCCCCACCTTTCCGTCGCGGAAAACATGTCTTTCGGCCTGAAGCTGGCCGGTGCCAAAAAAGACCTGATTAATCAACGCGTCACCCAGGTAGCAGAAGTCCTGCAACTGGCTCATCTGCTGGAGCGTAAACCAAAAGCGCTTTCCGGCGGTCAGCGTCAGCGTGTGGCGATTGGCCGTACCCTGGTGGCCGAACCGCGCGTTTTCCTGCTTGATGAACCTCTCTCTAACCTTGATGCCGCGCTGCGCGTACAGATGCGTATCGAGATTTCCCGTCTGCATAAGCGCCTTGGGCGCACGATGATCTACGTGACCCACGATCAGGTCGAGGCGATGACCCTCGCTGACAAAATCGTGGTACTGGATGCCGGTCGCGTCGCGCAGGTCGGGAAACCGCTTGAGCTTTATCACTACCCGGCGGATCGCTTCGTCGCGGGCTTTATTGGCTCGCCGAAGATGAACTTCCTGCCGGTTAAAGTCACCGCTACCGCCATTGAACAGGTTCAGGTGGAACTGCCTAACCGCCAGCAAATCTGGCTGCCGGTGGACAGCGCCCGCGTTCAGGTCGGCGCGAATATGTCCTTAGGGATTCGCCCGGAACATCTGCTGCCCAGCGATATCGCTGACGTCACCCTCGAAGGCGTGATTCAGGTGGTGGAACAGCTTGGTAACGAAACACAAATTCATATCCAGATCCCCGCCATCCGTCAAAACCTGGTTTACCGCCAGAACGACGTGGTGCTGGTCGAAGAGGGAGCCACATTCGCCATCGGCTTGCCGCCGGAGCGTTGCCATTTATTCCGTGAGGATGGCACCGCTTGTCGTCGGCTGCATAAAGAGCCGGGCGTGTAAGGCTTCTAACTAAAAAAAAACACAAAACCATTCGCGCTGCATCGAGGCGGCAAGGGAATGAATCCCTGGGAGCGTACAAAAGTACGTGACCAGGGTGAGTGAGCGCAGCCAACAAAGAGGCAGCCCGAAGGGTGAAGTGTTCAAAGAAAAGCAATGATCTCAGGAGATAGAATGATGATTACTCTGCGCAAACTTCCACTGGCGATCGCCGTTGCAGCAGGCGTTATGTCTGCTCAGGCGCTGGCCGTTGATTTCCATGGCTATGCTCGTTCTGGTATCGGCTGGACCGGTAGCGGTGGTTCACAGGAATGTTTCAAAGCAACAGGTGCTCAAAGTAAATACCGTCTCGGTAACGAATGTGAAACCTATGCGGAACTGAAGCTGGGCCAGGAATTATGGAAAGAGGGTGACAAGAGTTTTTATTTCGATACTAACGTCGCGTATTCCGTAGACCAACAGGATGACTGGGAAAGTACCTCTCCGGCATTCCGTGAAGCTAACATCCAGGGTAAAAACCTGATTGACTGGTTACCGGGTTCTACCCTGTGGGCCGGTAAGCGCTTCTACCAGCGTCATGACGTTCATATGATCGACTTCTACTACTGGGATATCTCTGGTCCGGGTGCGGGTCTGGAAAACGTGGATGTCGGCTTCGGTAAACTCTCTCTGGCAGCTACACGTAACTCTGAAAGCGGCGGTTCTTACACTTTCTCCAGCGATGACACCAAGAAATATGCTTCTAAAACCGCGAATGACGTCTTCGACGTGCGTCTGGCCGGTATGGAAATTAACCCAGGCGGCGTACTGGAGTTAGGCGTGGATTATGGCCGTGCTAACCCGCAGGATGACTACCGTCTGGCTGATGGCGCGTCGAAAGACGGCGTGATGCTGACTGGTGAACATACTCAGTCTATCTGGGGCGGTTTCAACAAGTTTGTTGTTCAGTATGCAACCGACTCGATGACTTCCTGGAACAGCGGCCACTCTCAAGGCACCAGCATTGATAACAAAGGCAGCATGATCCGCGTTCTGGATCACGGCGCGATGGACTTCAACGATGACTGGGGCCTGATGTACGTTGCGATGTACCAGGATGTGGATCTGGACAGCAACAACGGTTCTACCTGGTACACCGTCGGTGTTCGTCCGATGTACAAATGGACGCCGATCATGAGCACCCAGTTGGAAGTCGGTTACGACAACGTGAAATCTCAGCGCACCAGCGAAAACAACAACCAGTACAAAATTACTCTGGCCCAGCAATGGCAGGCAGGTAACAGCGTCTGGTCCCGCCCGGCAATCCGTATTTTCGCCACCTACGCGAAATGGGATGAAAACTGGGGTAACAGCAACACCTCCGGTCTGCAGACTAAAGACAGCAGCGGTAATGGTCTCCTGACTAATAGCCGCGGTAGCGATAGCGAAGTCACCTTCGGCGCGCAGATGGAAGTTTGGTGGTAATTCAGTAGTCAATATGTCGTAACACGGAGGGGCTTATGCCCCTCCTGATTATTCAGGATTAGCGCGCTATTGCCTGGCCACCGCTAAACCTATGCAATCCGAGGTGAGAACAATGAAAATGAAGAAAACTCTCGTCGCCCTGTATCTATCCGCAGGGATGTTGGCATGCGTGCCGGGGATTAGCTTTGCCGATGTCAACTTCGTCCCGCAAAACACCAGTTCAGCCCCCTCCATACCTGGCGTTGCCCTGCAGCAATTAGTCTGGACTCCGGTTGATCAATCTAAGACGCAGTCCGTTGATTTACTCACTGGCGGGCAACGTTTAGATGTTGCTGGTATCACTGGCCCGGTTGCCGCCTGGAGCGTTCCGGCGAATATTGGCGAGCTGACCCTGACGCTCACTAGCGAAGTGAATAAGCAAAAACAAATTTTTGCCCCGAACGTACTGATTCTTGACCAGAATATGACGCCAGCTGCGTTCTTCCCCAGCAGCTATTTTACCTATCAGCAGCCTGGCGTGATGACCGCAGATCGGCTTGAGGGCGTGATGCGCCTGACTCCGGCATTAGGACAGCAGAAGCTGTATGTGCTGGTCTTTACAACGGAAAAAGATTTACAGCAAACCACAACGCTGATGGATCCGGCGAAGGCTTACGCTAAAGGCGCAGGCAATGCCATACCTGATATTCCAGACCCGATTGCCAGGCACACCACTGATGGCGTGCTGAAGCTAAAAGTGAAAACCAATAGCGGCTCTAGCGTGCTGGTCGGCCCGCTGTTTGGCTCTTCCGGCCCTGGCCCTGTAACCGTCGGTAATACGGCGGCGCCTGTTGCTGCACCGGTAGCTGCCCCAGCTCCGGCGGCGAAAAGCGAGCCGATGCTTGATGACACCGAAACCTACTTTAACAACGGTATTAAGCAGGCTGTCGCGAAAGGCGATATCGACAAGGCTCTGAAATTGATGAACGAAGCTGAACGTCTCGGCTCGAAATCTGCTCGTTCCACCTTTATCAGCAGTGTAAAAGGCAAGGGGTGATCGTCTCCCCACAATGCTGATGTTTAGGCACAGCCTTTAGGTGCGTCCGCCTGGGCGCACCTTTTTTTATCGCGCGATAGCCGCTGTTGCATGGCTGTTGCGCGGATGATCGTATATTGACGTTTGCCCGCCCCCACCGCCCCATTCTGCGATACAATAGTTTCTCGTTATGTTCCGGAGAATCAGGCATGTCACATCCTGCGCTGACGCAACTGCGTGCGCTGCGTTATTTTGCCACTCAGCCCCCGCTGGACGCGCATCTGCGCGATTGGTTATTGCTTGAAGACTCAATGACCAAACGTTTTGAGCAACAAGGGAAAAAAATCAGCGTCATCATGGTGAACGAAGGTTTTGTTGGACGCGAAGCGCTGGCGGGTGAAGAGACCCTGCTCGCGGATGAACCGCGCTACTGGCTGCGGGAAATTATCCTTTGTGCCGATGATGAACCCTGGCTGGCCGGTCGGACTATCGTGCCGGAGTCGACGCTCAATGGTCCGGAATTGGCGCTGCAACAGCTTGGGCAGACGCCGCTGGGCCGCTATCTGTTTACGTCGTCTACGCTAACCCGTGATTTTATTGAAATCGGTCGTCATGCAGAGCTTTGGGGGCGTCGTTCCCGCCTTCGGCTGAGTGGCAAACCGCTGCTGCTGACAGAATTGTTTCTGCCTGCATCGCCGTTGTATTAAGAGGAAGAGAAAATGGAGTGGAGTCTGACGCAGAACAAGCTGTTGGCGTTTCACCGCCTGATGCGGACTGACAAACCGATCGGCGCGCTGCTGCTGCTGTGGCCGACGCTGTGGGCGCTGTGGGTAGCAACGCCGGGGATACCACCGCTGTGGATCCTCGCCGTTTTTGTCGCGGGCGTCTGGCTGATGCGCGCTGCCGGCTGCGTAGTGAATGACTATGCAGATCGTAAGTTTGACGGCCACGTTAAGCGCACCGCCCGCCGCCCGCTGCCAAGCGGCGACGTCACCGAAAAAGAGGCGCGAACGCTGTTTGTTGTGCTGGTGCTGTTCTCATTTCTGCTGGTGTTGACCTTAAACACCATGACCATTTTGCTGTCGGTCGCTGCGCTGGCGCTGGCCTGGGTCTATCCGTTTATGAAACGCTACACCCACCTGCCGCAGGTGGTACTAGGCGCGGCGTTCGGCTGGTCGATTCCGATGGCCTTTTCAGCGGTGAGCGAATCTCTGCCGTTGAGCTGCTGGCTGATGTTTCTCGCCAATATTCTGTGGGCGGTGGCCTACGACACCCAGTATGCGATGGTCGACCGCGATGACGACGTGAAGATCGGCATTAAGTCGACGGCGATTCTGTTTGGTGACAACGACCGCTTAATTATCGGGATCTTACAGGTAGCTGTACTGGCGCTGATGGCGGCGGTGGGCTGGCTGAGCGGTCTGGGCTGGGAGTATTACTGGTCATTGTTTATCGCCGCAGCGCTGTTTGTCTGGCAGCAGAAGCTGATTTTCAAACGTGAACGCGATGACTGCTTTAAGGCATTTTTAAACAATAACTACGTGGGACTGGTGTTGTTTCTCGGTCTGGCGATGGGGTATATGCAGTAGTTTTGTGGTTTACCCGGCTTGCGGCGTAAACGCCTTAGCCGGGCTACAAAACCGCATTGTTCTGGTAGCCCGGCTAAGCGTAGCGCAAGCCGGGAGTTTTCTTTAAACGTTACGCTTCATCCTGGGTAACGCTTTCAATCGTTAGACGCACATCAGAAGTAATCAGGTCTGCCAGCATGCGGTAGATCTTCAACGTCTCTTCCGGCTCGGCATCCCCGGTATCGCTGATATAGCCTGCGTCACGCAGGGTCAACACCAGAGTACTGAATACCGCCTTATCGAAGAACTCCGGCGCGTTAATACCGTGCAGCACGGACAGACGCTGAGCCACGGTGCGGCTCTCTTTCTCCAGCGAACTGCGGTTCATGGACGGGTTGGCACTCAGCAGCCAGAAAGTGATGGCATAACGCTGCAGCGTTTCACGCGCGCCTGCGGCCAGCAGTTGCAGAGAGCGGGCGTGAGACGGATTGACGCTCACTTCGTCTTCGCTCAGGGCGATCAGCCCCTGACGCTGCATCTCAGCAATCAGCGCATCGACGACGCCTGCCAGTTCAGCTTTTTCCCAGCGCAGGAACAGCTCAGCTTTCAGGAACGGGTAGAACATCTCGACATGACGCAATATTTCGGCGCGGGTAATGCGACGATGCTGGGTCACAATGGCGGCTAACAGCGACGGCATCACCAGCATATGGGCGATGTTGTTGCGGTAATAGGTCATCAACACTGCCTGCTCGCGCGGCAGAATGATGATATCGCCAATGGTGTCTTTCTCGACTTCGAACTTGTTCATCTGTAGCGCGTGGTCGATAAGCTCGCTGGCGGAGGTCTCAGGTGTTGTGGCATCCGGCGAATAAGGCACGTTGCGCAGCAGGGCGAGATAGCACTCCAGCTGTTCGGTGAGCTGCTCGCGGGTCAGAGAACGCTGACGCGAGGCCAGCAGCGCGGTACAGCACAGGTTCATGGCGTTTGCCGCGCCGGCATTGTTGATACGCACCATCAGATCGGAGGCGATATTGTTCACCGTCGGCGTCAACCATGACGGACGGACCGCTTCGATAGGATCGATAGCCTCGCGCCAGTCAGGGACATGCTGGTTGAGATAGGTCATCAACGGCAGCGGTTCGCCGAAGTTGACGTAGCCCTGGCCGAGGTTGCGCAGTTTGCTGAGGCCTTTCAACATCTGCGGCAGGCTCTCTTTCTCTTTCGTCGCCCCGCGCAGCTCTTTGGCGTAGGTACCGACTTCCATCACGTGCTCGTAGCCGATATAAATCGGCACCAGGGTGATAGGGCGGGTACCGCCGCGCAGCATCGCCTGGATCGTCATCGACAGGGTGCCGGTTTTCGGGTCCAGCAGGCGTCCGGTACGTGAACGACCGCCCTCAACGAAGTACTCCACGGAGTAACCGCGGCTGAACAGCTCGCCGAGATATTCGCGGAACACTGTCGAATAGAGCTTATTCCCTTTGAAGGTGCGGCGAATAAAGAACGCGCCGCCACGACGGAAAATCGGCCCGGCAGGCCAGAAGTTCAGGTTGATACCGGCGGCGATATGCGGCGGCACCAGACCCTGGTGATAGATGACGTAAGAGAGCAGCAGATAGTCCATATGACTGCGGTGGCATGGAACATAGACTATCTCGTGGCCTTCATGCGCCAGCTGGCGTACGCGCTCGGCGTTGTGGACGTTAATGCCCTGATACAGCCGGTTCCAGGTGAAACCCAGTACGCGGTCGGTCAGACGAATCATTTCATAAGAGAAGTTTGCGGCGATCTCTTCCATCAAGGCGATGGCGTTTTGCTGGGCCTTCTCGTGGGAGATTTTCTTGCTACGCGCTTCGTCTTCGACCGCGCGGGCAATGGCTTTTGACGCCAGCAGCTTGTTGAACAGATCCTGGCGCGCAGGCAGGCGCGGGCCGACCGCCGCCAGACGCTGACGGGCGAAGTGCATACGCGCTACGCGGGCCAGCTTTTGGGCGATAATTTTATCGGTACCGTGCTCGTCTGCCATTTTGCGCAGAGAGACCGAAGGCGAGAAACGCACAAAGCTGTCGCGACCCAACCACAAAACGGCGAAGAATTTTTGAATGCCGTTTAGCATACGCAGCGGCGGGTTTACTTCGCCTTTTTCACGGCCTGGCGCACGACCAAACATCACCGAAACCGGCACCATCTGCACGTCAAGATCGGGATGGTTACGGTGCAGATCCAGGTAATCATGGAACAGCTTGATGGATTCTTCTTTTGGCGTGTAGTAGGTGAAAACACGCGGCCCGCCGTGAATAAACACGTAGCGGGGAAGCAGGGTACCATCGATCTCCAGCGGCTCAAGCGGGTCCGGTAATTCATGTTCCAGACATTGAGCGCGAAGCGTCAGCAGGTCCGCCTTCGAATTGTAGGGCAGGACGTACATGATGGGACGTGAGGTATCCAGGCCCAATTCCTGAGCAGGTTGTGCCGGAATTGACTTGCTTTTTACCAGTGCCCTTAATGGTAAATTCAGTAATTTATAGTAAATTCGTTGCCAGCCAGACATAGACGATGTGAAGCCTCTGGTTAATCATGCAAATGCGCCGCAAGAATAACAGAAAGTGCGCAAAATTTCCGTTGTAACGCGGCAAACGCGTACACTCATTGACGTCATTTACATAAAAAGGTTTGTTTGATGGCCAATAATACCACTGGGTTAACTCGAATCGTTAAAGCAGCGGGGTATTCCTGGAAAGGATTCCGTGCGGCGTGGATCAATGAGGCCGCATTTCGTCAGGAAGGCATCGCTGCCATTATTGCCGTGGCGATAGCCTGCTGGCTGGATGTCGATGCCATCACGCGCGTTTTGCTGATTGGCTCGGTCCTGATAGTGATGATAGTTGAAATTATCAACAGCGCGATTGAAGCGGTCGTTGACCGTATTGGCCCTGAACATCATGAGTTGTCTGGCCGCGCGAAAGATATGGGCTCTGCGGCGGTCCTGTTGGCGATTATTATCGCGTTGATCACATGGGGAACGCTGTTGTGGGCAAACTACCGCTAAGTCTTGCCATGACGGCTCGCAAAACGGAAAGAAACTCCTGATTTTTGTGTGAAATGTGGTTCCAAAATCACCGTTAGCTGTATATACTCACAGCATAACTGTATATACACCCAGGGGGCGGAATGAAAGCGTTAACGACCAGGCAGCGAGAGGTGTTTGATCTCATTCGGGATCATATCAGCCAGACGGGCATGCCGCCGACGCGTGCGGAGATTGCTCAGCGCTTGGGGTTTCGTTCCCCAAACGCGGCGGAAGAACACCTGAAAGCGCTGGCGCGTAAAGGCGCAATCGAGATCGTTTCCGGTGCCTCCCGCGGTATCCGTCTGCTGACGGAAGAAGAAAGCGGCCTGCCGCTTGTCGGCCGCGTTGCAGCAGGTGAACCACTGCTCGCACAGCAGCACATCGAAGGCCACTACCAGGTCGATCCGGCAATGTTTAAGCCGAATGCCGATTTTCTGCTGCGCGTAAGCGGAATGTCGATGAAAGACATCGGTATTCTGGATGGCGACCTGCTCGCGGTACATAAAACTCAGGATGTGCGCAATGGCCAGGTTGTTGTGGCCCGCATTGACGATGAAGTCACCGTGAAGCGTCTGAAAAAACAGGGTAACGTCGTCGAATTGCTGCCTGAAAACAGCGAATTTACCCCGATCGTGGTGGATTTACGCCAGCAAAGTTTCACTATTGAAGGTCTGGCTGTCGGCGTTATCCGCAACGGCAACTGGCAGTAACCTCTTCATCTCGCAGCATCATCTGATGCATGGTGCTGCGCTGTTTTCCTTCTTCATCTGGGCTCTTCCTCATGCTTTTTAACGCCGCCGATAAAGCCCTGTGGCGCTTAGCGCTGCCCATGATTTTCTCCAATATCACCGTTCCTTTGCTGGGGCTGGTGGATACCGCCGTTATTGGTCATCTTGATAGTCCGGTTTATCTGGGCGGCGTTGCGGTTGGCGCGATGGCGACCAGCTTTCTCTTCATGCTGCTCCTGTTTTTGCGCATGAGTACTACGGGCCTGACGGCTCAGGCATTCGGCGCGAAAGATCCGCAACGGCTGGCGCGTGCGCTGGTGCAGCCGCTGGGGCTGGCACTGGCTGCCGGGATAGCCATCGTCCTATTCAGAATGCCGTTAATTAATCTGGCGCTGCACATCGTCGGCGGCAGTGATGCGGTACTTGAACAGGCCCGCCGTTTCCTCGAGATTCGTTGGCTGAGCGCTCCGGCATCTCTGGCGAATCTAGTGCTGCTGGGCTGGCTGTTGGGCGTGCAGTATGCCCGTGCACCGGTGATCCTGCTGGTTGTCGGCAATGTACTCAACATCGTGCTTGATTTATGGCTGGTGATGGGCCTGCATATGAACGTGCAGGGCGCAGCTCTGGCGACCGTAACAGCAGAATACGCCACCTTTTTCATCGGACTCGTTATGGCGAAACGCGTGCTGGTACTACGGGGCGTTTCGCTATCGATGCTGAAAAACGCCTGGCGCGGCGATGTGCGTCGTCTCCTGGCGCTGAACCGCGACATTATGCTGCGCTCGCTGCTGCTACAGCTATGCTTTGGGGCGATGACGGTATACGGTGCCCGGCTCGGCGCTGATGTTGTAGCGGTCAATGCGGTGTTGATGACGATGCTGACCTTTACCGCCTACGCGCTGGATGGTTTCGCCTACGCCGTGGAGGCACACTCCGGGCAGGCTTACGGTGCCCGCGACGGCAGCCAACTGCTTGAGGTATGGCGTGCGGCCTGCCGTCAGTCTGGCATGGTAGCGCTGGCGTTTGCGCTGATTTACAGCCTTGCTGGCGAGCAGATTATCGCCTTGTTAACGTCGCTCCCTTCTCTGCAGCAGCTTGCCGACCGCTATCTCATCTGGCAGACAATACTGCCGGTCATTGGCGTCTGGTGCTACCTGTTGGATGGTATGTTTATCGGCGCAACGCGCGGGGCAGAGATGCGTAACAGCATGGCGGTAGCGGCGGCGGGATTCGCCCTGACGCTGCTGATGGTGCCGGTTCTTGGTAATCATGGTCTATGGTTAGCGCTGGCGGTGTTTCTTGCCCTGCGCGGGGCTTCACTGGCGATTGTCTGGCGGCGTCACTGGCAGCGCGGCACCTGGTTTTCATAGCGTGCATTGTTCAGATGGTGGTTAAAGATTCCGAATAATAAATCTTACTCAGAATACTCATCTATAGTTAAGTCATGTCCGGCACACAGCGGGCTGTTCATTCACCGAACGATCACCGAACGATGAGGATGACATGATGAATAAAGATGAAATCGGCGGTAACTGGAAACAGTTGAAAGGTAAAGCGAAAGAACAATGGGGCAAACTTACCGACGATGATATGACCGTCATCGAGGGTAAGCGCGACCAGCTGGTTGGCAGAATTCAGGAACGCTATGGATACGCCAAAGACCAGGCCGAGAAAGAAGTGAAGGATTGGGAAACTAAAAACGATTATCGCTGGTAGTGACTAACGTTCGTGTTTTAACCCGTGGTTATTGCCTGCCCGAATGGTACATGGAGGTACCGATACCCTTGATTCCCGCTGCGGCTAACGCCTCAGCGGGCTTTCTTTTTGATCTGGATGGTGTGGTCATGATGGCAGTGCCCTGGCGTACTGCACGCTTCCACCTCCACACAGGCGGCGCACAGGCCGTGTGCTTCAATCACATTGTGACGCAGGGCAAAACCCATTCTTGCCGCCAGCGTATGCATAATATCTTCTACACCTTCCGCACACTCTTCTTTGACGCTGCCGCAGCGGTCGCAGATAAACATCGCCGAGCTGTGGGTTGGCTGATCGAAAAGATGGCACAGTACGTAGCTATTGGTGGACTCCACCTTATGCACGAACCCTTGCTCCAGCAGAAACTCCAGCGCCCGATAAACCGTCGGCGGTTTAGCCTGAGGTTCTTTTTCGCGCAGCAGATCGAGCAGGTCATAGGCGCTAATAGCCCCTTTTTGCAGGCTCATTAGACGCAACACTTCAAGGCGCTGCGGGGTCAGGCGCACGCCACGCTGCGCGCAGAGCTTTTCAGCATGCGCTAACATTTGTTGCGAAGTGGTCTTATCCATGAGCGTCCTCTGGTTGCGTGAATTCGAAGCTGTTACTTTATCACGATCCCAGTAAAACACCGAGACTCACCAGGTGTGCTATACATGATGCATCTCATTTTCGGGAAAAAACGATGAAACGACCTGATTGCATTCGACATTGGCGCGAACTGGAAGGTGCGGACGATTCCACCTATCCCGACAGTACGGAGCTTTTCTCTATTGGCGCACCGTTGGCGCGCGGCCTGCGCCTGAACCGCTTAGGGATTCATCACGAGCGCTTGCTGCCCGGGCGTCGTACCTCTTATCCGCATGCGGAAAGCGATGAAGAAGAATTTATCTACGTGCTGGATGGTTATCCTGAAGTGTGGATCAACGGCTATCTCTGGAAGCTGGAGCCGGGGGATAGCGTCGGTTTTCCTGCCGGAACCGGCGTTTGCCACACTTTCCTTAACAACACCGAACAGGAAGTTCGCCTGTTAGTGGTGGGGGAGGCGAACAAAAAATTTAATCGCATTTACTATCCGCTTAACCCCGGCTATGCCGCCACGCGTCAGGATCGCTGGGTCGATCATCCTCCGCAGTTTTTTGGCCCGCACGACGGGAAGCCGCGGAGAAAATAGCGCTTCTTGCCGGATAGAAGCTGTGAACGCTGGCGCGATGCGCCAGTGGTTTATCTTTGTGCTATAGTAGCGCCCCTTTTTACCCGGATGCTTATTTATTCGCCATGATGTCAGAATCAACGCCTACTGCTTTTGCTGCTCACCGTTTTTCCATCGCGCCGATGCTCGACTGGACCGACAGACACTGCCGTTACTTCCTGCGTCAACTGTCGCGCCATACGCTGCTGTACACCGAAATGGTGACCACCGGCGCGATTATCCACGGTAAAGGCGACTATCTGGCCTATAGCGAAGAAGAACATCCGGTTGCTTTGCAACTGGGCGGCAGCGATCCGGCAGCGCTGGCGCACTGCGCGAAGCTGGCGCAAGCGCGCGGATACGATGAAATAAACCTCAACGTCGGCTGCCCTTCCGATCGCGTGCAAAACGGCATGTTTGGTGCCTGCCTGATGGGCAACGCGCAACTGGTGGCCGATTGCGTCAAGGCGATGCGCGACGTGGTGTCCATCCCGGTGACGGTTAAAACCCGTATTGGCATTGACGACCAGGATAGCTACGAGTTTCTGTGTGATTTCATCGAAACGGTCTCCGGAAAAGGCGAGTGCGAGATGTTTATCATCCATGCGCGTAAAGCCTGGCTTTCCGGCCTGAGTCCGAAAGAGAACCGTGAGATCCCGCCGCTGGACTACCCACGCGTTTACCAGCTCAAGCGCGATTTTCCGCACCTGACCATGTCCATCAACGGTGGCATCAAGTCGCTGGAAGAGGCAAAGCTGCACCTTGAGCATATGGATGGGGTGATGGTGGGGCGTGAGGCTTACCAGAATCCGGGTATTCTGGCTTCGGTTGACCGGGAAATTTTCGGCATTGAAGGCATCGATCCCGATCCGGTTGCCGTGGTTCGCGCGATGTATCCTTATATCGAACGTGAACTGAGTAGCGGCACTTACCTGGGCCATGTGACGCGTCATATGCTGGGGCTATTTCAGGGGATCCCGGGCGCACGTCAATGGCGTCGCTATCTGAGTGAGAATGCGCATAAAGCCGGTGCCGATATTAATGTGCTGGAGCAGGCGTTGCAGCTGGTTGCCGACAAGCGTTAATTTTTTCACTAAAACCTGGTCAAATTCACCACGCCTTGCGTTAATTACGCAGGGCGTTTTGCTTTAAATTCAATAAGTTAAATTTGGCACGTTTTTTGTAATATCCGGGAAGACATACAGAAATTCTTTGGGGAGAAGACGATGCTGGAACTCATATTTGTTATTGGCTTTTTTGTCATGCTGTTGGTTACCGGCGTATCGCTGCTGGGAATTATCGCCGCAATAGTCGTCGCAACCGCGCTGATGTTTGTCGGCGGCCTGTTTGCATTAATGATTAAACTGTTGCCATGGTTGCTGCTGGCCGTTGCCGTCGTCTGGGTGATTCGGGCGATAAAATCGCCAACTGAAAGTCGTTATCGCCGTAATAACCGTTGGCGTTACTAAGGTATTGAGCGGTATGTCACAACCTGAAGATTTTTGCATAAAGCAGCGTAGGCTTTGCTTATTAAATCTGTCACTATTAGCGCGTTAACGAATTCATCGAGCTGTACCCTACATACAGCCGAACAAAAAAAGTAAGGGCTTCCCATGTGGAAGCCCTAAACTTTTGTGCTCCGGCCATTACGGTAATAGCAAACTCGAACCCTGCGTTGCCCGACTTTCCAGCACCTCATGTGCGCGTCTGGCATCGGTTAATGCATATTTTTGGCTCTCCGCCACATCCACTTTTATCACGCCGCTGGCGATCAGCGAGAACAGCTCGTTGCTGGCTTCCGTCAGCTCTTCACGAGTGGTGATATAGCCTTGCAGCGAAGGGCGGGTCACATATAGCGAACCCTTCTGGTTGAGTATCCCAAGGTTCACGCCGGTCACCGGACCGGACGAGTTGCCGAAGCTAACCATCAGTCCCCGGCGCTGTAGACAGTCGAGTGACGCCTCCCAGGTATCCTTGCCTACCGAGTCATAGACCACGTTAACTTTCTTACCGCCGGTTATCTCTTTTAAGCGCTCGACGATATTCTCGTCGCGGTAGTTAATGATCTCCCAGGCTCCGGCCTGTTTAGCACGCTCAGCTTTTTGCGCGCTGCCGACGGTACCGATCAGTTTAGCGCCCAGCGCTTTTGCCCACTGGCAGGCAATCAATCCTACGCCACCGGCCGCCGCGTGAAACAGGAACGGTTCACCCGCTTTAATTTCGTAGGTTTTTCGCAGCAGATAATAGACCGTCAACCCTTTCAGGAATGAGGCTGCCGCCTGCTCGAAAGAGATAGCGTCAGGTAAAATGGCGGCTTTATCGGCAGGTACGTTATGCACCGAACTGTAGGCCCCCAGCGTGGATTGCGCATAAACCACCCGATCGCCCGCTTTAATATGCTTCACGCCGCTGCCGACTTTACTCACTACGCCTGCGGCTTCGGTGCCCAGCCCGCTCGGTAGAGAGGGGGGCGGATAGAGGCCGCTGCGGATGTAAGTATCAATGTAGTTGATACCGATGGCTTTGTTTTCTACCTGAATTTCGTGCTCCGCCGGATCCTTCGGTGTGAACTCCACCGCTTGCAGAACTTCAGGCCCTCCGTGCTTGTGAAATTCAATACGTGTTGCCATGCTTCCTCCATAAATGTGGTAATCTTTCGACCCATTCACTATCTCGGTAACTCCATTCACTATGGCAGGAAATAAACCCTTCAACAAACCACAGACTGAACCCCGTGACCGCGATTATCAGGTCGCCGGGCTGAAAGTCCCGCCGCACTCGATTGAAGCGGAGCAGTCGGTGTTGGGTGGTTTAATGCTGGATAACGAACGCTGGGACGATGTCGCTGAGCGCGTGGTTTCAGAAGACTTTTATACTCGCCCGCATCGCCATATTTTTACCGAAATGGCGCGCCTGCAAGAATCGGGTAGCCCGATTGACCTGATCACGCTCGCGGAATCGCTGGAGCGTCAGGGACAACTGGACAGCGTCGGCGGCTTCGCCTATTTGGCTGAATTGTCTAAAAATACGCCAAGCGCAGCGAACATTAGCGCTTATGCCGATATCGTTCGTGAACGTGCAGTTGTGCGTGAAATGATCTCGGTGGCGAATGAAATCGCTGAGGCCGGTTTCGACCCCCAGGGCCGCACCAGTGAAGATCTGCTCGATCTGGCTGAATCCAGAGTCTTCAAGATCGCCGAAAGCCGCGCCAATAAAGATGAAGGCCCCAAAAATATCGCCGATGTGCTGGATGCCACCGTCGCGCGTATCGAACAGTTGTTCCAGCAACCGCATGATGGTGTCACCGGAGTGAACACCGGCTATGACGACCTGAACAAAAAGACGGCGGGTCTCCAGCCGTCAGACCTGATTATTGTCGCAGCCCGTCCGTCGATGGGTAAAACAACCTTTGCGATGAACATCGTCGAAAACGCAGCGATGTTGCAGGATAAGCCGGTTCTTATCTTCAGTCTCGAGATGCCCTCGGAACAGATTATGATGCGTACGCTGGCTTCGCTGTCGCGCGTTGACCAGACCCGCATTCGTACTGGTCAGCTTGACGACGAAGATTGGGCGCGTATCTCCGGCACCATGGGGATCTTGCTGGAAAAACGCAACATCTATATTGATGACTCCTCCGGTCTGACGCCGACGGAAGTGCGCTCCCGCGCGCGCCGTATTGCCCGCGAGCATGACGGTATCGGCTTGATTATGATCGACTACCTGCAGTTGATGCGCGTGCCGTCGCTCTCCGATAACCGTACTCTGGAAATCGCCGAAATTTCCCGCTCTTTGAAGGCGCTGGCCAAAGAACTTCATGTCCCGGTGGTCGCACTGTCGCAGCTTAACCGCTCTCTGGAACAGCGTGCGGATAAGCGCCCAGTCAACTCGGACCTGCGTGAATCCGGCTCTATCGAGCAGGATGCTGACTTAATCATGTTTATCTATCGTGACGAGGTGTATCACGAGAACAGTGATTTAAAAGGCATCGCCGAAATTATTATTGGTAAACAGCGTAACGGCCCCATCGGGACGGTACGTTTGACGTTTAACGGTCAGTGGTCGCGTTTTGATAACTATGCCGGTCCACAATATGACGACGAGTAAATCTCCGTCATCCTTCATGCCGCAGATGCGTTGACTACGCCTGTTCACCCCAGTCACTTAGTTTACTAAGCTCCCGGGGATTCTCAGGCTTGTCGCCTTCCTGCAACACGAATGATTTAGGAGATTCTTTTATTAAGGAATTTAAATGCAAGCGGCAACTGTAGTGATTAACCGCCGCGCTCTGCGACACAACCTGCAACGTCTACGCGAACTGGCTCCTGCCAGCAAGCTGGTTGCGGTGGTGAAAGCGAACGCCTACGGACACGGTCTTCTGGAGACCGCGCGAACGCTCCCTGACGCCGATGCTTTTGGCGTCGCCCGTCTCGAAGAAGCGCTACGCCTGCGCGCAGGCGGTATCGCCCAGCCGATCCTGTTGCTGGAAGGTTTCTTTGAGGCCGCCGATCTGCCGGTGATCTCCGCCCAGCGCATGCACACAGCGGTACACAGCCCGGAACAGCTGGCGGCGTTGGAAGAGGCTGATTTGCCCGAGCCAGTGACCGTATGGATGAAGCTGGATACCGGGATGCATCGATTAGGCGTCCTGCCGGAACAAGCGGAAGCGTTTTATCAGCGCCTGAGCCAGTGCAAAAACGTCCGCCAGCCGGTCAACGTGGTCAGCCATTTTGCCCGTGCCGATGAACCGGAATGCGGTGCCACCGAACGTCAGCTGGATATCTTTACCACCTTCACGGAAGGTAAACCGGGGCTGCGTTCCATCGCTGCTTCGGGTGGAATTTTGCTGTGGCCGCAGTCGCACTTCGACTGGGCGCGTCCGGGGATCATTCTTTACGGCGTATCGCCGCTGGAAAACCAGTCGACAGGTGCGGATTTTGGTTGCCAGCCAGTGATGTCGCTGACTTCGAGCCTGATCGCGGTCCGTGAGCATAAAACCGGTGAACCGGTTGGCTACGGCGGTACCTGGATTAGCGAGCGCGATACGCGTTTAGGTGTGGTGGCGATGGGCTACGGCGATGGTTATCCGCGCGCTGCGCCGTCCGGAACACCGGTGCTGGTCAATGGCCGCGAGGTGCCGATTGTCGGACGCGTGGCGATGGATATGATTTGCGTCGATCTCGGGCCCGAATCGCAGGATAAATCTGGCGACCCGGTCGTGCTCTGGGGTGAAGGCTTGCCCGTCGAACGTATTGCTGAGATCACAAAAGTAAGTGCTTACGAACTTATCACGCGCCTGACTTCAAGGGTGTCGATGAAGTACGTGGATTAACTTCAGCCATCGTTCTTTCCCCGGTGGCGGCTAAGGCCTTACCGGGGCTACGGGTTCACTACCAGCTGCGGGCCGGTAGCCCGGATAAGGCGTTTTACGCCGCAATCCGGGAAGGGCGTTCACTTCATTGCTCCAAATCCAACCTGTTCTGTTTTATCCACCAACATCCTCTCGATCTTCCTGCGCATCCGGTTTATTGTGTAATAACCTGCCTTATGTAAACCTGGAGAAACATCACGTGTTTCAGAAAGTTGACGCCTACGCTGGCGACCCCATTCTCTCCCTGATGGAGCGTTTCAAAGAAGATCCGCGTAGTGACAAAGTAAACCTCAGCATCGGTCTTTATTACAACGAAGATGGAATTATCCCGCAGCTACAGGCGGTTGCCGAGGCGGAAGCGCGCCTTAATGCTCAGCCGCACGGTGCTTCTTTGTATTTACCGATGGAAGGGCTGAATACCTACCGTCACGCGATTGCACCGCTGCTGTTCGGGGCTGACCATCCGGTTCTGGCGCAGAATCGCGTCGCTTCCATTCAAACTCTGGGCGGTTCCGGTGCGCTGAGGGTGGGTGCTGATTTCCTGAAATACTACTTCGCTGACTCGCGCGTATGGGTGAGTGACCCGACGTGGGAAAACCACATCGCAATATTTGAAGGGGCTGGCTTCGAAGTAAGTACTTACCCTTGGTTTGATGATGAGACCAACGGCGTGCGTTTCGAGGCTTTCCTGGAGAAACTCAACACCCTGCCGGAGCGCGATATCGTGCTGCTGCATCCGTGCTGCCATAACCCAACGGGTGCCGATCTGAGCAACGCCCAGTGGGATGAGGTGGTTAAGGTGCTGAAAACGCGCAATCTGATCCCCTTCCTGGATATCGCCTATCAGGGCTTCGGCGCCGGAATGGAAGAGGATGCCTACGCTATCCGCGCGATCGCCAGCTCTGGAATACCGATGCTTGTCAGCAACTCTTTCTCAAAAATCTTCTCCCTGTATGGTGAGCGCGTTGGCGGTTTGTCGGTGGTTTGCGAAGATGCGGAAACCGCGGGGCGCGTACTGGGACAATTAAAAGCGACCGTGCGTCGCAACTACTCCAGCCCACCGAATTTTGGTGCGCAGGTTGTGGCGGCAGTATTGAACGATACGGAGCTGAAAGCCTCATGGCTGGCGGAAGTTGAAGGGATGCGTACCCGTATTCTGGCTATGCGTCAGGAACTGGTTAACGTGCTCAAAGATACGGTGCCCGGAGGTAACTTTGATTACCTGCTTAAGCAGCGCGGAATGTTTAGCTATACCGGATTCAGCGCGGCTCAGGTTGATCGCCTACGCGATGAATTTGGCGTCTACCTGATCGCCAGCGGCCGCATGTGCGTGGCCGGGCTGAATTCACGCAATGTTCAGCGCGTGGCGCAGGCATTTGCAGCTGTAATATAAGTCTTTGCCTGACTTGTTGCCCTTGCCAGTGTTTTGGTGGGGCAACTCCCTTCCTGAAGTGTGATCATTCTCTTTTTATATGACATCAAAGCAGAAAAACCTTTCTATCCGGGCTCGTCGGGGGTAAGGTTTTGGTGCATTAATAAGCACACACATTATTGAAAACTATAACGATTCGATTATTTAGGGAAAAATATGCGCAAGATTACCCTGGCCTTTGGGGCCGTCTGCTTACTGTTCGCACTAAATAGCTCCGTCGTTGCCCGCGCTTCCACACCGCAACCGCTGTGGACGGGCACTAATATGGCGAAACTCGCCGAACAGGCACCTATCCATTGGGTTTCCGTGGCTCAGATTGAAAATAGCCTGTTGGGACGCCAGCCGATGGCCGTCGGTTTTGATATTGATGATACGGTCCTGTTTTCCAGCCCAGGATTCTGGCGCGGGCAGAAAACCTATTCACCCGGCAGCGATGATTACCTGAAAAACCCGGAGTTTTGGGAAAAAATGAACAATGGCTGGGATGAATTCAGCATGCCGAAAGAGGTCGCTCGCCAGCTGATCGCGATGCATGTTAAACGTGGCGATAGCATCTATTTTGTCACCGGCCGCAGCCAGACCAAAACAGAAACGGTATCAAAAACCTTGCAGGATGATTTCCTGATCCCCGCCACGAATATGAATCCGGTTATTTTTGCCGGCGACAAGCCGGGACAGAATACAAAGACGCAATGGTTGCAGGAGAAGGACATCAAAGTCTTCTACGGTGATTCAGATAATGATATTGCCGCTGCTCGCGACGTCGGTGCTCGTGGTATCCGCATCATGCGGGCTTCAAACTCGTCCTATAAGCCACTGCCGATGGCGGGAGCTCAGGGCGAAGAGGTGATTGTGAATTCAGAATATTAAGCCGCCCGATAGCTTAATCATTTATCGTAAAAACGGCAGCCCGCAGACTGCCGTTTTTTTGTGCAAAATAAAGCGTCAAAGGTTTTACCTTTTCGCTTATTGCTGCACACTTAGGAAGATTCACTGGTAAAAGGAGTCGTTCATGTGGCATCAGCAAACTCTGACCTTAGGGCCGAAATCTCGGGGCTTTCACCTGGTCACTGATGAAGTTCTGGGTCAAATTCGCGAGCTGTCGCGCGTTAAGACCGGCCTGCTGCATCTGCTGCTCCAACATACATCGGCTTCCCTGACGCTAAACGAAAACTGCGATCCGACCGTTCGCTACGACATGGAACAGCATTTTCTCAATGCTGTGCCGGACAACGCGCCGTATGAACACGATTATGAAGGTCCCGATGATATGCCCTCGCACATTAAGTCGTCGATGCTTGGCGTATCGCTGATGCTACCTGTTCAGGACGGGCGCGTCAGACTGGGGACCTGGCAGGGTATCTGGCTAGGGGAGCACCGTATTCACGGCGGATCGCGCCATATCATCGCGACGCTCACAGGGGAATAAAGATGACAATTTCGGAGTTATTGCGCTACTGCATGGCGAAATCGGGTGCGGAGCAAAGCGTGCATAGCGACTGGAAAGCCACGCAGATCAAAGTGGCAGACGTGTTGTTTGCGATGGTAAAAGAGGTGGAAGACAATCGGCCTGCGGTATCGTTAAAGGCCAGCCCGGAGCTTGCTCAGCTGTTGCGGGAGCAGCATCACGATGTTCGTCCCAGTAGACATTTGAATAAAGCCCACTGGAGTACGGTGTTCCTTGACGGCTCCCTGCCGGATTCGCAGATTTACTACCTGGTCGATGCTTCTTACCAGCAGGCGCTTGATGCGCTCCCTGATAGTAAGCGCAAGTTGTTGTCATAAAAACTACAGGCCGCCTAATAGCGCCAGCAGCGTGATATCAAAGAGTCGAAGCAGCGTGGACTGAAGATGCGTCTGCATCGCGATACGTTCGTTGTTGGCACGAATGGCGGCAATATCACGCTGCCCTTGCAGCAGCAGAATCAGATCGTCCTGGGTCAACCAGCCCCGCGCCTTTTCCTGTAAGGCCTGAAGCGTTAGCGTTCCGGCGTCGCGGATGCCGCTGTCATCATCGTTAATGATGTCTTTTATTAGCTGTAACCACTCCGCCGTATTGACTCCGGCGTCAGTGAACTGGGTGCTGAGTTCCTCTAGGGTAGACATCGCTATTTCCCTGAACGTTGTTGTTCGCCATTGATGGCCTGTTGGTAAAGGTTTTCCGTTTGTTTCGTTAGAACCGAGGCAGCGAAAGGCGTCAGTGCGGTATCCTGGCTGGATACTTGCGCGTATAGCCGCTGGTAGTTTTGCTTCAGAACGAGCAGATTATCCTGCCGCAGCGTATCGCTATTGTTTAACGCCTGGCTGAATAGCTGACGAATCTGGCTATCCTCTTGCCTGAGCAGCGGCCGATCAACAGGCGTTACCGCGGCATCGGTGATGAACTGGAGATGAAGTTGTTCCAGCATAAGCAACTGCTGATGCGCTGAGCTACTGTAGCTATCCACCCAACTGCAGGCGGTCAGCGCAAATAACGCAGCGGCGAGGGCGTATCGATAAAATCCGTGTTTTAAAGACATGATGCTTCCTGCAAGTAGTGGTTATGCAGCTATCGTCATGCCAGATGACGAACGGTCGCAAATCACAAATGCTCAGCAGGAAAAAATGAGGTGAAATGAGATTAAATGATGCCTCTTCCCCGCAGAGAAGAGGCAGATGAACTTACTTCAGCATTGGTTTGAGGAAGTGTGCCGTATATGAAGCTTCACACTCGGCGACGGTTTCAGGCGTTCCGGAAACGAGGATTTCACCGCCGCCGCTACCGCCTTCCGGGCCGAGGTCGACAATCCAGTCAGCCGTTTTGATAACGTCCAGATTGTGTTCGATCACCACGATGGTATTGCCCTGGTCGCGCAGCTGATGCAGAACTTCCAGCAGCTGTTGGATATCGGCAAAGTGCAGACCGGTGGTCGGCTCATCAAGGATATACAGCGTCTGCCCGGTACCGCGCTTGGACAGCTCACGGGCCAGCTTGACGCGCTGGGCCTCACCGCCGGAGAGCGTGGTCGCCGACTGACCAAGGCGAATATAGGTCAAACCGACATCCATAAGGGTCTGGAGCTTACGCGCCAGCGCCGGAACCGCATCAAAGAACTCACGCGCTTCTTCAATGGTCATATCCAGCACTTCATGAATCGTTTTGCCTTTGTACTTAATCTCCAGCGTTTCGCGGTTATAGCGCTTGCCTTTACACTGGTCGCACGGCACGTAGATATCCGGCAGGAAGTGCATTTCGACTTTGATCACGCCGTCGCCCTGGCAGGCTTCACAGCGCCCGCCGCGTACGTTAAAGCTGAAGCGGCCCGGCGTATAGCCACGTGAACGTGATTCAGGCACGCCCGCAAACAGTTCACGCACTGGCGTAAAGACGCCGGTGTAGGTCGCCGGGTTAGAACGCGGCGTACGGCCGATGGGGCTCTGGTCGATATCGATCACTTTGTCGAAATGTTCCAGTCCCTGTACGTCACGATACGGTGCCGGTTCTGCGATGGTCGCGCCGTTGAGCTGGCGCTGGGCAATCGGAAACAGCGTGTCGTTAATCAGCGTTGATTTACCCGAACCAGAAACGCCGGTAATACAGGTAAACAGGCCCACCGGCAGCGTCAGCGTGACATCTTTCAGGTTGTTGCCGCGCGCACCTGTCAGCTTCAGTACTTTCTCCGGATTGGCCGGAACGCGCTGTTTTGGCACCTCGATTTTGCGCTTGCCGCTCATAAACTGGCCGGTCAGCGACTCCGGTACCGCCATAATATCTTCCAGCTTACCTTCAGCCACGACCTGGCCGCCGTGCACACCGGCTCCAGGGCCAATATCGATAACGTGGTCAGCGGCGCGAATGGCGTCTTCATCGTGCTCGACAACGATAACGGTGTTGCCGAGATTACGCAGGTGGATCAGGGTGCCGAGCAGACGCTCATTATCGCGCTGGTGCAGGCCGATAGAGGGTTCATCCAGCACGTACATCACGCCGACCAGACCTGCGCCGATCTGGCTGGCGAGGCGGATACGCTGGGCTTCACCGCCGGAGAGAGTTTCCGCCGAACGGGAAAGCGTCAGGTAATTCAGGCCGACGTTAACGAGGAATTTCAGACGATCGCCAATCTCTTTCAGCACTTTTTCGGCGATTTGCGCGCGCTGACCGGAGAGCTTCAGATTGTTGAAGAAATCCATCGCGTGGCCGATGCTCATATCCGAGATGGTCGGCAGCGGCGTATTTTCCACGAATACGTGACGTGCTTCGCGACGCAGACGCGTGCCGCCGCAGCTGGTGCAAGAGCGATTGCTGATGAATTTCGCCAGCTCTTCGCGCACGGCGCTGGATTCGGTCTCTTTGTAGCGGCGTTCCATATTATGTAAAACGCCTTCGAACGGATGACGGCGAACGGAAGTGTCGCCGCGATCGTTCATGTATTTGAATTCAATATTCTCTTTGCCTGAGCCGTAGAGAACGACTTTCTGTACGTTGGCGTTCAGCGTGCCCCACGGTGCTTCAACATCGAATTCATAGTGTTCCGCCAGCGATTTCAGCATCTGGAAATAGTAAAAATTGCGCCGATCCCAACCACGAATCGCGCCACCCGCCAGCGATAGCTCCGGGTTCTGAATGACGCGTTCAGGGTCGAAATATTGCTGCACGCCCAGGCCGTCGCAGGTTGGACAAGCGCCTGCCGGATTGTTGAAGGAGAACAGGCGCGGTTCGAGCTCGCGCATGCTGTAGCCGCAAATCGGGCAAGCGAAGTTAGCGGAAAATAGCAGCTCTTCCGCTTTGGGATCGTCCATATTGGCGACAATGGCGCTCCCACCGGAAAGCTCCAGCGCGGTCTCAAAGGACTCGGCCAGACGCGTGCTGAGATCTTCGCGCACCTTGAAGCGGTCGATTACCACTTCGATGGTGTGTTTCTTTTGCAGTTCAAGCTTCGGCGGATCGGAGAGATCGCAGACTTCACCGTCGATCCTTGCGCGGATGTATCCTTGCCCGGCGAGGTTCTCCAGCGTTTTGTTATGCTCACCTTTACGCTCTTTAATGATCGGCGCCAGCAGCATCAGACGCTGACCTTCCGGCTGAGAGAGCACGTTATCGACCATCTGGCTGACGGTTTGCGCCGCCAGCGGGACGTCGTGATCCGGGCAACGAGGTTCACCGACGCGAGCGTACAGCAGACGCAGATAGTCGTGAATTTCTGTGATAGTACCTACCGTTGAGCGGGGGTTATGGGACGTTGATTTCTGTTCAATGGAAATCGCTGGCGACAGCCCTTCGATGTGGTCAACATCAGGTTTCTCCATCAGCGACAGGAACTGCCGCGCATAGGCGGAGAGCGACTCAACGTAACGACGCTGTCCTTCGGCATACAAGGTGTCGAAAGCCAGTGAGGATTTGCCTGAACCCGAAAGCCCGGTGACGACAATGAGTTTGTCGCGTGGGATAACGAGGTTGATATTTTTGAGATTGTGGGTGCGGGCGCCCCGAACTTCGATCTTATCCATTCACCTTTCCCGGTAGATACGCGGATTGCCTGATTTGCTTGAAGGACAAACGGCAGAAACGGCTAATTATGACACAATTTAACCTGTTTGAATATACAGTATTGGAATGCATTTTCCGACGGGCTGTGTAAAAATGTCAGGTCGCGCGTGATATCTGGAAGCTTCTTCGCAGCTATCAAAATACCACCTGGAAATGGTACACTCGCGCGTTTACACTATTTATTAATAAACGCATTCAGGAGAGACAAACATGGCCAGCAGAGGCGTAAACAAGGTGATTCTCGTCGGTAACCTGGGCCAGGACCCGGAAGTACGCTATATGCCTAGTGGTGGCGCAGTTGCCAACATTACGCTGGCTACTTCCGAATCCTGGCGTGACAAAGCGACCGGTGAGATGAAAGAGCAGACTGAATGGCACCGCGTGGTGCTGTTCGGTAAACTGGCAGAAGTGGCTGGTGAATACTTGCGTAAGGGTTCCCAGGTCTATATCGAAGGCCAGCTGCGTACCCGTAAATGGACCGATCAATCCGGTCAGGAAAAATATACCACCGAGATCGTGGTTAACGTTGGCGGCACGATGCAAATGCTCGGCGGCCGTCAGCAGGGCGCAGGTGCTCCGGCAGGCGGCAACACGGGCGGCCAGCAGCAGGGCGGTTGGGGTCAACCTCAGCAGCCGCAGGGCGGCAACCAGTTCAGCGGCGGCGCGCAGTCTCGTCCGCAGCAGCAGGCTCCGGCAGCACCTTCCAATGAACCGCCGATGGACTTTGACGACGATATCCCGTTCTAAGTACGCGATTAAATGTTGTGAAGGCATCTCTGAAAAGCCCCATTTTTTGGGGCTTTTTCTATTTTAAAAAGCAGGTCAACTACAGTGGTTTACTGAGTCGCTGGCGCGGTCTGAGCGTTTGTTGCCGGAGCCGTCTGGTTTTTTGATTCCGTTGTCGCCTGCTGCTTACGCGCCATTTCATCGACGATCAGCCGGTAAGCGATGTAGTACTTATAAATATTGCTCACATAGGTCACGGTCTCGGAACCAATTTTTTCGGCGGCCAGATACTCGACGTTGCCAAACCAAACGTTGGGGTCAAAGCCGCGCTTTTTGGTCTCGGTGCGCAGTCGGGCGATGCGCGCGGGACCGGCGTTATAAGAAGCAAATGAGAACAACGCCTTATCAAGCTGAGTCATCGATTCATCCCCATAATAGTGGTCTATCATCCAGCGCATATATTTCACCCCAGCATGGATATTGGGATCGAGCAGCTTAATATCGCCGACCTTCAGCTCCCTGCCGGTATTCGGCATCACCTGCATGACGCCAATTGCGCCAACGTGGCTCCGTACCGACTGATTAAGCCGCGACTCCTGATACCCCTGTGCGGCCATCAGCAGCCAGTCGACGTCATAGCGATCGCCATATTTACGGAAAATTTCCACCATCGTGAGAAACTTACGTCGCTCCCTCTGCGCCGCCGCGTTTTTAACGTATTTAGCATCTTTCAGATAGCGCAGCAGGATCGTATTACCCAGCTTGCTGCCCTGGCTGTTTTCTTTGATGAAATGATTAAGTAACGCGAGGAGCTGCGGGCTGTTGCTGCGTACTGCCCAGCCAATATTGCCCTCGTTACGCAGAATGATGTCCTGGTGAACCTGAATTTTTGGAAAAACCTGTTTCCAGAACATCGCCTTATGGCGATCGACCACGGTCAGCGGGATAAGTCCGGCGCTGAGCATCTCAATTAAATCTTCATCCTCCAGCGCTTCGGGGGCTGGTTTAATAATCACGGGTGGCAGGGACTCTTGCGCAAAGCGCGCATTGAGCGCAACCAGACTTGCGTAATAGCTCGACGATGAGCGCACAAATACCGTTTTGCCGGAGAGTTGTTGCAGATTTTCCACTTTAGGAGAGCCAGGGCCAGAAAGCAGCAGCTCCTGAACGTGGGAATAGATAGGCGCGGTAAACGTCATTTGCTGTTGACGTTCCGGTGTGATGGTCAGGTTAGCGGCGATAACATCCCCTTTACCGGCGTTAAGCGCGCTGATGAGCTGGTCGCGGGCAACGGGAACAAAAATGATCCGCACTTTGAGATGGCGATGCTTAAGCTTCTTCTCTTTCGCTAATTTTTGATTCAGGCTGCGTTCAAACTCCATAAAGATATCGTGCGTGGCGCCGCGCTGGGTGCCTTTGTTGATAAAGAAAAAGGTTTTGCTGTAGGTGGTTAAAACCCGGATTGTTCGTCGGTCGAGCATACCCGGCAAATCGCCCTGCCATGGTTGCAACATATCCTCGACGTTAACTTCAAGGACCTCGCGTTCGTCTGGCTCAGCGCGTTTATTTTCTGAGGCCGCGTTAACCGAACTGAAAAATAGCAGGGCGGCAAGGCAGGTCAGCCAGCCGATAAGGTATCGATATGACGACAGGGTGTTCATGGCGCGGTGCTCCGCAGGGGGATTGTTTTATTCTAGTCAATCCTGCGCAGTTAGCATGCATGGCAAGCATGTACGAGGGACTACAAATCCGTATGTTAATTATTTTATTAATTAACAAAATCAGTATTTATATTGCAATAATAAAATCGATCTTACTTAAATAATTGTGGAAATAATATGGATGAATTGTGTTTTTTTAATGTAGATACAATTCATTTGTTTAATTTGGTCATGGTCTTAAATAGATTTAATGTTTTTTATCTATCTGTTTTTACTGTTGTATTTTAATTTATTTGCATGGTGAATAACTATAAACTTGATAATAAATCTCATTTCTAATAACGTGGTTCGGCACAATAATCCTATTGCGTGCTGATCGGCAAACACTATCAAAGAATAGCGTGGCGCGTTTATTTCTTCGTGTTGCCAGGGCAAAATTTTCTATTTTTGGCGTAAATTTTGAATCGATATCCCGGTATTGCATCGGGAGGGCTCTGCTTACGCCAAAACCAGAGACGTTGCCCTATGCATGGAAGTCACTGCCGTTGTTTATCTGACTGATGAAGAAGGCGTGCCCCGACAGCAATAAAAGAAAACAGGGCATATTCCATGAAACACTCTTCGCACTACTCGCTGGCCGTGCTGATCCACATGGCTATCCTGGGGGTGGCGCTGCCAGCGCTGGCCGCCGAGGGCAACACTTCAGGCGAAACAAAGAAATCCGATACGGCGATTGCCGCAGAAAATCATGATGAAACGATGGTCGTGACCGCGGCAACGCAGAACCTGCAAGCCCCCGGCGTATCCACTATTACCGCCGATGAAATCCGCAAGCATCCACCGGCTCGCGACGTTTCAGAACTGATTCGAACCCAACCGGGCGTCAACCTTACCGGCAACTCCACCAGCGGCCAGCGCGGTAATAACCGCCAGGTCGATATTCGCGGTATGGGACCGGAGAACACGCTGATTCTGGTAGACGGTAAACCGGTGACCAGCCGTAACTCCGTGCGCTATGGTTGGCGCGGAGACCGTGATACGCGCGGTGATACCAGTTGGGTTCCGGCAGAAATGATCGACCATATCGATGTCATTCGCGGCCCTGCGGCGGCCCGCTACGGTAATGGCGCAATGGGCGGGGTGGTCAATATTGTCACTAAACCGGCGACCAGCGAGTGGCATGGTGCCTGGAATACCTATATGAACGCTCCTCAGCACCGTAAAGAGGGATCGACGAAGCGCACGAACTTTAGCCTCAACGGTCCGCTGTCGGATGAGGTTAGCTTTAATTTATGGGGCAACCTGAGCAAAACGCAGGCCGACGCCCAGGATATTAACTCCGGCCACGAAGCGGCACGAACCGGTACCTATGCGGGCTCTTATCCAGCGGGACGTGAAGGCGTAGAGAACAAAGATATCCACGGCAAACTGCGCTGGGAGTTTGCGCCGATGCAGGCGCTGGAGTTCGAAACCGGCTACAGCCGCCAGGGTAATCTGTATGCTGGCGACACGCAAAATACCAACACCAGCACGCTGGTGAAAAGTATGTACGGCAAAGAGACTAACCGCCTATATCGGCAGACTTACGGGGTGACGTGGACCGGCGGCTGGGATAATGGCGTGACCAGCAATACCTATGCTCAGTACGAGCACACCCGTAACTCGCGCATGAACGAGGGGCTGGCGGGCGGAACGGAAGGGATCTTCTCCGGAAGCGAATTCTCCGATATCGACCTGTCGGATGTGCTATTGCACAGCGAGGTGAATATTCCGTTTACCTTCGGGTTTGAGCAAAACCTGACGCTGGGGACCGAGTGGAACCAGCAGCGGATGAAAGATGGCGTGTCGACGACCCAGTCTCTCTCTTATGGCTCTATTGACGGCATCTCGGCAACCGGCCGTAGTCCGTATTCCAGCGCTGAGATTTTCTCGCTGTTTACCGAAGACAATATTGCACTGACCGATAGCACCATGCTGACGCCCGCTCTGCGTTTTGACCATCACAGCATCGTCGGCAATAACTGGAGTCCGTCGCTGAACCTTTCGCAGGGGCTGTCGGATGACTGGACGTTGAAGCTGGGGATTGCTCGCGCCTATAAAGCGCCGAACCTCTATCAGCTCAATCCGAACTATATTCTGTACAGCAACGGACAGGGTTGCTACGCCAGCAGCTCCGCCTGTTATCTGATGGGCAATAGCGACCTGAAGGCAGAAACCAGCGTCAATAAAGAGATTGGCCTGGAGTACAAGCATGATGGCTATCAGGCTGGGCTGACTTACTTCCGTAACGACTACCACAACAAGATAGAGTCCGGCTACTCGGCGGTCAGTACCGCCAGCAACGGCACCACCAATATTTATCAGTGGGAAAACGTACCGAAGGCGCTGGTCGAAGGGCTGGAGGGCTCGTTAAACCTGCCGGTGAGTGAAACGGTAAACTGGAGCAACAACCTGACGTGGATGTTGCAGAGTAAGAACAAAACCACCGGCGATCGTCTGTCGGTGATCCCGCAGTTTACGCTTAACTCAACCCTAAGCTGGCAGGTGCGCGACGATCTTTCGTTGCAGAGCACCTTCACCTGGTATGGTCGTCAGAAACCGAAGCGCTTTAACTATAAAGGTGAAGCGGTGTCCGGCAGCGAGCTGAACGAAGTCAGTCCGTATAGCATTGTCGGCCTTAGTGCGACCTGGGATGTGAACAAAAACCTGAGCCTGACCAGCGGAGTGGATAATCTGTTTGATATTCGCCACTATCGTGCCGGGAATGCGCAGACGACGGGGAACTCAACGACCGGTGCTTATCTGTATGGTGCAGGCGCGGAGACCTATAACGAGTCAGGACGGACGTTTTATGTCAGCGTGAATACGCACTTCTAATTATTCGTTAATCACCAGCCGGGATATTTAATTATTCCGGCTTTTTTATTTTTGAAAGATGTGTCGCTGATATAAATGATGACAAAATCTCCACTGCCTCTACACAATTAATTCAACTTAGCAGCTTATACTCGTCTCTGTTGATCGGGTCTGCTTGATCCCGGAAACGATTAACAGTGGCATCCTGCCATTTCCATTCTAAAGTTGTTCCTCTTCCCCCTTCCATTCCCAACCGCAGCAATGCGGAGGAGGGGGAATCCCTTATTGGTGCGTATTCAGATTTTTACGATATTGGCTTGGAGTAACGGTATAATATCTCTTGAAAGTACGGTTAAAAGCGCTGATATCCTCATAACCAGCCATAATACAAATATCGACAATGCGAAAGGCGGGTTGCATCTGTAACAGATTAAGGCATAGCTGCATTCGCTGCTGGCGAATATACTCCATTGGCGACATGTTAAAATAGTGGCGGAATAGGCGAAACAGATGCCACTCGGAATAGCCGGAAAAGAGGCTCAGAGCATGCATGGTGAGCTTCTTTTCAAGATTTTTTTTTATCCATTGTACTAATTCGTTGAGTACGGATTGTTGGATCTCATTTCGCGGCATGTTATCTACTCATTTTATCACTATGGGAACCGGGCTGCATAATTTATACCCGTCATACTTCAAGTTGCTTGTGCGTTGGCTTTCCTCGCTCACCCCAGTCACTTACTGGAGTAAGCTCCTGGGGACTCACTGCGTCGCCGCGTTACTCGGCCTGCGGCCTCGCCCCTTCGGGGCCAGCGCAAGCGCTGTTCAAAGCACGAGTGCCTTGTCCTGCAACTCGAATTATTTAGGGTATATTCAATATTTCTTCATTTTATCTACGGGATTATAGGTTAATTTCTCCCTGTTCCTGGTCTATCCCAGAGAGCATCATTCCTAACAAGATCTTTTCCCCCTTTCAACTAATGAGAAAGGGGGCTTTTTGTTTTTTTAATTAAAAAAACAAAATAATTAAATGGTTTTGCTAGTGTCAGTAAACGCTTATATGACTAACGGTCAGGAAGAAAGTTCAACCCAAAAACAATTTTTTCAACATTCTCTAACATCCATTTTTTCTCCATTTTCTCGTCATAATTGCGTGCAATTCTGCGCCTCGTTCAGGTTATTTCAGGTTGCGTCATATTCTGTCCGCCGGAAAGAACACTGTTATTCCCAGCAGATATCTGCTATTGCCAAATATCTTTTAGACGACACCTCCATGCTAAAAAAAACGAGTATCATCGCCGGGCTATTGATTTCTCCTTTAACGCTTTATGCATCAACCTCATATACCGTTGATGATATTCGTTTTGAGGGGTTGCAGCGCGTTACCGTCGGCGCTGCGCTGTTAAGCATGCCCGTTCATACGGGAGAAGAGGTCTCGAACGAGGATATCAGCGACTCGGTTCGTGCCCTGTACGCCAGCGGAAACTTTGAGAATGTGCAGATCCTGCGGGATGGCCGCACGCTGGTGGTGCAGGTGAAAGAGCGACCAACCATCGCCAAAATCAGCTTTTCTGGCAATAAGTCCGTAAAGGATGATGCCCTGAAAGAGAACCTGGCCGCCACGGGTATCGAAGAAGGCAGCGCGCTGGATCGCAACACGCTTACGGAAATCGAAAAAGGATTACAGGATTTCTATTACAGTGTGGGTAAATACAGCGCCCAGGTTCATGCAGTTGTCACACCGTTGCCGCGCAATCGCGTTGATTTAACCTTTGTTTTTCAGGAAGGCGTCTCGGCAAAAATCGCGCAAATTAATATTATTGGCAACCAGGCTTTTAGTGAAGAAACATTGTTGGACCAGCTGCAGTTGCGCGATACCGTACCGTGGTGGAACGTGATCGGCGATAAAAAATATCAAAAGCAAAAGATGGCGGCGGATTTAGAAACGCTGCGTAGTTATTATCTCGATCGCGGCTATGCGCGGTTTGTGATTAACTCCAGTCAGGTCAGTATGACACCGGATAAAAAATCTCTGTATATCACCATTAATCTTGCAGAAGGTGAACGTTATAAAATCGCCAGCACGATGTTGACTGGTGATATGGCGCAGCACAATAAAGAGATTGAGGCGCTGGTAAAGCCGTTAACGAATAAATGGTATAGCGGCGCGGAAATTACGACGGTAGAAAATAGTATTAAGACGCTGTTGGGGAAATATGGCTATGCCTGGCCGCAGATTAACACCGCACCGGATATTGATGATGCGAAAAAAAGTGTGGTTTTGCATATCAACGTTAATGCCGGACGCCGTTACTCAGTACGACAGATCCGTTTTGAGGGTAACGATACGTCGCGTGACGCGGTGCTGAGGCGTCAGATGCGCCAGATGGAAGGCGCGTGGCTGAACGATGAAAAAGTCGAACAGGGAAAAACGCGGTTGGATCGCAGCGGATTTTTTGAAACTGTTGATAAGCAAATCATCCCGGTAAGCGGTAGCCAGGATCAGGTGGACGTGGTCTATAAGGTGAAGGAACGCAATACCGGCTCTTTCAACGTTGGTCTGGGCTTCGGTACCGACAGCGGCGTGAGCTACCAGCTTGGCGTCACCCAGGATAACTGGCTGGGCACCGGCAATAGCGTTAGCTTCAACGGCACGCGCAATAGCTACCAGTCTTATCTTGAACTGGGGGCGACGAACCCTTATTTCACCGTCGACGGCGTGAGTTTGGGGGGGAAAATTTTCTATAACAGCTACGATGCCTCTGATGCCGATAGCGGTAGTTACAATCAGCAAAGTTACGGCGTTGGCAGTACGCTTGGATTCCCGATCAGCGAGAACAACTCCCTCAATCTGGGCGTGGATTATGTCCATAACCGCCTGACTAATATGGACCCGGAACTGACGACCTGGAGCTATCTTAACTCACGAGGTATTTACCCCGACGTGGTGACCAAGGATGGTGATAGCGGCGCAACCTACAGCGCTAATGACTATTTTGTCAGCCTCGGCTGGAGCTATAACGATCTGGACCGCGGCTTCTTCCCGCGTGCAGGGAATAAGAGCAGCCTGACCGGCAAGGTCACGGTACCCGGTTCGGATAACAGCTATTACAAAGTCACTTTTGATACCACGCAATATTTGCCGCTGAACGAAAACAAAAGCTGGGTGTGGATGGAGCACCTGCGTGCAGGCTACGCGGGCGGCCTGAACGGCAAATCGGTGCCGTTTTACGATAACTTCTACGCCGGCGGCTCGACGTCGGTTCGCGGATTTTCCTCGAATACGATTGGCCCAAAAGCGGCTTACTATCGTTGTAATGGTTCTGAAAGTAGCTACAGCACCTGCCCGTTGGACTCCTCGTCCGATGCGGTTGGCGGTAACGCGATGGCGGTGCTAAACAGCGAGTTTATTGTGCCAACGCCATTTGTGAATGACAAATACGCCGACAGCCTGCGCACGTCGTTATTCCTCGATGCGGGGACGGTATGGAGTACCTCCTGGCAAAATACCGGCCAGACGTTGGCCGCGGGGATCCCAGACTATGGCGATCCGTCGCATATTCGCATGTCCGCCGGGATTGCGGTGCAGTGGATGTCGCCGCTAGGCCCGCTGGTTTTCTCATGGGCCGAGCCGTTTAAAAAATATGATGGTGATAAATCCGAGCAGTTCCAGTTTAATATCGGAAAAACCTGGTAATAACGCCTGCGGCTTACCCAAAAACGAGTACAGGCTGCCCTGAACGGCAGCCTGTAATTTATTGTAAATATATTTTGGTTTATATACCAAAAATAATTCGAGTTGCAGGAAGGCGGCAAGGGAGAAAGTCCCGATGAGCTTACTTGAGTAAGTGATTCGGGCGAACGAGCGTAGCCAACGCACAAGCAACTTGAAGTATGACGGGTATACATGAGCCCGTGCATACGTTGGCTTTCATCATGAGAATTAGTTATTAATTATTAGAAGTTAGCATTTTCTATACATCTAAATAAGTATGGTTGGTGTTTGAGTATTGTCTTATGTCACATTGTTGTGTGATAACCTTGCGGGTATTTATGATGAGTGCTATCAATATATAAAACGTTATTTATCAGTAACAGATACACGGATAGAAAATGAAATGGACTATTCATAATACTCTTGTCTGTCCACACTCCGGTGTGGCCTTTTCCTCGATCTCCAGCCTGCGGTTTTTAAAGTTTATCCTTTGGTACGAAGCCGATATTTTACTGTTGCCAGGGGAGTCAATGAAACTCTACTCTTCAAGCGTTTTAATTAATGATCAGTATCATTCATTAAAAGTTTACAACATCACGCGCTATGACGAAGCGCAGTGGGAGAGGCTGCGGGAACGACCTTCCTGTCCGTATCACTCCACGGCGGTAGCGGCAGAATCCTGCTCTTACCAGGCTCACTGCGCGATTAAACGCTGCCCGAACAATTACCCGCGTGGGGCGATATGGCGGTAGTCCGGACAGCCAAATCTACATGACGCCTGATTTATACGGGCAGCAGAGCGGAAAGCCGGGCCTGTACATCGACACACCCGGCCAGCACCAGGTTACCGCGCAGCAAGCCATCGTCGGCTAAAAAGTCATTGCTGGCACCGCCCGCTTCGACGATCAGCAGCATTCCTGCCAGCGCATCCCAGCTATTCATATGTTCTTCGTAATAGGCGTGCACCTGCCCGGTGGCGACGTGGGCCAGCATTAACGCTCCTGCGCCAAAGCGACGGTACTCCATTCCCGCGTTGATGACACGAGTGAGGGCTCGGGTATAGTTTTCTGCGGGCGCGCGGCTGGAACGCCCCATCCCAATCACCACCGTTTCCGGATCCGGTTCGCGTAACGTCAGGCGCTGATCGTTAAGAAAGGCACCTTTACTGCGGCGGGCAAAGAAAAATTCATTTCGGTCAGGGGCGTAAATAATCCCCAGTTCAAGCGTATTGTGCAGAACGTAAGCCAGAGAAATACACCAGTAGTCCATCCCCTGAATGTAGTTAGTGGTTCCGTCGATAGGGTCGAGCACCCAGGTTCCTTGCTCACCGCTTTCCAGGCCGCTCTCTTCGCCGAGAAAACCATCTTGCGGGCAGTGGATCTTCAGCCAGTCCTTGATCTCTTTTTCTACGAACAGATCGGCCTGCGAGACAAAATCCTGACGCGCTTTTTTATCTATCTGTAGCCCCGTATCGCGCAGCGCTTGTGCCTGCGCACCCAACTGGCGAATCAATTCGCATAATGACTGCTGTTGTTCTTCCGTCATATCCTGCTCTTATCGGTTGATGGCGACGTACGCCGATGAATTAACTGCACCCCCACCCACGTGGTGCGCGAAGGCTGTAAAGGATCGCTGGCCCGCTCCAGCAGGCGCATTAATGCCTGGCGGGAAATCTCCGCGACGTCCTGGTGCAAGGTGCTGAGCTGATAACTGTATTGCGCCGTTTGCGGCGTATTGTCAAAACCAATGAGCTGAAAATCTTCGGGAGCCTGCTTGCCGCGTCGGCGCATGCCGTCAAGGAAACCGCAGGCCAGCTGGGCATTGGCGCAGAAAATACCCTGTAGCCTGTCGTCGGCGCTGGTGGCGGCCTGAAAACCGCCGTCGTAGTCCTCAACCGGTGCGAAAAGGGCGTGCAGGTCACGTTGAGTATCCACGCCGAGTGCCAGCAGCGCCTGAGAAAACGCCGCGCCGCGCGTTTGTCCGGCCCAGGTTGAGTGATGATGGTTGAGCCAACCGAATCGATGACAGCCAGCGCGAACCAACTGCTCGGCTGCAAGGGTTGCTCCGGCGACATTATCCGAGCAAACGTAATCGACGCAGGGGATATTGGGTTGGCGATTGATGCCAAGCACCGGAATTTGCTGCTGAACGCACTCGTTAACCAGCGATTCCGGTGGTTGCCCGGAGGTGACGATAACGCCGGAAACGCGAAATTGGGCGAAGCGCCGCAGGGTTTGCGCCAGATCCTGTTCGCTACGGATTTCACTCACCAGCGCCTGAAAACCGCGGCGCTGGATCTCGCTGAGCAGCGCGTCAAGCAGGCTGCTGCGAAACGGATCGCTGATGCGCGAAACGATCACGCCGATCAGATGGCTGCGCCGTCGGTTTAACCCCTGGGCGAGGAAATTAACCTGATACCCCAGCTCTTCGGCCGCGCGCAGTACGCGTTCTCTGGTATCGGGAGAGATGCTGCCGTTATTGCTCAGGGCGCGGGAAACCACCGCCCGTGAGACCCCCGCACGCTGGGCGACATCCTGCGCGGTAATACTCTGTTTACGCGGCGATGAAGTCATATCGGGCGTTCCGAATGTTGGAGCTCATACTGCAGGCCGTCGTGGCTAACGAACAAGCCTTCCCACGGCAGGCAGGCGAATTTCAGCGCGGGCAATATCGCGTCGTAGCAGTGATAGAGCCCCATCGTACGCAAATTGAGCTGCTGGAATAGCGCCAGGCATGAAGGGAAATCGCCGTGCGAGGCGTCATCGGCCAGCGCGGTCAGCGAGGCGCACTCCTGAAATACCAAATCGGCCCCTGCCATCAGCGCAATGGAATCCGGCGTCGGGCGACCATCACCGCTGTAGAACAGGGTTTGCCCGCCGAAGGTGATACGAATGGCGCGATTGGTCAGCTCATGCTGCGTTTGTGCAGTCTGAATATGCCAGTCATGCCACGTCCAGGCCTCTGCGCTGTCACGCCAGTCGATGGCAAAACACAAGGTTGTTTGCGGCCAGTTTGCCAGCGCTGCCAACTGCATCAGGACCGGGCGCTGCTGCGGCTGGCTGTAGATAATCAGCGGCTTCTGGCGGGAAAAACTCTTCCAGTAGTTGAGCAGCGCCGTGAGGCCGGTGCAGTGGTCCGGGTGAACGTGGGTGAAATAGATAACGTCAATCTCGTTGATATCGCCGCCGCGCCGCCACAGCGCCCGGGGGATTGTGGGGCCGCAATCAATCAGCCACTGTCGGTTTTGGGCGTCGATAACCCGTAGTGCAGAGGTATTTTGTTCGCTGGAGAAAGCGCTGCCGCAGCCAAGAACATCTATTTTCATTTTCCCTCGCCGAAATTTTAGGGTGCTTAATTAAATTGTCACAAATACCCGACAAAGTAGGCCCACATCATGTCGAGTCAACGTTGCATTTTTTTTACATTCAAATGAACACGTGTTCATCAAAACGATAAAAATGCAGGCACAGAGATTTTTGGGTATCGAATATGAGCTATTTACAGATCTCCCGGTTAAAGATTAGCTACGGCGATAAAGTCGTTTTGCATAATATCGATCTGAGCGTTGAGAAAGGGGAAATGATTGCCCTGCTGGGCCCTTCTGGTTGTGGGAAAACAACGCTTTTGAACGCGCTTTGCGGGTTTATTCCGACGCAGACGGGAGAGATTGCCGTTGCCGGACGCGATATTACCCGCAGCGCGCCGGAGCAGCGCAATATCACCATGGTCTTCCAAAGCTATGCCCTGTGGCCGCATATGACGGTGGCACGTAATATTGGCTATGGCCTGAAGCTACGCAAATTGCGGGGCGACGACATTGATCGCCGGGTGGCGGAGTTGCTCAATATCGTCAATCTCAACGGTCTGGCTGATGTGAAGGTGACTGAACTTTCCGGTGGTCAACGCCAGCGGGTGGCTCTGGCGCGGGCGCTGGCGATAGAACCGGATGTTCTGGTACTGGATGAACCGCTCTCAAACCTTGATGCGAAAGTGCGACTTAACGTACGCCACGAAATCAAAGCGCTGCAAAAAAGACTCGGCTTTACCTCGTTAATCGTTACTCACGATCAGCAGGAGGCGCTGGTGATGGCCGACCGCATCGCGGTATTAAATAATGGCCGTATTGAGCAAATAGGTTCGCCAGAGGATATTTATCAGCGCCCGGCTACGCCTTTTGTTGCCGATTTTATGGGCGCGGATAATAAAATTTCCGCCAGCGAACTCTTTGCCGCAGAGGGTATTTATCTACGCGCCGTCGGGCAATATTCAGCTGAGCATTTTCACGACCATATTATTTATTTTCGCAGCGCCGATGCCGCGCTTGATGAATTATCCGAGAGTGCCACGCCAGAAGGGTTAACGCTGAGCGGCGTGGTTGAACAAAGTGCTTTTCTCGGCAACTTATATCGCCATAGTGTGCGCTGTCATGACCGAGTCCTGCTGGCGGATTCTGCGCACTGCTGGCCAGCCAGCACGCCGGTCAGGCTACATGTTCCGGCGCCCGCACTGCATATTTTTCCTTCATCACAAGCCCATTAACTTCATCGTGTTCATTCTGGGGATAGACCATGTTTACGAAAACGAAAGCCGCGGTAGTGACTGCATTACTCCTGAGCTACGGCGCGCAGGCAGACACCGTTCTTCACGTCGCTACGGCGGGGGATCAGAATATGGTGGATTATGTCAAAACCTGGCTGGGGCCGAAGTTTGAAGCGGCGCATCCGGGCGTCAAAGTGCAGGTGGTCGGTACCGGTCCGGGAGACGCGGGGTCGAATAAAATCATTGAAAAGCTGACGGCGCAAAAAGAGAGCGGCGCGCAGAGCTGGGATATTGATGTGGCAGTGGTGCATCAGAAAGCCGGCGGTGAGCTGGTGGAGAAAGGGCTACTGGAGAAGTATCGCCAGCAGATTAAGACCGGTTCAATGGTGAGCGCCGACAACGCAAAGAACGCCCTTGGGGTGAACGTTGACGGCTACGTTATGCCGATGTTTTTAAGCCAGACCGCCATTGCCTGGAATAGCGATGCCATTAAAACGCCTCCGGCTTCCTACGATGAGCTGGTGAGCTGGGCGCAAAAAAATCCGCAGGCCTTTGGCTACAACGGCATTAAGAACGGCATGTCCGGCGTCAGCTTTGTGGTGGGCTGGATCTACGCCTACGGCACCGATGCCCAGCGTTTGTCTTCTCTGCCGTACGATAAAGGCGTTGAAAAAAACTGGGGTCAGGCTTACGAGAAGCTGAAAGCGTTTAATAAGAACGTCACCTTCACGCCGGGTAACGCCGGGACGCTCGATATGCTGAGCCGTGGCGAAATCATGATGGGACCGGTGTGGGTGGATATGTTCTATAGCTGGAAAGATCAGGGCAAGCTGCCGCCGTCGATTAAGCTGTCGCTGTTAGCGCCGGGAATGCCGGGCCAACCGATGTACTACGTTACCCCGGCGAAGGCGGCGAATCCGCAGCTGGCACGTGAGTTTATCGAACTGGCGACCAGCCCGGAAGTGCAGGCGCAGGGGATCGTGAAGCAGTTTAACTGGTATCCGGGGATCGACGCTGAACAGGTGAAGCCGAAGCTTGATGCGCAAACCTGGCAAAAACTGTTTGCTGAAATTTCACCGCAGGCGCTGGCGGAATACGGTAAGAGCTTCCCGATTACGCCATATTTTGACGACATCAAAGAAGGCTATGAAAGCCAGGTCGCCAATTAATTGACTGCTGATGCTCAGGCGCGGCGTGACGTCGCCCTGAGCTTTTTCTTGTTGCTGACACCAGGTTTGCTATGCGTACTTCGCTGAAATACTTGCTGCTGGTCTCACCGGCCGCGTTGATGATCGCCGTACTCTTTTTATATCCGCTGGGCTTCTCGCTAATCGCCGCCTTTACCGACGATGCGCAGCGGCTCACGCTGGCTCATTTCCGTAAGGTATATGCGCTCTATTCCAGCGATATTCTGTTTACACTGATTATTGTGCTGGCTTCGGTGGCGCTGCTGGCGGTTCTCTCCATTACTCTTTCGGCGGTGATCACGCTCTCGCCCTGTCGGCCTATTGTCCGCATGCTGGGTTTTTTGTATCGCCTGCCGCTGTTCATCCCTTTTATCGTCGCCGCGCAGATGATGCGTACCTTTCTGGCCAAAAACGGCTTGATGAACAACGCGCTGGTGGCAACTGACCTCATCACTCCGCTGGAGACCATCTCCTGGCTGGGCTGGAAGGGGATCATTATCACTTTTGTCTGGAAGCAACTGGCGTTTGCCACGTTGCTTATCTGTGGGGCAATGGCCGCGCTTGAGCAATCGCAAATTCTGGCGGCGCGTAATCTTGGTGCGTCGCGTCCGCGTATTCTGTTCGACATTATTTTGCCGCAGGTGCTGCCAGCAATCGGCGTGGCGCTGGTACTCTCCACCGTCACCATGATGTCGGTGCTGTCGGTCCCGCTGATGATAGGCGTCGGCTCGCCGACGATGATGACCGTGGATATGGCCTTTCGCGTTAATTCCTATGGCGACTACGCCGTCGCTAATGCGCTTGGCGTGGTGTCGTTGCTGATTTGCGGGGCGCTGTCGTGGTTTTATCTGCGCCATAGTTTGCAGCAAAAAGGGAGCGAATAATGAAAGAGGCAATCATGACACGACCGGGAACGCTGCTGGCGAAAGGCCGCAGAAAGCTGAGCGCCAGCCTGCCGCTACAAACGTTACTGCTGGTCTTTATGCTGTTGGCGATGTTTGGCCCGCTGCTGAACTTGCTCATCTGGACGGTGGCGGAGAGCTGGTTTTTCCCGCATTCGCTGCCCAGCCAATGGGGGCTGAAATACTGGTATCAGGTATTCAGCCCCTACAGCGATGTGTCCGGCTCGTTGCTGACCAGCGTGCTGATTGCGCTGCTATCGGTGCTGGTATGTCTGCTGATCTCCATTCCGGCGGGCTACGCGCTTTCAAGGCGCGGGATGCCGCTACGGGTGTTGTTTATGCTGTTGTTTCTGATCCCGCAGGCGTTTCCCAATCTGACGGTGTACATGAATATCGCCCGGCTTTTCTATCAATGGGAGCTTAACGGCACGGTAGCGGGGGTTGTGTTGGTGCACAGCGTACATGGGTTGATGTATTCGGTGTGGATTTGCGTGGCGGCCTTTTCGGCGGTTGATCCGCTACTGGCGAGGGCTTCGCGTAATCTGGGGGCCGGACCGATTTATACCTTCTGGCATATTGTGCTGCCGCAGGCTTCGCCGGGAATTATCGCCGCCAGCATTTTTGTGTTTCTGGAGTCGCTGGACGAATTTACCGGCACCTTTTTTGTCGGCGCGCCGGATATCACCACCTTGCCGCTGCTGCTGTATAACGCCAGTATGTCGGGCAACTATCAAGTATCGTCAATTACGGCGCTGATTTTACTGGTGCCATCGCTGCTGTTTATGCTGGTGATTCATAAATTTATGCGCCCGGAGATGCTGTCGAAGATGGGCAAATAGCGGTAAAAAAAGCTTCCCGTTGGGAAGCTTTTTTAACATCAGGTCATCATCATCGGCCATTCCGGCGGGGTCTGGCTCATGACTTCAATCATGACATCTTTGATATTGCCCCAGATCTTTGCAACGTCCAGCAGCGTAATACCTAACAGACCGGTGGCAAACCAGCAGGCTGCGGCCAGGCCTACACAGCTACAAATAACCGCTAAACCGGCATAATCACTTTTACGCAGCTGAATATTCATCGAGCTGGCCAGGAACATCAGCACTGCGCTCACGAGTGGCCAGCGCAAAAGTACGACACTGGTAGTAATGGTAGCCATCAACCTTTCCTCAAAGAAATGCGGGAGCCTTTGACAACCTGACGAGACTAACGATGACGTGGTGCTCTGGCTATCTACAGGCAAACAAGAGAGTAATGAAACAACGTTCTTGTTTCATCAACTAATGTGAACTATATCACAATTGTTCTTTTATTCACCAGCCAAAAAAAGTACTTTTCTTGCGCTTATTAACCACTTTGTTTGAGTGGTTAATAAGAGAGGGAGGGATGTATCTTTCATTCAGAAGGCGATTATAAACGATAGCCAGCCGCAATTCTTTTTTATTAGCGTTTATGTTCTGCGGATTTTATTACTTATTCCCGCCAATTATACGGATAAACCGAATGAGATAGTGGAGCTAATCTCATTATGTTAAGAATGTTTCTCCAGCCTTCTATAAGTCAGTATTATTCATGATTCATAGTCATGAGGTTTTTACGTCAAAGCGTGGGTTGCTGAATTGCCCTGATTCATATCACAGTAAGCAGAGTCATCGGGGCCTTTCACCTTGATTAAGGCGTATCGCATGGATAAAAAGCGGAAATGAGTCATAGCTCGCCACATAAGGCGTTAAGAGTATTTGGCATCGTGCTGGTTATTCTGCTACCAGTGATGCTGGCATTGTGGTTTGCACAAATACGCGCCAAAGCGGAAACCACCGATCAGCTACGGGTGTTTTCTAAGCTGGCGCTGCAAAAAACTGAGGTGGTCATTCGTGAAGCCGATGAGGCGCGCGATAAAGCCAGGTTATATCAGGGGGAGCTATGCTCGCCACAACATCAGCAACATATGTTGAGTATTGTTCGCGGCCTGCTCTATATCGACGATTTAATCTATGCCAATGGCACGCATTTTTTCTGCTCGACTTCGGTACGTCGCCAGGCCGGATGGCGCATTCCGGCTGCGACGTATACTAAAAAGCCGGATATTGCGATTTACTACTACCGCGAAACCCCTTTTTATCCCAGCTATGCCATGAACTATATGCAGCGCGGTCATTATGTGGCGGTGATTCATCCGCTTTCCTTTAGCGCGTTGATAACCAGCGACCGCGATCTGGCATGGGGCGTTTTTGATACCAAAACCAACCAGTTTTTTTCCGTCAGTACGAATGCAGACCCCGGCCAATTGCATCGGTTGATCCGTGATGAAGAGGCGTTTTTTCATCAGGATGGACGCGTTTATACCATTGCCCATTCCACCGTTCGCCCGATAGCCGTCATTATGTCCACTTCGCGGGTGAGCTATTATCAGAATTTTTATAATCAGGTAACGCTGACCCTGCCGCTAGGGCTGATTTGCAGCATCTTGCTTTTGCTGGTGTGGTCACGCACTCGACAGCAGTATCATTCTCCACGCAGCATGCTGCAGCGAGCGCTAAACCGTCGCCAACTGTGCCTGCACTACCAGCCGATCATTGATATCAAAAATAACTGCTGCGTGGGTGCCGAGGCGCTGTTGCGCTGGCCTGGATTTGATGGCCCGGTGATGAGCCCGGCTGAGTTTATCCCGCTGGCGGAAAATGAGGGGATGATTGCGCAGGTCACGGACTATGTGGTGGATGAGGTATTCGCCGATATGGGCGAGTTTCTGGCCCGGCACCCGCATTTATACGTGGCAATCAACCTTTCGGCTTCGGATTTCCACTCCGCGAGATTGATTGAGCACATCAACGAAAAGGTCCACCGCCATGCAGTTAGCGTGGAGCAGATTAAAATCGAAGTGACTGAGCGCGGGTTTATCGATGTGCCGAAAACCACCCCGGTGATTCAGGCCTTCCGCGACGCGGGGTATGAAATTGCGATTGATGATTTTGGTACCGGCTACTCCAACCTGCACAACCTCCATTCGTTGAACGTAGACATCCTCAAGATTGATAAATCCTTCGTTGATGCGCTAACGAACAACAGCACCAGCCACCTGATTGCTGAACATATTATTCAGATGGCTAACAGCTTGCATTTAAAGATCGTTGCCGAAGGGGTTGAAACGGCCGACCAGGTGGCGTGGTTACAAAAGCACGGCGTGCAATACTGCCAGGGCTGGCACTTTGCGAAAGCGATGCCACCGCTGGAGTTTATGCAGTGGCTGGCTAACGCCCGCACCAGCCTTTGTCCGCATCAACAACATCTTCACGCGGAGATTTGATGGCGATAGGCGCTGGGCGTGCGGTCGAACTCGCGGCGGAAAACCCGCGAAAATGTTTGCTGCGATACGTAGCCAAGATCCATCGCGATATCAAAAATAGGGCGCTGGGTGGTTCTTAGCGCTTCTGCGGCAAGCAGCAGGCGGCGCTGGCGAATGTAATCCCCCAGGGTTTGATGCATCACTGCGCGAAACATCCGCTGGAGATACCATTTCGAATAGCCCGATTTTCTGGCGACTACATCAATGTTAAGTGGTTGATCGATATGTTCATCAATCCATTCAATAAGTGTTTGGATAATATCGTGATGGGACATATTGCGGCCTCTCTCAATTCTCGATTCGTCGTTTTGTCTGTGGGCGAGTATAATTCCTCAAGTTAACTTGAGGTAAAGCGCTTTATGGAAAAGAAATCCCCTCGCATCAAAATGCTGCTGACCCCCGGCGAAGTGGCAAAACGAACCGGTGTTGCTGTCTCCGCGCTGCACTTTTATGAAAGCAAGGGGCTGATTCACAGCCAGCGTAACGCCGGTAATCAGCGGCGCTATCGGCGTGATGTCCTGCGCGCGGTGGCGATCATTAAAATTGCGCAACGTATTGGTATTCCGCTGTCGACGATTGGCGATGCGTTCGGCGTGTTGCCGGAAGGGCATAACCTCAGCGCCAAAGAGTGGAAGATGCTGTCATCCCAGTGGCGGGAAGAGCTGGATCGGCGCATTCACACTCTGACCGCACTGCGCGATCAGCTGGATGGCTGCATTGGCTGCGGCTGCCTGTCGCGTCGCGACTGCCCGTTACGTAACCCTGGCGATAAGCTGGGCGAAGAGGGGACTGGCGCGCGGCTGTTGGAAGAGGAGTAAAAAAACTAAAGCGCCACAACAGGGCGCTTTAGTTGTTTTCCGGTCTTGGTCTTTCGCACTATCCCGCTGCTTCGCAGGAGGGTTTCCCCCGACGTCGGCTCCCCTCGGTATTGCGCAATGTGTTGATTGAGGTTCCGGTTTGTGCCGACAACTTAAGTGTGGCACTTCCCGCTGATTTTTCCTCTTTGGTTTGCCGGAAAATTTCCGTCATTCGCCGCCTGTTCCTATAGTTAATTTGAACAAACAGCGGGAGAAGCCCATGTTGACGGTACATCATCTTAATCAGTCGCGATCGCAGCGCGTGTTATGGGCGCTTGAAGAGCTGCAACTGCCTTACCAGATAGTCTCTTATCAGCGGGGGAAAAATATGCTCGCCCCGGCGGAGTTAAAGGATATTCATCCGCTAGGTAAATCGCCGGTGGTGGAAGATAACGGCTACATCCTCGCAGAATCCGGCGCAATCCTGGAATATTTGCAGGAGACCTATGACAGCATCCAGCGGTTCAGGCCGCAGTCGATAGAAGATAAGTTGCAATACCGCTTTTGGCTGCACTACGCCGAAGGTTCGCTGATGCCGCTGCTGCTGATGAAACTGGTGTTCGCCAGTCTGGGTAAGCCGCCGGTTCCTTTTGGCATGCGCACTCTGGGCAATGCGTTAGGCAAAGGTGTACAAAAAGCCTGGCTTGATCGGCAAGTGGAAACGCACGCCCGTTTTATTGAAGAGCATCTTTCCCGACACCGATGGTTTGCCGGAGCCGAACTGAGTATGGCGGATATCCAGATGAGCTTCCCGGCGATGGCGTTGCTGGGGCGTGGCGGTGTGGACCATTTACCTCATCTGACGCAGTGGGTACAGCGTATAGAGCAGCGCCCGGCGTGGCAGAGGGCGATTGAGCGCGGTGGTCCTTTTACCTTACCCGGTGGGTGAAGCATTACTAAAGCCGATGACTGGAAAAAGTTGCTATCAGTGCAATGCAAAAATGTTACCGGATTGCGCATGGACGATAACGTTTGCGCATCGGCTGGTTATTTCCTGAACGTCATAAGCGAAATTTAGCGAAATACGGCAATCTTCAGTTGAAAAGGCCCATCTAAAGGCTGGATAATCGTTTGCCTTTTTATTTTGCTCATCATTCCCTCTGCTAACAGGGGGGAGCAAAGTCATTCTTCACACCGTATTGTATGCGCGGAGTTAAACGTTTGCTTTTCACAGCCCCTGGCGCTGCGATGTAGCACAAGGAGATCGCGTTTAACTGGCAGTGGATGGTCCACCTCGCATCCAAACGAACGATAAAAATTCTCAGGGGAAGTTTTCTATGTCTACGCCTTCAGCGCGTACCGGCGGTTCATTGGACGCCTGGTTTAAAATTTCTGCTCGCGGCAGCACCGTGCGCCAGGAAATCGTTGCCGGTCTTACGACCTTTCTGGCGATGGTGTATTCCGTCATCGTGGTGCCGGGTATGCTCGGAAAAGCCGGTTTCCCACCGGCGGCGGTCTTTGTCTCCACCTGCCTGGTGGCGGGCGTTGGCTCTCTGCTGATGGGACTGTGGGCGAACCTGCCGCTGGCAATTGGCTGCGCGATTTCGCTGACCGCCTTTACCGCCTTTAGCCTGGTGTTGGGCCAACAGATCAGTATTCCGGTAGCGTTGGGTGCCGTGTTCCTGATGGGCGTGTTGTTTACCGTGATTTCCGCAACCGGTATTCGTAGCTGGATCTTGCGTAATCTGCCGCAGGGCGTTGCGCACGGCACGGGGATTGGTATCGGCCTGTTCCTGCTGCTGATCGCTGCCAACGGCGTTGGTCTGGTCATTAAAAACCCGCTGGACGGCCTGCCGGTGGCGTTGGGTAATTTCGACAGCTTCCCGGTGATTATGTCGCTGGTGGGGCTGGCGGTGATTATCGGCCTCGAAAAACTCAAAGTGCCGGGCGGTATCCTGCTGACGATTATCGGCGTGTCGATTATCGGTCTGATTTTCGATCCTAACGTTCACTTCTCTGGTGTTTTCGCTATGCCGTCGCTGAGCGACGAGCACGGCAACTCGCTGATTGGCAGCCTGGATATCGTGGGTGCGCTGAACCCCATCGTTCTGCCGAGCGTGCTGGCGCTGGTGATGACCGCAGTATTTGATGCTACCGGCACCATCCGCGCGGTAGCCGGTCAGGCAAACTTGCTGGATAAAGACGGGCAGATTATCAACGGCGGCAAAGCATTGACCACTGACTCCCTGAGCAGCGTCTTCTCAGGTCTGGTCGGCGCGGCTCCGGCAGCGGTCTATATCGAGTCAGCCGCAGGCACTGCCGCGGGCGGTAAAACCGGCCTGACTGCGGTAACCGTTGGCGTGCTGTTCCTGCTGATCCTGTTCCTCTCTCCGCTCTCTTATCTGGTACCGGCGTACGCGACGGCTCCGGCGCTGATGTACGTTGGTTTGCTGATGCTGAGCAATGTGGCGAAAATCGACTTTAACGATTTTGTCGATGCGATGGCGGGCCTGATTACGGCGGTCTTTATCGTACTGACCTGTAACATCGTTACCGGCATCATGATTGGCTTTGCTTCACTGGTGATTGGTCGTCTGGTGTCCGGGGAGTGGCGCAAGCTGAACCTGGGGACGGTGATCATCGCGGCGGCGCTGGTTATTTTCTACGCTGGCGGCTGGGCGATTTAACTTTTTCTGCTAATCACGGGCGGCTTTGGCCGCCCGATTTATTTTTAAGCCACATCCTGTTTCCTTTTGCGTTAATCTGAGTAGCGTACTATTTCGAGACATGACGCCTCAGATGTAAAAAAAGAAAACGCAGCAAACAGGGAACACATGGAAATATTCTTTACCATACTCATCATGACCCTCGTGGTCTCTCTCTCCGGGGTAGTTACACGCGTACTGCCCTTTCAGGTTCCACTACCTTTAATCCAAATAGGCATTGGCGCGATGCTGGCCTGGCCTACCTTTGGACTACACGTCGAATTCGACCCTGAACTCTTTCTGGTTCTGTTTATCCCGCCGCTGCTATTTGCTGATGGCTGGAAGACGCCGACCCGCGAGTTCATTGAGCATGGGCGAGAAATATTTGGTCTGGCGCTAGCGCTGGTGCTGGTGACGGTGGTCGGTATTGGCTACCTCATCTACTGGATCGTGCCGGGCATTCCGCTGATACCGGCCTTCGCGCTGGCGGCGGTGCTGTCGCCAACCGATGCCGTGGCGCTCTCCGGGATTGTTGGTGAAGGGCGCATCCCGAAAAAAATTATGGGTATTTTGCAGGGTGAGGCGCTGATGAACGACGCCTCCGGCCTGGTCTCCCTGAAGTTTGCCGTCGCGGTAGCGATGGGCACGATGGTCTTTACCGTCGGCGGAGCGACGGTAGAGTTCTTCAAAGTGGCGGTGGGCGGCATTCTTGCAGGCTTCGTGGTCAGCTGGCTGTACGGGCGCTCAATGCGCTTTCTTAGCCGTTGGGGCGGCGATGAACCGGCAACGCAGATTGTCCTGCTATTCCTGCTGCCGTTCGCTTCCTACCTGATTGCTGAACATATCGGTTTTTCCGGGATCCTGGCGGCGGTTGCTGCGGGGATGACCATCACCCGTTCCGGCGTGATGCGCAGCGCACCGCTGGCGATGCGCCTGCGTGCTAACAGCACCTGGGCGATGCTGGAGTTCGTGTTTAACGGCATGGTTTTCCTGCTGTTGGGGCTGCAGTTGCCGGATATTCTGTCGAGCTCGCTGGTGGCGGCAGAAGCGGATCCGAACGTTGAAACCTGGATGCTGTTTACCGATATCATCCTGATTTACGCCGCCCTGATGCTGGTGCGATTTGGCTGGCTGTGGACGATGCGTAAATTGAGCCAGCGCTTCCTGAAAAAGAAACCGATGGAGTTTGGCTCCTGGACCACGCGTGAGCTGCTGATCTCCTCCGTCGCCGGGGTGCGTGGGGCGATTACTCTTGCCGGTGTGCTGTCGATTCCTCTGCTGTTGCCGGACGGTAACGTCTTCCCGGCGCGCTATGAGCTGGTGTTCCTTGCCGCCGGGGTGATTCTGTTTTCCCTGTTTGTTGGTGTGATTGCGCTGCCGATTCTGCTGCGCCATATCGAGTCGAGCGACCATGTTCAGCAGCGCAAAGAAGAGCGTCTGGCACGGGCGGCAACGGCGGACGTGGCGATTGTCGCGATTCAGAAAATGGAAGAGCGCCTGGCATCGGACACCAAAGAGAATATCGATAATCAGCTGCTGACCGAGGTCAGTTCGCGGGTAATTGGTAACCTGCGTCGTCGGGTCGATGGACGTAACGATGTGGAAACGTCGATGCTGGAAGAGAGCCTCGAACGCCGGTTCCGCCTGGCGGCGCTGCGTTCAGAGCGCGGGGAGCTATACCACCTGCGTGCCACCCGGCAGATCAGCAACGAGACGCTGCAGAAGATGTTGCACGATCTCGACCTGCTGGAAGCGTTGTTAATCGAAGATCAGTAACTCCGTACCTGTTCCCCGGAGGCGCTGTGCTGACCTGGATTTTCGAGGTGTGATTTTCCCGGAGGCGGCGCCTGATGCGCCTTGTCCGGGCTACCGTCCCTCAGACGATTGGGAATCTGTAGCCCGGGTAAGGCGTTAACCGCGACCCGGGACGAAGCCGCCGCTAGCATCGTATGGTTTTGGTAGCCCGATGTGATGGACACCTCCCACCTTACGGCATCAGAACGTGCCAGACTGGAAGTGTTACCTGCAGTCCACAGGAGGAGGTGTCCACCATGAATATTAAACGTATCGGTCTTGACCTGGCAAAAAATGTCTTTCAGATCCATGCTGTGGATCACCATGAACATGTCGTCGTGCGGAAATCTCTCCGCCGCGCCCACATGCACGCTTATTTCTCTCAGCTGGCTCCCTGCACCGTCGGGATTGAAGCCTGCGCGTCATCCCACTACTGGGCCCGCGAACTCACCCGCATGGGACATACCGTGCACATTATTCCCCCGAAGTTTGTTAAGCCCTACCTCAGGGGCAACAAGAATGATGCCAACGATGCCGAAGCCATCTGTGAAGCCATCAGCCGCCCCGCCATGCGCTTCGTCGCGGTTAAGACAGAGCGCCAGCAGACTCTTCAGGCTGAGCATCGCGTGCGGGCCAGAGTGATAAAAAGCCGCACGGCGCTGTGCAACGAGATACGGGGCTTTCTGGGCGAATTCGGCGTGGTGCTGCCGGTCGGCATCAGCCAGTTGCGTAAGGCGCTGCCGGAGATACTGTCACAGCAGGAGCAGTGGGATGACCGGTTTATGCGCCTGCTGTGCGAGCTGGCCGAAGAGCTGCGGATGCTGGATGACCGGGTGGCGGGGCATGACCGGCGGCTCGCAGAGGCGGCGCGGGAAGATATCTGCATCCAGCGGCTGATGAAAATAGAAGGTATCGGCGTGATAACCGCCAGCGCGATGGTGGCGTTGTTGGGTGACGCGACGCAGTTTAAGAACGGTCGGGAGATGGCGGCTTATGTGGGGCTGGTTCCCCGGCAGCACTCAAGCGGCGGTAAGCAGCAGCTGGGGCATATCAGCAAGCGGGGTGACAGCTACCTGCGTACGCTGGTCATCCACGGGGCACGGTCAGTTCTGAAGACATGTGCAGGCAAAGAAGACCGGCGGAGCCAGTGGCTGCAGTCGGTGGCGGAAAGACGGAACCGGAATATCGCGACGGTGGCGCTGGCGAACAAGAATGTGCGGATAGCGTGGGCGGTGATGAGTCGCGGAGAAGATTACCATGGTTCACGGGTCGCCGGTTAACCGACACCCCGTGAACCATGCAGTAAAAAGAGCAGTAACCCTGTCGTGAGATTGCGAAGCGATTTAGCGTGATGAGTAACCGGTAAGACCAGCACCTGAGAAATCCGGCCTGTCCGAAGGCTCCCTGCGAAGCAAAGCCGATAGCCCGAAAGGAAGCAGGTGCGCAGAACACATCATGGCCCGGGTACGACGGTACCGAAAGAGAGGCCGGATATACGAACGCAACTTACCCTGGTGACTCACACAAAAAATAGCTTGCATCACGGGAGGTGTCCATATACGAACAGGCGCAACGCGCCGCCTCCGGGAACTCACTCCAGCCAGAACGCCTTACTACACTCCAGCCATGCCCGCGCGCTGTGCGACATATACACGCCCTCCCGCCAAATCATCCCCAGCTCCCAGCGCAGTTCGCTCTGCAACGGTATCCAGCAAAAGCTTTGCGGATCGAGACGCTGGCAAATCGGCTCCGGCAGAATCGCTATCCCAATCCCCGCTTGCACCATCGCGGCCAGAAAATCCCACTGCCCGCTACGCACCGCAATACGCGGCTTAACCTCATGCTGGGTAAAAAGCTGCATCAACTGCTGACTGAGGGCAAAATCTTCGTTGTAAATCACCAGAGGATGCTCGGCGAGCGCCTTCGGAGACAGTGACGATATGCTTTCCCATTGCGCTGTTCTCGGGGTCAGCACGCAGAGTGGATGATTAAACAACGACAGCGTGCTCAGGCCGCTGGCCTCATCAACAGGGAGTGCCGTCATCGCCAAATCCAGTTCGCCGTTGCTTACCGCCTGCTGCACCGTCAATCCGCCAAACTCGGCAATCTTTAGTTCAACGCCAGAGTAGCGCTGGCGAAAGTGGCTAATCGGTTCCGCCATCAGCATCCCTACCATCGGCGGGATCCCCAGACGCAGCACACCTTTGTGCAGATGATTAATATCGCTCAGCTCCGACTCCAGTTGATGAAACTCGCCAAGAATAGCCTGTCCGCGCTCGAAGACCACCCGTCCGGTATCCGTCAGCAATAGCTTGCGCCCATCGCGGATCAGCAAAGTGCAGTTCAGTTCATCTTCCAGATTTTTGAGCATCTTGCTGATCGTGGGCTGCGTGACGAATAGCTTCTCCGCCGCACGGGTAAAGCTCTGCTGGCGGACCACTTCAACAAAATAACGCAGCGTTCGGATATCCATCTTTTGCCTCAAAGGGTACTCCCTCCGGGGAGGTGGGAGGGGAATTTGAATTGACGCGCCAGCGTCAAAAGATTCGTTAGCCACGCTGGTGCTGTATGTACTTCTTCACAACTTCCAGCGGCGCTCCACCGCATGAGCCAACAAAGTAACTGCGTGACCATAGCACGGGCTTACTGTACGCAGCCCGCAAATCCAGAAACTCATTCCGTAGTCGCCGACTGGTGACGGCTTTCAGGCTGTTAACCAACTTTGACAACTGCACTGTCGGCGGGTATTCGATCAGCATGTGAATATGATCCGCCTCCCCGTCACACTCTTTCAGTTCCGCGCCGAAATCACCGCATACCCCGGATACATACTGATTGATTTTTTCGAGGTGTAATTCCCCGAAAACCTTTCTGCGATACTTCGTCACATAGACGATGTGAACATGCAGCAAATAGGTACTATACCTGCTTCTTTTGATTTCCTGCATCGCTTGAACCCGGGCAATTCTTGTGGTTAATTTATATACCTTGCTTTAATGCATACTGAATTAAATGTGCGGCTGTGCCCGTTTCGTCTGGAATTATGGCCTGGCAGAAACACAGCGCATTCTTGAGGCTGGTCAGAAACTGCCTACTGCCTTTGAGCTGAATAAAATGCTTACAGCGTGGAAGGGCTTACCTGATCTGGCCTTCCTTTCCGAAGCGTATACCGACAACCTAGAGCAGAAACTGAAAGACCTGCACGGGGCATGGAAACGTTGCTTTGACAGGCGTCTGGCGGCTGAAAAGCCGGTATTCAAGCGCAAGAGCAAAGGTAACGATTCGATCAGGGCTGGCACGAAATGCGCCGTCAGCTCGAATATAAGCAGCTCTGGCGTGGCAGAGAAGTGCAGGCCGTAAACCCGGCATACACCAGCCAAAAATGCGCGTGCTGCGGTCATACAGCGAAGGAAAACCGTCAATCGCAGGCAGTATTTGTCTGCATGGCGTGTGGTTATGAAGCGAACGCCGACATAAACGGCGCTCGTCATATTCTCGCGGCAGGACATGCCGTGTTGTCTGGGGCAAACCCTGGACGCGCCCGTAAGGCGGCGTAAGCCGTTAAGCGTGGAACCGGGCAATGCGGTAACGTGTTGCTACCTGAAAAGGGATCCCCCTCCTGATTCGCATAGCGAGAAGGTGGGGGAGGGTGTCAAAATTATTCCCTGAGACTATACCTGTGATGATTTTAATTCATTTCTACCGGGCCTGGTGGCTCTCTATACTGCACGCCTGTCATCTTTTTCAGGAATTCCGCTCATGGCCTTCGCGCCAGCTCGCGTGACGCCCTTCGTCATGCAACGCCTTCAGGTACCGATTCAGGTACTGATCTATGCCGGATTGTTTGTCTGCGCTGAATATTTGGTTAACTGGTTGCACCTGCCGCTTCCGGCAAATTTAGTCGGCATGTTGCTGCTGCTGGCGCTGATTGTCTGTCGGGTTATCCCCTTAAACTGGGTTCGCGCCGGGGCTCGCTGGCTGCTGGCGGAGATGTTGCTGTTTTTCGTGCCAGCAGTGGTTGCGGTGGTGAACTACGCCCAACTGCTGATGGTTGATGGCTGGCGCATCTTTTTGGTTATTGGGCTGAGCACCACCATGGTACTGGGCACGACGGCGTGGGTGGTCGATAAAGTGTATCGCTATGAAGTGAGCAGGATGAAACATGAGTGATTTTCAACTGAGCGTCCTGTGTCTTATCGTTACGCTGGGGCTCTATTTTGCCAACAAACGTCTCTATCGACGCTTTCATAAGCTCCCGCTGATGCCGCTGGTTTTTACCCCAGTCCTGTTGGTACTGATCCTGGTATTTGGCCATATCTCCTATCAAAGCTATATCGGGGAAACCCACTGGCTGCTGTGGTTGCTGGGGCCAGCGACCATCGCCTTTGCCGTTCCAGTGTATGATAATCTGACGATTATTAAGCGCCACTGGATGTCGCTGACCGCTGGCGTGACCACCGCGTCGGTAGTGGCGGTGACCAGCTCCGTCTGGTTGGCGCGATTATTTACGCTGCCCGATGAAATCCAGCGAAGCCTGGCGGTACGTTCGGTGACGACGCCCTTTGCTCTGGCGGCTGCCAAACCGCTGGGCGGTCAGCCTGATTTAGTCGCCCTATTTGTGGTTGTGACCGGGGTATTTGGTATGGCGGTGGGGGATATGTTGTTTCTGCGTCTTTCCATCCGAGAGGGGATGGCGAAAGGGGCGGGATTTGGCGCGGCGTCTCATGGTGCCGGAACGGCCCGCTCCTACGAGTTAGGCCCGCAAGAGGGCGTGGTCGCCAGCCTGGTGATGATGCTTTCCGGTGTGGTGATGGTACTGGCCGCGCCGTTGGTACGTTGGGTCATGTTTTGATAATCATTTAACCATCATCACGATTATTATCCTTGCGGATTGGCCGGGAGATATAATGGGGAATTAAGTATTTTTAATAGAAAATGTTAATTAACGCTACATATGTATACTTATGTAATTGATGATTAAATTAGTTGCGATATTAATGTTAAATAGAGATTAGGTGAGCTTTTTATTGGTTTTTTCGCGAACATTCTTAATTGCTTTACGTTTTAATTGTAACTAAATGTTTCTTTTTTTAGTGGATTTATAGTTGTTTTACGTATGTGTTTTATATTTTATATTTTTTGTGTGAATGTATTTGTTTTATAATATCATGATTTTTCTTGTTTATTTTTAAATTATACATTGTCATTATTGATGGTGAGTAATTATCTCCTTAAGAGAGGCATCCTAACCTTGTTGAGAACTTTCCTACTTTCGGTTATCTTGGCGACGTGAGCTTTTATTATTGAATGGATTCATGTGGAGCTAAAGCTCTTGTGTTGGTATTTGTAATCAATATTATATGCAAGTGATTCATTTCCCAGAAAGTATATCAACATTTATATCAAGTTGGTATCCAATCCCATTCTCTAATATATCGTCATAAACAATTGATGGATTGATTGTTAATCTGGATAAATAGGGGAATACCAATGAAAACCAATGTAAAAACTTTAGCTAAAATTCTGACCTTATCTGCGGGCTGCTCTCTGGTTGCAATGTCTCATGCGGATAACACTATTACTTTCACCGGAACGGTTTCCGATACGACGTGTACCGCCACTATTGATGGCGGCGTTTCCTCTATTGAGATGGGGACTGTCTCGGTAGCCGATTTGAGCGCTAATACCTATAGCGCGGCGAAGAGTTTCACTTTCAATCTGACCGGTTGCCCTACGGACGAAGATTCACTGACTAAAGCCAGAGTGACCTTTGGTGGTGAAGCGGATACATTTAATAGTGATTATTTTAAAAACCAGGCTTCAGGGACTCCAGCTACCAATGTCGCTATCGCTATTTTTGATAACGCCGGAGCTTTACAGAAGAACAATACTGAAGGCTCTGACGTTAATATCACCTCCGGTTCAGCAACCATTCCGTTTACCGTAAAAATGGCTAAGTCTGGAGCTGCTGCCCCAACTAAAGGCCCGGTAAGTACGACAGTAACTTATAACGTTACCTATTATTAATTAAGTCATAAATATATAAAGGGAAAGCGGTTTGCTTTCCCTGTTTGGACAATGCTATGAACAGATTATTATTATGTTATGTTTTTTTATTTTCCTGTATTTCAGTATCGCAGGCAAGTGTGGTTGTTGGCGGCACACGCGTGATCTTCGATGGCACACAAAAGACAACGACAGTGTCTGTTCAAAACAAAGATAATGTAACAAATATAGTACAGTCCTGGATCTCTATCGTTGATGATACATCGCCAGCGAAAGATTCATTTATTACTACCCCTCCTCTGTTCCGATTGAAGGCGGGTGAACAAGGATTTGTGCGCATTCTCCGTTCAGGTAAACCTCTGCCGGAAGATCGGGAGTCGATGTTTTGGCTGAACGTTAAAGGAATTCCTGCAATGGAAAACGCACCAGACAAGAACATGGTGCAATTTGCTATCAATTCCCGAATTAAACTTATTTACCGACCCGCAGCCTTAAAAAAAGCCATTCCAGAAAACTACGCTGAGAAACTGCGATGGTCCAGTGAAGGAAGAGAGGTGAAGGTGAAAAATGACTCTCCACTATATATGAATTTCTCAGGGATATTTATTAATGGCAAGGCAGTACCTGAAGCGTGGTTTATTGCACCTTACTCAACGATAAAAATACCGGTAGCAAGCGCATCTTCATCTGGGAAAAGAGAAGTCACATGGAGCGTGATCAATGATTATGGTATGTCAGGACCGAAATATACTGCCATCATTCAGTGATATTGAGTGTAATAATACATTTGTATTGAAAAGCAGCTACATTGCTATTCTCTGCTGTCTTGGCACAATCTCATTACCGACTCTCGCTGGGGAATACTTTAACCCACACTTACTTGAAGTGAATGAAACGGGTGCGACAGCCGTAGATTTATCCTATATCTCCCAGGAAACCGTACCTCCGGGTAAATACAATCTCGATGTCTATCTTAACGACAAGTTTATTACTTCTGAATCCATCGTTTTCAAGCCGCAAAATGAAGGTGATGAGTCTTCTGCTCAGCCGTGTATCAGCGTTGCGCAACTGAAAGAGTGGTCGATCAAAACCGAAGATTATCCCGAACTCACGGTGGCTGGCTCCGGGTGCGCAAAGCTGTCCGCGATCCCCGGATGGGAGACGGCGGTACAGCTTTCGCATCAGCGGGTCGATTTCACTTTGCCTCAGGTCGCCATGCTGCACCGTCCGCAGGGTTATGTTCCCGAAAACAGATGGCAGCAGGGCATTACGGCCGGGCTGTTTAATTATAATCTTTCCGGGCAAAAAACCGATCCGCGACACGGCGGCGAATCGACGTCCAGCCAGTTTGTCAGCCTGCAACCGGGTGTGAACGTTGGACCATGGCGTTTACGAAATTACAGCACCCTCAATCATAATAATGATGGTAATCAGTGGGACTCCGTCTACAGCTATATTTCACGTGATATTCACGCCCTGAAAGGCCAGATGATAATGGGGCAGACCTATACCTCATCAGGCGTGTTTGACAGTATCAGCTTCACCGGTCTGCAACTGAACTCAGATAAAGAGATGCTCCCGGATAGCATGAATGGTTTTGCTCCGGTCATTAAAGGGATCGCGCGCACGACCGCCGACGTGACGGTTTATCAGAACGGATACAGCATCTATAAAACCACGGTCTCTCCTGGCGCATTCGAAATAAACGACCTTTACCCAACCGGGAGCGCGGGCGATCTCTATGTGACGGTAAAAGAATCCGATGGCAGCGAGCAGAGCTTTGTTGTGCCTTTCGCTTCGCTGGCGATTTTACAGCGTGAGGGACAGGTCGATTACTCTTTCAGCAGTGGTAAAACGCGCTCGGGGAGTTCAGGAGGAAAGGAGTATAACTTCCTGCAATCTACAGTCGCCTGGGGTGCACTGAGTAACGTCACGCTATACAGTGGTTTCCAGCAATTAGAAGATAAATATAGTAATTTGCTCCTGGGAGCCGGGTTTAATCTGGGTTCTGTCGGCGCGCTCTCATTTGATGCTTCCCAGTCTGTGGCTGATATAAAAGAAAATCCTGCATCGGATAAAACGTCATCCAGTGAAGGGCAGTCTTATCGCGTGCGCTTTAGTAAAGATTTTCCGCTGACGGGAACCAACTTTTCCGTCGCTGGCTATCGTTATTCAACGCATGGCTACTACTCGCTGCAAAATTTCATTGATAACGCGAATTCTTACAGCGGCTGTTGTTCGTCAACCGGGCGGACGAAAGACCGATTTGACGCTTCAGCTTCTCAGGTTTTCTCAGGGTACGGTTCGCTCTCCCTTTCACTGGTCAGTGAGTCCTACTGGGATAATTCACGTATGGAGTCTCTGGGCGTGAGTTATAGCAACACCTTTGGCCGGGTGTCATATTTCATCAACTACTCCTATAACCGAAATGTGCAGAGCACTAGTCAGAACAGTGATAGTTCACCGTCCAGCGATAACATTATTTCCCTCACCGTGAGCGTACCTTTCGGCGCAGATATGTCGGCTAACTACAATATGAACAGTAGTCGGAAGGGCGACACCACGCATAGCCTTGGTTTAAATGGTACAGCCTTTACGGACCGTTCCCTGAACTGGAACGTGCAGGAAGGATATAACGCAAACGACAGAAGTACCTCGGGGAACGTCAACCTGAACTATCAGGGTTCAAAAGGTGAAGTGGCGGCTGGATACGGTTATGACAGCTATAGCTCTCATTATAATTATTCGCTGCGCGGCGGGATGGTTGCCCACTCCGGTGGCGTCACTTTTTCACGCTATCTTGGCGAAAGCGTGGCGCTGGTTGAAGCACCCGGCGTCAGCGATGTCGCAGTGCGTGGACAGACTAACGTGATGACCGATTCTGCAGGCTATGCCGTCGTGCCCTATGTTCGACCCTATCATGAAAATAATCTCTCCCTTGATGAGCAGCAGGTCTCGGGGGCGGAAATCGATAATATCGTCAGAACAGTGGTACCGACGCGCAGCGCTATCGTTAAGGTAAAATACGATACCTGGATTGGCTATAAGGCGATGATGACTCTGCACTTTCGTAACAAAGAAGTCCCCTTTGGCGCGATTGTTTCACTTAATGATGAAGGCCAGGATACAAAAGAGAACAAAAGCTCAATTGTGGGCGATGCCGGGCAAGTATATCTGACGGGTTTACCGGCAAAAGGCCTATTGTTGGTTAAGTGGGGAGATGAAAATAGCTCCCAGTGCCGTTTCAATTATGATTTATCAAGTAATAAATCAACCGACGACATTGTTTTTTATCAGGCAAATTGTCAGTGAGCAAAATATGAACAGATACCCTATGTGGGCGGTTAAAATGATCACGAACAATATGTGTTTTTCTCTTCTGAGGAATACCTGTCTGTTGGTGTTATGTTGTATCACTCAACTGTTTGTGACCTCTACCGCTTGGGCCTACGATGCTAATAGCACTGTTAATTTTAATGTTACCGGTATGATTGAGGAGCCCTCCTGTGAGGTGTTGGTAAAACCTTCTGAAAATATAGATTTAGGCACGGTATCTTATCAACATATGACCGGGAAACCGGGGGCTAACAGTGAAAGTGTCCCTGTTCAACTCGAATTTGATAATTGCTCGAAAGATACTGCATCGGTCACCATTACATTTAGTGGCGCTTATTTTGATAATACATATTCGATGATATACAAAAATTCTCAGACCGATAGTTCTGGGGCGAAAGGTGTTGGGTTACAGTTGCTTAGCCTTAACGGTGCTAAATCTTTAGGGCCAGGCGATCAATATACCTATACTTTCAGCGATGAAGCAAGGGGGCACGTTTTTGATATGATTGCCAGAATGTATACACCTTATGGCCAGATAACTGCCGGTAATGTGCTTTTTACCGCCACATTTAACGTGTCTTATAAATAACAAGTAACGTGCAGAGAAGAATATGTTTAAGAATATTTTATTACTACTGGCGTTAGTCTTCCCAATTTATGGTTGGTCATGTGAGACGGGCACTAATTATGGTGACGTGTCGATGACTAATCTACCTGAGCAAATATTGATTAATGCGGGAAGTTACTCGGCAGGAACTGTTCTCTATGATTCAGGCCAGATTTCTCGTTCACAAACCTATGTTATTAACTGTCAGGGTAATATATATTCACAATTTGCATGGTCTTCCGGAAATACGGTCTCATCTGTTAGCGATGGAATATATACAACTAGCGTGCCTGGTATCGGTCTCAGAGTTAAGGTTTGGCTGAATGTTACCGGGGAATATGATGGTGATACTAATGATTTCAATGCGGATTATAGCCAACATTATATCGGTGATGCGGACTTTTACCTGGGTAAACCAAACGGGCTTCTTGATTACTGGGCTGGCACATATTATACCCCGATGTACCAGCTACAACTTGTCGCCACCGGCGGAGCGATTGCCAGCAATAGTTCCCTGACGCTGAAGGATCCCGTCTCCTCGGTTTCGATTAGAGATAGTTCTGGAACGATGGTTATTTCCCAACTGCACGTGACCGGTACGACAAAAATCCAGCTGACGCCGATGGGCTGCACGGCAAGTTCGACCGCACTGAATTTCCCAATGGGCTCGGTTAAAACGAGTGAATTTAATCTCTCCGCTAAGGCCGGTTCTGCCCAGCAGACGCTGACATTATCCTGTGAACCCGGAACTAACGTGACGATGCGTATTACGGCGACAGAAGCGGAGGGTGATAATCCAGACCACACCGTGATTGCTCTAACGCCCGGCGAAAACGTGGCGACCGGTGTAGGGGTTCAGTTGAATATTAATGGCGCGCCGCTATCTATGAATACCTCCACCTACAGGGTATTCGACCCGGTTAACAGAACGACGGTGACGAACTCTGGTGCTGAGGCGAGCTATACGAAATTCACCGATCCTGCTAACCGTGGCGGGGCGGCGGCATCAAACTCGCTGACGTTTACGACTAACTATTACAAAACGGGTTCTGAAGTGACACCCGGAACCGCCAACGCGAGCGGAACGATAACGTTCACCTACAACTAGCGTATAAAGATTCCCCGGTCAGCCGACCGGGGAGTGAGTCATAGTTAATGCGCCTGACCCTTCTCAATACCGATACCGGTCTGCGAACGGATAAACTGCGCGCGGAACCGCTCGCGCTCGCGTAATCCTTCCTCAGAGTTATCGGTGGCGGAGAAGAACCAGATACCGACAAAGGCAATGGCGATAGAGAACAGCGCCGGATATTCATACGGGAATACCGCCTTTTCGTGACCGAGGATCTGCACCCAAATAGTCGGGCCGAGGATCATCAGAATCACCGCGGTCAACAGGCCCAGCCAGCCGCCAATCATCGCCCCACGGGTGGTCAGCTTCGACCAGTACATTGACAGCAGGATAATCGGGAAGTTACAGCTGGCAGCGATAGAGAACGCCAGGCCGACCATAAACGCGATATTTTGATTCTCGAACAGAATGCCCAGCAGAATCGCCACCACGCCCAGAATCAGCACGGTAATCTTCGACACTCTCAACTCTTCGCGTTCGGTTGCGCCTTTCTTAAAGACGTTAGCGTAAAGATCGTGAGACACCGCCGATGCGCCCGCTAGCGTCAGGCCAGCCACCACCGCCAGAATCGTGGCGAAGGCGACCGCTGAGATAAAGCCGAGGAACAGGTTGCCGCCGACCGCATCCGCCAGATGTACCGCCGCCATATTGTTGCCGCCGATAAGCTGTCCGGCCGCGTCTTTAAACGCCGGATTCGCCCCCACCAGCATGATGGCGCCGAAACCGATGATAAAGGTCAGAATGTAGAAGTAGCCCATAAAACCGGTAGCGTAGAACACGCTCTTACGCGCTTCTTTGGCATCACTCACGGTGAAGAAACGCATCAGAATATGCGGCAGCCCCGCGGTACCGAACATCAGTCCAAGACCGAGCGACAGCGCTGATATCGGGTCTTTCACCAGCCCGCCGGGGCTCATAATCGCCGAGCCCTTAGGATGGACCGCCATCGCTTCGGTGAACAAATTATTGAAGCTGAAGCCGACGTGCTTCATCACCATAAAGGCCATAAAGCTTGCGCCGAACAGCAGCAGCACCGCTTTAATAATTTGTACCCAGGTGGTGGCGAGCATGCCGCCGAACAGGACATAGAGCACCATCAGCACGCCGACCAGCACCACCGCAATGTGGTAGTTGAGGCCGAACAGCAGTTGGATAAGTTTGCCTGCACCAACCATCTGAGCAATCAGATACAGCGCCACCACCACCAGCGAACCGCAGGCGGAAAGGATACGAATCGGCCCCTGTTTAAGACGATAAGAGGCGACGTCGGCGAAGGTGTAGCGCCCGAGGTTACGCAGGCGTTCAGCGATCAGGAACAGAATAATCGGCCAGCCGACGAGGAAGCCGAGGGAGTAGATCAGACCGTCGTAGCCGGAGGTGTAGACCAGCGCGGAAATCCCGAGGAACGAGGCCGCCGACATAAAGTCACCGGCAATTGCCAGCCCGTTCTGGAAGCCAGTGATATTGCCGCCCGCGGTGTAGTAATCGCTACGCGAACGCACGCGTTTTGACGCCCAGTAAGTGATGTACAGCGTCAGAGCGACGAAAATCAGGAACATGATAATCGCCTGCCAGTTGGTCGGCTGGCGCTGTACCGCGCCGGTGATGGCGTCTGCGGCGTTGGCGGTAAAAGGGAGCGTGGCGGCGAGCGCCGTCAGAACTTTCTTCATGATGCTTTAACCTCGCTGAGAATGCTCTTCGTCAGCTGGTCAAATTCACCGTTTGCCCGCCAGACGTAAATTCCGGTTAGTACGAAAGAGATAACGATTACGCCGATACCAATCGGAATACCCCGGGTGACGCTGGTTCCCGCATGCAGCGGCGTGCCCAGCCAGCCGGGAGCGAAGGCGATAAGCAAAATAAAACCCACATAAATCACCAACATAATCAGTGACAGGATGGTGGCAAACCTTTGCCGGGCTGCAACAAGCTCCCTAAAATGCGCACTATTTTCTATCCGCTGACAAATCTGATCGTTCATCGTAGCGTCTCCAGAGGTTCCCTTTTCGTCATCCACGCGCCATCTGCCGGCAACACTCATCCGCCCGGCAGTTAACTGTCGGGAATCAGCCTGTTTACCGCTTTCCTGCTACCTGAAATCCTTGGGGGAGTAGTATTTATGTCCTCTCCCCTGGTGGGGAGAGGGTGTAGGGGATCGGTCTTTTATGATGGCATAGCGATGGCCTGCTTCTCTTCGAGCAGTTTTTCCACCACACCAGGATCGGCGAGCGTTGAAGTATCGCCGAGGTTACTGGTATCGCCCGCGGCAATCTTGCGCAGAATACGGCGCATGATTTTGCCCGAGCGGGTTTTCGGTAAGGAATCGGTCCAGTGCAGGATGTCCGGCGTGGCCAGCGGCCCAATCTCTTTACGTACCCAGTTGCGTACTTCGGCGTACAGCTCCGGCGAGGGTTCTTCGCCATGATTGAGCGTGACGTAGGCGTAGATGGCCTGGCCTTTGATGTTATGCGGAATGCCCACCACCGCCGCTTCGGCGATTTTCGGATGTGACACCAGCGCGGATTCAATTTCGGCAGTGCCCAGACGGTGCCCGGAAACGTTCAACACGTCATCCACGCGACCGGTGATCCAGTAATAACCGTCTTCATCACGGCGCGCGCCGTCACCGCTGAAGTACATATTTTTAAAAGTGGAGAAGTAGGTCTGCTCGAAGCGTTCGTGATCGCCAAACAGGGTGCGCGCCTGGCCCGGCCAGGAGTCGGCGATGGCCAGGTTGCCCTCGGTTGCGCCTTCCAACGGCGTTCCTTCGTTGTCCACCAGCACCGGCTGGACGCCGAAGAATGGACGTGTAGCGGAGCCGGCTTTCAGCTCAATCGCGCCCGGCAGCGGGGTGATCATAAAGCCGCCGGTTTCGGTCTGCCACCAGGTATCCATCACCGGGCATTTCTCGTTGCCGATCTTCTTCCAGTACCACTCCCAGGCTTCCGGGTTAATTGGCTCACCGACGGAGCCGAGAATGCGCAGGGAGGAGCGGTCGGTGCCCTCAATCGCTTTATCGCCTTCCGCCATCAAAGCGCGGATCGCCGTGGGGGCGGTATAGAGAATGCTGACCTGATGCTTATCCACCACCTGGCACATACGCGCCGGGGTTGGCCAGTTGGGTACGCCTTCGAACATCAGCGTCGTCGCGCCGCAGGCCAGCGGGCCGTACAGCAGGTAGCTATGGCCGGTGACCCAACCGACGTCGGCGGTACACCAGTAGATATCGCCCGGATGGTAGTCGAAGACATATTTAAAGGTCGAGGCCGCGTAGACCAGGTAGCCACCGGTGGTGTGCAACACGCCTTTGGGTTTACCAGTTGAGCCGGAGGTATAAAGGATAAATAGAGGATCTTCGGCGTTCATCTCTTCCGGCTGATGCTCTGCGCTGGCTTTCTCAATCAGATCGCTCCACCACAGGTCGCGGCCTTCCTGCCAGTCGATTTTGCCGCCGGTACGTTTGAAGACCACCACATTCTCAATGCTTTTAACGTTTGGATTTTTCAATGCGTCATCAACGTTTTTCTTCAGCGGGATCGCGCGACCGGCGCGCAGCCCTTCATCAGAGGTAATAACCAAACGGGAGTTCGAGTCGATGATGCGACCGGCGACCGCTTCCGGCGAGAAGCCGCCGAAAATTACCGAGTGGATAGCGCCGATGCGAGCGCAGGCCAGCATTGCCACCGCCGCTTCCGGCACCATCGGCATATAGATAGCAACGACATCGCCCTTTTTAATACCGAGGTCGAGCAGGACGTTGGCAAAGCGGCAGACGTCATGATGCAGTTCGCGATAAGAGATATTTTTGCTCTGGCTGGCGTCGTCGCCTTCCCAGATGATCGCCGTCTGGTCGCCGCGTTCCGCCAGATGGCGATCGAGGCAGTTAGCGGCCAGGTTCAGGGTGCCATCTTCGTACCATTTGATGGAAATGTTGCCCGGCGCGAAAGAGGTGTTTTTCACGCGAGTGTAGGGCTTGATCCAGTCGAGGATTTTGCCCTGCTCGCCCCAAAAGGCATCAGGGTCGGTGATGGACTGCTGATATTGCGCCTTGTACTGTTCCGGGTTAATCAGGCAGCGTTCCGCAATATTAGCGGGAATAGAGTGTTTATGTATTTGGCTCATGGCTTTTTTTCTCCTGTAGGTTGTTAAATATATGTCAAATAAACGTTAATAGTAGGGCTTTTGACGGCTTTGTTTTCTATTTGGGGGGCAGATCACGCATTAATTGAACTGAATGAAAATCAATCAAATGAAACTTTGAGGTGAAATAATTTCTGAAGTGTATTTATAGAAATTGAATATATTAAATATTTTTTATAACAAATACTTATGCAACGTAAGGCGACCATATTAGCGAGTTTATGCATAAAACCAGAGTAAACCCCTGTTCTTAAAGACTTGCGTAGCATGCCGTGCAAATGATACTGATACTGCGCGTTAAATAACCCCACAGAGCAACGCAACACAATTCATACCCCTTTCAGTGGGTGCCATTACCTTCTGGAATGGTGCCTTTCATTGAGGAAGTCTGTAGTGAAGAAAAAAACAAAAGTCAGCCTGGCCTGGCAAATTTTGCTGGCCCTGGTGCTGGGCATACTTCTGGGCAGTTACCTGCATTACCATGCCGAAAGTCGCGACTGGTTAATCTCGAATCTCCTGACGCCTGCCGGCGATATCTTTATCCACCTGATTAAAATGATCGTCGTACCGATTGTGATTTCGACCCTGGTGGTCGGTATTGCGGGGGTGGGCGATGCGAAGCAACTGGGCCGTATCGGTGCGAAAACCATTATCTATTTTGAAGTGATCACCACCGTGGCTATCGTGCTGGGGATTACACTGGCTAACGTCTTCCAGCCGGGTACCGGGATTGATATGTCGCAGCTGGCGGCGGTGGATATTTCAAAATATCAGAGCACCACGGCGGAAGTGCAGAGCCACGCGCATGGCTTTATGGGCACGATCCTCTCGCTGGTGCCGACTAACATCGTAGCGTCGATGGCGAAAGGCGACATGCTGCCGATTATTTTCTTCTCGGTGCTGTTCGGTTTAGGGTTATCTTCGCTGCCCGCCACCCATCGTGAACCGCTGGTCACGGTGTTCCGTTCCATTTCTGAAACGATGTTCAAAGTGACGCACATGGTGATGCGCTATGCGCCGATCGGTGTGTTCGCGCTGATCTCGGTGACAGTAGCAACCTTCGGTTTTGCCTCATTGTGGCCGCTGGCGAAACTGGTGATTCTGGTTTACTTTGCCATTCTGTTCTTCGCGCTGGTGGTGTTGGGGCTGGTGGCGCGTGTATGCGGACTAAGTATCTGGATCCTGATTCGCATTCTGAAAGACGAGCTGATTCTGGCGTACTCCACCGCCAGCTCCGAGAGCGTGCTGCCGCGTATTATTGAGAAAATGGAAGCCTATGGCGCACCGGCGGCGATCACCAGCTTCGTGGTGCCGACCGGCTACTCGTTTAACCTTGATGGCTCAACGCTGTACCAGAGCATCGCGGCTATCTTTATCGCCCAGCTGTACGGTATTGACCTGTCAATCTGGCAGGAAATTACCCTCGTGCTGACGCTGATGGTGACGTCGAAAGGGATTGCGGGCGTGCCGGGCGTCTCCTTCGTGGTGCTGCTGGCGACGCTGGGCAGCGTGGGGATTCCGCTGGAAGGTCTTGCCTTTATTGCCGGCGTTGACCGTATCCTTGATATGGCGCGTACCGCGCTGAACGTGGTGGGCAATGCGCTGGCGGTGCTGGTTATTGCCAAATGGGAACACAAGTTTGACCGCAAAAAAGCGCTGGCGTATGAGCGTGAAGTGTTGGGCAAATTTGATAAAACGGCGCAATGAAATGCGTTTCACTTGCGCCAGCGTTTGATATTGTGGGTTTCGTAGGCCGGGTAAGGCGTTAGCCGCCACCCGGCAGAAATGCGGGCACAATGTTTAAAGCAGGCTTGTCCAAATAAAAAGCCCGGTGACATTGCACCGGGTTTTTTCTTATCTTTTGCTTATCCTGTCGAACTCTTCGCACCCGGTATCAAACCCTTCCTGACAGCTGACGTTGAGCCAGTGCAGCGCTTTCTGCTTATTCGGTTCGATAAAGCCCTTTTCCCCTTGCTGGAACAGCATTCCGGCCCAGTATTCGGCATAGCCGGTGCGGGAGAGGGCGGAGCTCTCTTTAAAGTACTGCGTCGCCTTTGCGTCATCTTCCGGTGAGTGAACGCCGCTGGCGTAAATCAGCCCCAGCAGCATTTGGGCGTCGACGGCGGAGTCGCTTTCCGGGTCCCGAGCTGCATCCTGCAACAGCGTAATGGCGTGCGGATAGTTCGGCGTTCCGGCCTGCTGATTTACCAGTACGCGGGCGAGAACAATTTCACCCGCCTTGCTGCCAACCTGCACGGATTGTTCTGCCAGCGCTTTGGCCTGGTGATAGTCGGCCTGCTGCGGATTGCGAATCTTAAGCTGTGCCAGCAGCGCCAGCGCATCGCCGTCACCCTTGTCAGCTGCTTTTTGCGCCCAGTATTCGGCCTGCGGAAAATCGCCGAAGCTAACGTAAGTATCCGCCAGGTAATATTGTGCGCGCGGATCGCCAGCTTCGGCTTGCTGTTTGTATTGGCTGCCAGGTTCCATGGCTCCTGCGGTGAGGCTTACCATCACCAACAGTAAATAGAGGTATTTCATTTTTTATTATCAGTAGAGGACATAGTGAGCAGTATAAAGGGAGGCGAAGAAGAAGAAAACGACGGGAACTCGTGGGGAGTCCTCATGCTTTACCCGAACAAGAGTGCCGTCTGTTTCCCGGGGGCGGCGCTAACGCGCCTTGCCCGGGCCACAAATTCACAGCCGTTTGCGGTCCGGCAGCCCGGATAAAGCGTTAGCCGCCATCCGGGATTACAGAATCACAGCCGTTTGCTGTCCGGTAGCCCGGACAGGTGCGAAGCACCGCCTCCGGGGAGGCGGCTTGATTAACCCATCGCGCTTTCGCGCAGGCGGGATTTCAGCTTGTTGTACTCGTCAATCACGTACTGCTCGGCGGCACGCTGGTCAGTGATCCGCTCAATGTTGACGGCGCAGTACTTATACTCCGGCGTTTTGGTTATCGGACTCAGGTTCTCGGTCACCAGCTCGTTACAGGCGCCAATCCACCACTGATAGGTCATATAGACCGCCCCTTTGTTCGGGCGATCGCTAACCTGCGCGCGGGTGATGATGCGGCCTTTACGCGAGTTAACCCACACCAGCGCTTCATCCTCAATGCCCAGACGTTCGGCATCGGCGGTATTGATTTGCGCATAGCCAGGTTCATCCGCCAGCGCGGCCAGCGCAGCACAGTTACCGGTCATCGAGCGGCACGAGTAGTGGCCGACTTCACGCACCGTCGACAGCACCATCGGGTACTGCTCGGTGAGCTTGTCAATCGGCGCGACCCAGTCGCATGTGAAGAACTGCGCCAGACCGTTCGGGGTATCGAACTTCTCTTTAAACAGATAAGAGGTCCCCTGGTCGGCGTCGGACTCGTCGCGACATGGCCACATGATGTAGCCCAGCTCGCCCATTTTCTCGTAGGTGGCACCGTAGAAATCCGGGCACAGATGACGCAACTCGTCCCAAATTTCCTGGGTGTTGTTGTAATGCATCTTGTAGCCCATCCGGGTGGCGATTTCGCTGATAATCTGCCAGTCGGTTTTCAGGTCCCACTTCGGCTCTACCGCTTTAAAGAAGCGCTGGAAGCCGCGGTCCGCTGCGGTATAGACACCTTCATGCTCGCCCCACGAAGTGGACGGCAGGATGACATCAGCCGCCGATGCGGTTTTGGTCATGAAAATATCCTGGACGATAACCAGTTCCAGTTGTTCAAACGCTTTACGCACGGCGGACAGTTCGGCGTCGGTCTGAAGCGGATCTTCACCCATAATGTACGCTGCCCGCACTTCGCCGTGATCCGCGCGATGCGGCAGTTCGCTGATGCGATAACCGGTATGTTCCGGCAGGCTGTCAACGCCCCAGGCTTTGGCGAATTTCTCGCGGTTTTCCGGGAACTTGACGTACTGATAGCCGGGATAAGTATCCGGCAGCGCACCCATATCGCAGGCGCCCTGAACGTTGTTCTGGCCACGCACCGGGTTGACGCCAACGCTCGGCTTGCCGAGGTTGCCGGTCATGATCGCCAGGCTGGTCAGTGAACGCACGGTCTCCACGCCCTGGTAGAACTGGGTGACGCCCATACCCACAGAATGGCGGCGGATTTCGCGCTGGCGTACATGCGGGCGCAGGTGCGGATCTCCTGAGCGCTGACGCCGGTAATCTCTTCCACCGACTCCGGCGTATAGCCTTCGACGATTTTGCGATATTCCTCGAAGCCCTCAGAACGGCTGGCGACGAAAGATTTATCGTAGAGATCCTCTTCAATAATGACGTGCCCGATGGCGTTGAGTAGCGCGATGTTCGAGCCGTTTTTCAACGCAATGTGCATATCGGCAATGCGCGCGGTTTCGATTTTACGCGGATCGCAGACAATAATTTTCGCCCCATTGCGTTTGGCGTTAATTACGTGATTCGCCACAATAGGGTGTGAATCTGCCGGGTTGTACCCGAAGATAAACACCAGATCGGTGTTGTCGATCTCAGTGATGGCATTACTCATAGCGCCGTTACCGACCGATTGGTGCAGACCTGCAACCGAAGGGCCGTGTCAGACGCGAGCGCAGCAGTCGACGTTATTAGTACCAATAACGGCGCGCGCGAATTTTTGCATCACATAGTTAGTTTCATTACCCGTCCCGCGGGACGAACCGGTAGTCTGAATTGCGTCCGGGCCATACTTCTCTTTAATGGCGCTGAGACGGGTGGCGACGTAGTCGAGCGCCTCATCCCAGGAGACGGATTCCAGTTTGCCGCCACGCTGGCGACGGATCATTGGGGTTTTGAGGCGTGGGGTCAGGATCTGGGTATCGTTAATGAAATCCCAGCCATAATAGCCTTTCAGACACAGGGTACCCTGGTTGGTTTTCCCCTGCGCCGCCTCAGCCCGGACGATTTTGCCGTTATCGACCACCAGGTTGATTTTGCAACCTGATGCGCAATATGGGCAAACCGTGACGACTTTTTTCATCGGTCTTGCTCCAGTTAATCAATTGGCGCATACGCGCTATCGCACGGCCACTATGCATCTTCTATGCCATGTTTTCATTATGGGTATCGACTGATGATACGTCGTTTTTTTGGGCAAAATGCTGACGAAAAACAGGCTATCGTCAGTTTTGACGTGTCGAAGTGGAAGGATGTGACGGGGGAAGGGAAATCCGGGTAAGGCGTTTAGGCCACAACCCGGAAAAATTTATGCTAAATAACAGCTGCGGGCCAGCGCCGCCGCGCCCTGCGCGCCGTTAAAGGCCGATGAGGATGCCGCAACAAAGCGCAGCGCCTGATACGGCAGCGGGCGGCGAACGTAGGTTTTGACCATTGCGATTAACGCGTCGCGCGGGAAGGCGGGCATATCCATCACGCCGCCGCCGAGGATCACCGCGTCCGGGTCAAACAGGTTGATGCTGGTGGCGATGGCGCGAGCGGCGTGGTTCAGCAACGTCTGGACAAACGGTTCTTGTACGGCGTGAATAAACAGCTCGCCAAGTTCATAAGCCCTCGGCTCCTGTTCGTACCAGCGTTTAAGCGCGATACCGGAGCAGACGGTTTCCAGGCAGCCGGGATTGCCGCAAGCGCAGGTGAGGGCGTCATCGCCCTGCGGAATATGCCCCAGTTCGCCCGCCACGCCGTGCGCCCCGGTCCACGGCGCACCGTTCAGCCAGATAGCGAAACCCATTCCGGTACCGAGATAAGCCGCCAGCACCTCCTGCTCTTGCAGACCATTCTCCTGGACGTCAAACGAGAGCTGTAAATTGACGTCGCGGGAAAACTCCACCGGGCAGCCTAATGCTGCTTCCAGCCGATCGGCCAGGTTATACAGATCGTCGGCGGTCAGAGGCAGATTGGGGGTAGAGATAATCGTGCGTTTGTCTTTCGCCACCAGCGCCGGAAAGCCCATCACCAGCCCACAACAGTGGGCAGAGTGGTTGGCAAGCTGCCGCTGTAGCAGGCTTTGAATACCGCTGACCAGGCCATCGGCGGCGATAACGTCCGCAGTGCGCAGCTTTTCGCAGTGCAGCGTTTCGCCCTGCGCCGTTTGCAGGCAAAAACGGATATGGGTCGCCCCCATATCCACGCCCGCGACGACGTTAAGCTGTTTTTGCATGAGGCAGTACCTCGTTTTTCGCCGCCAGGATCTGCTCCACCATCACCTGCCACGCGTCATGGATGTTGTCACCATGGTTAAAGAGACCGGACGTGCCGACGATAAAGACATCTGCGCCCGCCGCCATCAGTTTTTCGTAGGTGGCTTTGTTGCAGGATCCGTCAATTTCGATTTCGTAGCTCAGTCCTTCGCGCTCGCGCCAGGCTTTCAACTCAGCGATTTTCTCCAGCATTTCCGGGATAAACGGCTGTCCGGCGAAGCCTGGATCGACGGTCATCACCGTGATTTTGTCGGCTTTATGAATGTAGTACTTCATGGTCTCAACCGGAGTTTCCGGGTTGAGGATCAGCCCTACTTTCATACCGTGGCGACGGATTTCCTCAATCAGGCGGAAGGCCTGGCCGTTGATGGTTTCCGGATGCAGAGTGATAAAGTCCGCGCCCGCCTGCGCCAGCTGGCTGATGTAATCCTGCGGGCGGGTCACCATCAGGTGGCAGTCCAGCGGTTTGCTGGCCAGTCTCTTCACCTGGCTGACGAAAAACGGCGACAGCGTCAGGTTCGGCACAAAATGGCCGTCCATAATGTCGATGTGAAAATAGTCTGCGTGCTGGTCGATAAACTCGATCTGTTCTTTAAATTTCAGCAGATCCATACACATTAAAGAGGGAGCAATTTTCATTATAAATTCCTTACTTACTGATAAGACGGTCGAGAGCGACAGCCGCGATGATTAATCCGCCCATCACCACCAGTTGGTAGTAGGTTTGTACTTGCAGAATGTTCAGGCCGTTGTTGATGGTGCCGATGATTAAGCCGCCAATGACCACCGAGAAGATGCGTCCCTTGCCGCCGAAGAAGCTGGTGCCGCCGATAATGGCGCTGGCGATGGCGTACGTTTCAAAGCCCATGCCCGCCAGCGGTTCCGCCGCGCCGAGACGCGCCGTAGAAACCACGCCCGCAAGGCCAGCGCAAACTCCGGAGATAATAAACACCAGCAGCATGTGGAATTTGACGTCGATACCGGAGTAGAACGCGGAGTTTTTGTTGCCGCCCAGCGCATAGATGTTGCGTCCCAGCCGGGTGCGAGTGGTCAAAAACCACAGCAAAACCGCCACAATCAGCGAGAAAATGACCGGTACTGGAATGCCCAACGGCGTGGCGGCAAAGAAGTTAACGAAGCCAAATGAGAAGCCGTACACCGAGTTGGCATCGGAAATCACCAGCGTAATGCCGCGGAAAATAGCGTTGGTGCCAAGGGTGATAATAAACGGATGCAGGCCGGTCCAGTTGACCAGGCAGCCGTTAATCGCCCCCAGCGCGCCGCCCACCAGTACGCCGCCAATCAGCGCCGCCAGGAAAGGATCGACGCCCGCCAGCATCAGCTTAGCGGTGACCATCCCGGAGAGCGCGAGGATCGCTCCGACCGACAGATCGATCCCGGCGACGAGGATCGCGAAGAATTCGCCCATGCCGATCAGCACGGTCACCGAACTCTGCACGAAGATCTGCGTAATGTTATTAGTCGTCAGGAAATACTCCGACGACAGGGTGCCAAATATCGCGACGATGATGGCGAGGATAAAAAAGGTGCCGTATTTATCCCAGAACAGCGCGAAGTTAAACGGTTTTTTCTCGTCCATGTCGCCTTTCACTCTTGTGGTAGTGCCCATGCCATAATCTCCTCTTCGCTCAGATCGTCGCGATTGGTCAGGATTTGCGTCAGTCGCCCTTCGCAGAACACGGCAATGCGGTCGCAGACGGCGATAATTTCAGGAAGTTCAGACGACACCATCAGGATGACTTTTCCGTCATCGGCCAGCTGGCGCATCACTTTATAAATTTCGGCTTTCGCGCCAACGTCGATGCCGCGCGTTGGCTCATCGAAAATGATCACTTCGGGATTGCAGCATAACCACTTGGAAATCAGCACTTTTTGCTGGTTTCCGCCGGAGAGTTCGCCAATGTTCTGATCGACTGAATGACACTTCAGCCCCAGCAGCTGGCGCTGCTCTTCAGCCGTTTTGTGTTCACTGCTTTCGTGAAATAGCCCCATTGCCCCTTTATAACCGCCGCGCTTAAGGCTCTGGCTAACCGCCATATTCTGGGCGATGGAAAAATTGGGGAAAAAGCCGTTTTCCCGGCGACTTTCGGTGATGTAGCCCATACCTTTCTTTAAAGCGTCCAGCGGCGAGCGAGGGGAGATCTCTTTGCCATTCAGGTAGATTTTGCCGCCTGCACGCTTATCGACACCGAACAAGCAGTCCATCAATTCAGTGCGCCCGGAGCCCACCAGTCCGGCAAAGCCGAGAATTTCGCCGCGATTGACGCTAAAGGAGATATCGCGAACTTTTTTCTTGTCGTGGCTGGTGACATTTTTCACTTCGAAGACCGTTTCGCGCACGATGTTGCCGGTACTCTCTTTCATGGCGTTAAAGCGGTTTTGCAGCTCGCGACCGATCATCAGGCGCACGATGTCATCGTTATTCACTTCGCTGACCATCCCGCTGCACACGCTGCTGCCGTCTTTCATCACCGTGTAGCGGTCGCAGATGCGGCGAATTTCCGCCAGCTTGTGCGAGATATACACGATGGCGGTGCCCTCTTTGCGCAGTTGGTTCATGATCAGAAACAGGTAATCCACCTCTTTGTTGGTCAACGAAGAGGTGGGTTCATCCATAATCAGCACTTTAGCGTCGAGCATCAGCGTCTTGGCGATTTCCAGCATCTGTTTGTGGCTGATGGACAGGTTCGCTACTTTCTCGTCCAGGCCGACTTTTAATCCAACGCGCAGTAGCATCATTGCCGCCCGCACGCGCATTTCTCGCCAGTCGATAACTTGGACGCCACAGACTTTTTTCGTCAGGTGACGGCCAATATATAAATTCTCCAACACCGTTAATTCATCAATAACGCTGAGTTCTTGATAAATAATACCGATGCCGAGCTGGGCCGCTAATTTATGGTCCAGCTTATCGTAGTTGACGTTATTAATGGTAATGGTGCCTTTGGTCGGTTCATGTATTCCCGACAGAACTTTCATCAGCGTTGATTTACCGGCACCATTTTCCCCTAATAACGCATGTATTTCGTGAGGGTAAACAGTTAAATCAACCGATTTTAATGCGTGAACCGGACCAAAGGATTTGCCGATCCCCGCCATTGAAATATATGGCGTGAGCATAGAGAATTTCCTTTATTACCTATTACTGGGAACGTGCGGTCTTCCCCTCACCCTAACCCTCTCCCAAAAGGAGAGGGGACAGATCGGCGTTGCCGGTTAGTACGTACGCGGTTCGCCTTTCCCCCTCTCCCCTGTGGGGAGAGGGCCGGGGTGAGGGGGATTTTACAGCCTTATTTCGTCACCAGAATAGAATCCACCAGCTTAAATTGCGGGGCTTTATCCAGCGGGATCACCTTGCCGCTCTTCTCGGCTTCGACCATCAGCTTAAGACCGGTTGCGCCAATATCCGCCGGGTTCTGCGCGACGGTAGCCGTCATCTGCCCGGCTTCGACCATCTTGCGCGCTTCCGGAATACCGTCGGTGCCGACGACCAGAATCTTGCCGGTTTTGCCTGCGTTAGCGACGGCTTGCGAGACGCCCATTGCCATGGTGTCGTTAGCGCAGTAAATCGCTTTGACGTTCGGGTTACGCTGCAACACGTTAGTGGCAACATCCAGTGCTTTAATACGGTCCCAGTCGGCGGGCTGGCTGGCAACCAGCTTGATCTGGCTGGCTTTTTTGAAGGCTTCGGTGGCGCCGTTGCGGCGAGCTTCACCGGACGCGTTACCGGCTTTGCCCTCGATAATAGCGACTTCGCCGCCTTCAGCGCCCAGCTTGTCGATGATAAAGTCTGCACCTTTCGCGCCGACCGCCACGTTGTCGGTGGTGACAAACCCTTCCACGTTGCCGCCGGCTTTCTTCAGGTTATCCATATCGATTTTTTCATCGAGGTTGACCAGATAGATGCCCTTTTTCCAGGCTTTAGCCATCGGCATCACCAGGTTTACGGAGGAGAGCGGCGCAAAGGCGATACCTTTGTAGTTTTTGTTGCTCAGATCTTCAAATAGCTGCAGCTGCGACTGGAAATCGCCTTCCGAAGGGGAGGCGAAAATATCGACGCTCACACCCAGCGTTTTCGCTTCGTCTTCAATACCTTTTTTCATATCAACCCAAAATGGGTTGGATAATGTTTTTAATACGACAGCGTAATCGGCGGCGGCAAAGGCGCTGGTGGATAACATGACGCCCATGAGCGTACCGCTGAAAATTTTCAGATATTTATTCATATCAATACTCTCGGTGTAAGGTACAGTTTTATTGATCCCACTGATGTGGGATCGGCTTTTTATTTACTTCAGCGCGCCTGGTGAAAAAAAATTAACAATCGCGCCGGTTTTTTGCATATTTAAATTCGCTTGCTCAATATCTAGTTGTGCGACTGAAACAAAGAACGCATCTAATAGTGTCAGTTGTAATATACGCGCTGAGGCGTTTCGTCCCAATAAAGGTGTCTCTGGTGCTGGCGAACAAATAATAAAATCAGATAATTTGGCAATCGGCGAATGGTAGCTGTGGGTGATACAAATAATTTTCGCCCCATTCTTCTTCGCGAGTTCCACGGCCGATTTAATATCGCTGGTGCGCCCGGAGTGGGAAACCACCAGCACTACGTCGCCTTCTTTCAGCAGCGACGCGGACATCATCATGATATGCGCGTCCGGATAAGTCTGGCAGCGCACGCCGATGCGTAAAAATTTGTGCTGCACGTCAGCACAGATGGCGTTAGAGCCGCCCGCGCCGTACAGGTCGCGCTGATTGGCCTGGGCAAAGAAGCGTGCCGCACGGTGAATCTCATCAACGTTGACGATCGACTGGCCTTCCATAATGGTGCGCAGGGTGATGTTAAAGACCTTGTTCACCACGTCCTGCGGCGCTTCATCAAAAGAGAGCTCTGCCGGGAGGACCTGTTCAGATTGCGAAAAATACGCTTCCAGCGCGCTGCGCAGGTTACGAAAACCGCTAAAGCCCAGCAGTTTAGAAACCTTCACGATCATGGCTTCGGATACCGACAGCGCTTCCGCGACATCCTTTATAGCCGGCGCATCGCTCAGATTGCCGGGCTTAAGCAACCATTCGACGATTCGGCTTTCGTTTTCGGTCATACCTTCCTGCTTCATGCGAAGCCAGGGGGCGAGGCCGATACCGTTGGGGAGCGAACTGGATTCTGACTGACTCATCGCTTTCTCTTTGTCCATAAAATGAAGACGCCACTATATCACCACAGGCAAAACAGAAAAGATACAATCAACTTCACAAAAAATGTATTTTTATAAAGTTTTGTATTCTGTGAAGTTTTGTTGAGTCTTCAAAAAGTGAATTTGTGATTTAACTGTATAAAAATCATCTATTTATGTTATTTATTTTAACGCAATTAAAATTGAAAACACTCGAGGTAAATGATTTTTAGACTTGATTTGTGAAATGACGCCGTGTAGAACAAGCGCAGATGACGGTGGGTTTGCTGTTTAAATCGGCAAGTATTGCCGTTTAAATCACAAGACAACCTATGTTCGTAAAGTTAATAACAGGCGAGGCTATGTATGAAAAGGATTGCATTTGGCTGCGATCACGTCGGGTTTATCCTGAAAGACGATATTCTGGCGCACCTGCGCCAGCGCGGTATTGAGGTCGTGGATAAAGGTGCATGGTCAACGGAGCGCACCGACTATCCGCGCTACGCCAGCGCCGTCGCCCAGGCCGTTGCCGCCGGCGAGGTTGATGGGGGAATTCTTATCTGCGGTACCGGCGTCGGTATCTCTATCGCCGCCAATAAGCACCCCGGTATTCGTGCCGTCGTGTGCAGCGAGCCTTACTCCGCGCAGCTTTCACGCCAGCATAATGACAGCAATATCCTGGCTTTTGGTTCGCGGGTGATTGGTCTTGAGCTGGCGAAAATGATCGTCGATGCCTGGCTGGCAGCCGAGTTTGAAGGCGGGCGTCATCAGGGCCGGGTGGACGCTATCGGCGCGATTGAGCAGCAGCGGATTTGAGATTCCTCCGCTACTCGCGATGATAGCCGTTGATTAACGTAGAGCCAGCCCACCGATGAGACTGGCTTTATGAAACGTTACTCTACCGCTTTGCTTTTCTGCACCCTGGCGCTGGCCAACCCGCTGGCGCACGCTGATATTATTGACGACGCGATCGGCAATATTCAGCAGGCAATTAATGATGCTTATCACCCCAGTGATAGCCGTTCGGATGATGATTATGATGACGGGCGCTATCAGGGCAGCCGCCAGCAAAATAGCGATCGCCAGCGGCAGTATGACGACAGGCAGCGGCAAATTGAGGATCGCCGCCGCCAGCTTGACGATCGTCAGCGCCAGCTGGACCAGGATCGTCGGCAACTGGAGAGCGATCAGCGTCGGCTGGATGACGATTACTGATGTGGGGCGACTCGCGGTGGTAGCCAGGGGATGATCAGCCCCATAACGATGCCGGACAGCAGCGCTGAGATAAGTAACAGCGGGATTAAATAGAAAAGCATCGGGATAAATGCGCCAATGATGCCGCAACAAATAGCCGTTATCACAACGCCCGCGATTCCCCCGGTCAATAAACGCCAAAACCAGATGCGATAAACTTGCCCTGACAGGATAGCCATAAAAACGCCTGAAAGCAGTGCGGGCAGCGCGGCAACAATCCAGGTGAGGGATAATATCTCAGGAAGCTGCCCTAAGAGTCCGGTTATCGAACCTCCGCCGGGAAAAAAGAGGATCAATGGCAGCGGGATAAACGGCCCAAGCCCCACGTACCAGCAAATATGGTGCAGAAATTTATTCATCAGGCGTTTTCCTTCGACTTCATTCCCGGCAGATAAGGTATCAACCACCCCATAACCACACCGGCAAGCAGACCCGCGCCAGCAATGACCCAGAAAATCTCTTCACGCAGGATAAAGTGCATAAGATTTTTATCGGTGAAAAACAGCACACTTGATAGCGTAATTGCCACGCTAATGACCAGGCCGATCGCCGCGCTGGCGAGGATGCGCCGATAGTGAAACGCATAAATTTCCGCAGGCAGACAGGCAACGGCAATACCCGCCAATAGCGCTGGGGTGGCACCAACTAACCATGTGACGATTGGCAATATGATGGCAATCTGCCACAGAAAGCGGTCCGGAAAATCGTGATACTGCAATGCAATGGCGACTATCGCTATCATCGCAACCGGTATACCCGCTAATGGCCCCAGCAATGCAAACCAGCCTGCATGGTGAAGAACTCGTCGTGTTGTGGTCATTTCCTTTCCCTGGGTTCTTTTTGTCCTTCAGGAAAAGTATTTCATTATTGTGAAGTGAGAATGAAGTCAGGGTGAAGTGGCGGTACAACGCGAGTTTAGTTCGGGCAGGGTGGGGACAACCTCTTCCAGCAGCGCGACGAGCTCGGGATCCATATAGCTATAGTCGTCGGGGATATCCAGCACGTAAAGTGGTTTATTCTCGACCAGGCGACGATATTCGGCGACAAGACGATTTTTATGTTTTTGCTCCATCACGCAGATGATATCCGCCCAATGGAGGAGTTCAGGGGAAAGGGGTTTTCTGGCGTTCCGGCTAGTGCCCGCAGAGCGAACGTTCATACCGGGATAGCGGCGGAACACTTGTTCCGCCGTAGGGCTTCGCCATTGATTGCGGCTACAAACAAAAAGCACGTTGATCAATTTGATAACAGCTCTTCTATTCCTTGTTGCGCCAATTGGCGACGGGTTTTACGGGGATATTCCATTCCCAACTGCACGGCTCGTAGCAATTTTTCTGAACGCATATAGAGCAGCTTCCAGTTTTTTTCACTACGAAAACGTAAAAGGGCGGAGTGAGCATCGCGAGACTTATTGCGCTGCTTTTGCGCAATGCGCCAATCCCGGTTACGGGTTGTTTCCATTGTATTTTCTCTCTCAGATTAATCGGGGTTCAGCAGCCGCGATAATACGGAGAGTAAAACGCTGTTATGTTAACGCTGTCGGGGACCGTTTATCCAGCGTTTTCCTCCGACTTCATTCCCGGCAGATAAGGTATTAACCCTCCCATGACAAGACCGGCTAACAGGCCTACGTAGTTCGTGAGGATGATTCGCTACGCTCCCTCTTCGGACCGTCCTGAAGGACTTTCAAAATTTAGTGAGTTTTGTCTGAGCACTGCCCTGGTTCAAAATAGCCCTAATGGGATAGGATCTTAATCCAGCACAATTTCCATGCCGTCAAACCCCGCTTCAAATCCCGCAGGCAGAGAATGTGCCATCATCCACGCATCGAACCGATGGCTGATATGGGTGAGTATCACTCGCGGACAGCCAATCACCTGATTAATCGCCCGCACGGTGTTGAGATCGCAGTGGTTGCGCGGCGGCTGCGGGCTCGGCTCGTGGCTACAGTCGATGATGATCAGCTGCGGCTGGTTGTTGAGCAGGAACTTCAGCGTTTTTTCCGGCAGAGTGGCGGTGTCGGACAGCCAGGCAACCCGGCTATGGGCTGATTCCAGCAGATAGCCGAAAGTCAGTTTTGAGTGGTTTAGCGGCAGCGGGGTCACGCGTAGTCCTTGCAGCTCAAACATGACAAACGGCTCGACGGTGTGGCTAAAATCGAGCAGCCCCGGATGCTTAAACAGGTCATCGCAGCCCTGTTCATCAGGCGGGCCGTAGACCGCAATAGGCTTGCCCACGCCCCAGCGCAGCGGGAACAGGCCCTGAACATGATCCATATGATAATGGGTGAGCAAAAACTGCTGAAAGCTACCGGCGGGCCATTGTTCCATCAGATCCGACAGCCCGGCATCGAGCAGCGTTACCGCGCTGTTGAATTTGACCACCGCGCTACAGGGGCGACGGCGATGCGCTTCGTCGCTGCGGGCGCGGCGGCAGGCGGGGCAATCGCAGCCGAAAACCGGCACCAACTGCGCGCTGCCGGTGCCGGTTAAGCGGATAGTCAGGCTCATGTTTTCACCTCGCGTCATTCAGGCAAGCTGCTGTTCGTGTTGGTTGCCGTGAACGCGGATCAGCGACACCAGGGCATCCACCGACTGGCTCAGACGGCCATCGTTGTTGAGGGGCAGGCACGCGCTCGGCGTATAACGGGCGGCGCGCTCCAGCCGCTGAGCGATCTCCGTTTCGTTCTCTCGCCCGCGCTGCTCCAGACGTTGACGTAGTACTTCTGGCGAAACCTGCAAACAGATGGGCAGCAGGGCGTCAGCATAGCGCGTTTTTGCCTGCGCCAGATGAGCGCGGGAGCCGTTAGCGACGACGTCAAACCCGGCGTGCAGCCACAGGTCAATCTCGATGCCAATACCGTAGTAATTGTTATTGGCGTGCCAGCTAAGCGCAAACAGATGCTGCTCGGCGCGGGTGAAAAACTCATGCTCGCTGAGGGCAATATGGTTCTCACAGCCCGCATTGTGCGGGCGAGTAATATAACGGTGCGCCACCAGTAGCTGCGGGTGCTCGCGCTGGCGAAGCGCCGCCAGCAGGCTATCTTTGCCGGAGCCGGATGGGCCGACCAGCCAAATCAATTTCCCTGTCATTAGAAGACCCTCTTACCTTGACGCCAGACGCTATCGATATGGACATGCTCGCCGCGGCGATGTGCCAGCACCAGATCCGCGCGTTTACCTTCGGCAATTGCGCCGCGATCGTGCAGTCCCAGCGCTTGCGCGGGGTTTTTGCTCACCAGACGAATAGCCTGGGCGAGGGTAAACGCGTTGCCGTCGTCATCGGCGATGCGGAAAGCGGCATCCAGCAGGCTGGCGGGATAATAGTCGGAAGAGAGAATATCCAGCAGGCCGTTGCTCGCCAGGTGATGAGCGGCGACATTGCCTGAATGCGAGCCGCCGCGTACGATATTTGGCGCGCCCATCAGGACGTTCATCCCGTGCTGACGCGATGCCTGCGCAGCGGCTAATGTGGTGGGAAATTCGGCGATCACGCTGCCAAGTTGGTGCGATTCGACCACATGTTCATGGGTCGCGTCGTCGTGGCTGGCCAGCGCGATATTGCGCTCACGGCACATGGCGGCGATGGTTTGCCGATTCGGCTGCGACCAGGTTGCCGCCAGCGCCATTTGCTCCTCTTCGAATTTATCCATCTCTTCGTTGGTCAGATGATATTTCCCCTGGTAGTAGTCGCGATATTTGCTGCGGTCGGCGTACTGGCGCTGGCCCGGTGAGTGATCCATCAGGGAGACCATGCTTACCGGCTCGCGGCTAACCAGCTTCTCAAACAGTGGCAGAGTGGTGTGATGCGGCAGCTCGCAGCGCAGATGCAGTCGGTGCTCGGCGCGGTTGAGACCGCGCTTTTGCGTCTCTTCCACGGCGTTGATCATCTTTTCCAGATTTTCCAGACGGTCGCCGCCGTCGCGCACGTCACCAATGGCGACGGCATCCAGCACGGTGGTAATGCCGTTGGCGATCATCAGCGCGTCGTGGCTGCTCATCGCCGAGTGGGCGGGCCAGTCCACCTTGGGGCGCGGGGTGAAAAACTTGTCGAGATTATCGGTGTGCAGCTCGATAAGCCCCGGCAGCAGCCAGCCGCCTTCGCCGTCAATCGCTTCTGCCAGGCGACTCTGGCTTTCGGCAAAGGCAGAAATCCTGCCATCCTGCACTTCCAGCGAGCCGTTGATCACCTCATCTTCGAGGACCAGCTTTACATTATTGATAATCATGCTGAAATCCCCATCGGGTGCAGGCGGTCGGCGACCTGGTTACGCGTTGCCTCGTCGTGAAAAATGCCGACGATGGCCGCGCCGCGCGCTTTGGCTTCGTTAATCAGTTCCACTACCGCAGCGCTGTTTTTCGTGTCCAGCGAGGCAGTAGGTTCGTCGAGGAGCAAAATCGGGTAATCGACAGCGAAGCCGCGGGCGATGTTGACGCGCTGCTGTTCGCCGCCGGAAAAGGTGGAAGGAGCCAGGTGCCACAGGCGTTCAGGGACGTTCAGGCGCGTCAGCAAGCGGGCAGCCCGTGAGGCGCTCTCTTCGCGCGGAATGCCCAGTTCGAGCAGAGGCTGCATCACCACGTCGAGAGCCGAGATGCGCGGGATCACCCGCAAAAACTGGCTGACCCAGCCGATGGTGGTTTTACGGACTTCCAGCACTTTACGCGGCGAGGCGCTGACCAGATCGACCCATTCGTCGCCGTGGCGAATATGGATGTGGCCGCTATCAGGCAGGTAGTTGGCGTACAGCGAGCGCAGTAGGGTTGATTTTCCGCTGCCGGAGTGGCCGTGCAGCACCACGCATTCACCGGTATTGACGGTCAGCGAGGCGTCGGCGAGAACCGGCAGATGAGCGCCGTGCTGCTGGTGCAGAACAAAGGTTTTATATACGTTTTCAACGCGGATGGCGTTCATTTGTTGCCTCATCGTGCCTGAGTTTCCCCGGATAGCGGCGTAAACGCCTTATCCGGGCTACCGATTCAGTGGTTCCAGTTAGCGCCGCGTGACCGGGGAATTCCCGGAGGCGGCGCGGTGCGCCCGTCCGGGCTACCGGCCCGCAGATGGCCCGGAACCTGTAGCCCCGGTAAGCGCAGCGCGACCGGGGAGTGATATACGTTCAGTTCTGCAATACCGACGACACCAGCAGCTGGGTGTAGGGGTGATGCGGATCGTCGAGCACCCGGTCGGTTAAGCCGCTTTCCACCACCTGACCCTGCTTCATTACCAGCAGGCGGTTAGCCAGCAGGCGGGCGACGCCGAGATCGTGAGTGACAATCACCACCGCCAGATTCAGCTCCACCACCAGGCCACGCAGTAGGTCGAGCAGGCGTGCCTGTACCGAAACATCCAGCCCGCCGGTAGGCTCATCCATAAACACCAGCTTCGGCTGGGTCACCAGATTGCGAGCGATCTGCAAACGCTGCTGCATGCCGCCGGAAAAGGTGGTGGGCAGGTCGTCAATGCGTGAAGGCGGGATCTCTACCTCCTGCAACCACTGCTCGGCGGTGGCGCGAATATCACCGTAGTGCCGCGCGCCGGTCGCCATCAGGCGCTCGCCGATATTGCCCCCCGCCGACACCTGGCGGCGCAGGCCATCCATCGGATGCTGATGCACTACGCCCCATTCGGTGCGCAGCAGGCGACGGCGATCCGCTTCGCTCATCGCGTACAGCGAACGACTCTGATACAGCACTTCGCCCTGCTGCGGCGTCAAGCGGGCGGAAATCGCCTGCAGCAGAGTGGTTTTCCCCGAACCAGATTCGCCGACGATACCCAGCACTTCGCCCGGCCACAGTTCAAACGACACATCGCTGAAGCCCTTGCCCGGCGCATAAAGGTGGGTCAGGTTATTGACCGCCAGTAATGGATGACTCATTTTTTCTGCGCCTCGCTCTGTTGGCGGCAATAGTCGGTATCGGAACAGACAAACATTCGTTTGCCGCTGTCGTCGAGCACCACTTCATCAAGATAGCTATGGCGCGACCCGCAGATGGCGCACGGCTCATCCCACTCCTGAACGGTAAAAGGGTGATCGTCGAAATCGAGGTTTTCCACCGGGGTATAGGGCGGCACAGCGTAGATGCGTTTTTCGCGCCCGGCACCAAACAGCTGTAGCGCAGGCATCATATGCATCTTCGGATTATCGAATTTAGGAATCGGCGACGGGTCCATCACGTAGCGGCCATTGACCTTTACCGGATAGGCGTAGGTGGTGGCGATATGGCCGAAACGGGCGATGTCCTCGTACAGCTTCACCTGCATCACGCCGTACTCCTCCAGCGCGTGCATGGTGCGGGTCTCAGTTTCGCGCGGCTCGATAAAGCGCAGCGGCTCCGGGATCGGCACCTGGAAGATCAGGATCTGATCTTCAGCCAGCGGCGTTTCCGGGATCCGGTGACGAGTCTGGATCAGCGTGGCGTCTTCGGTGCATTCGGTGGTGGCGACGCCGGTGACGCGCTTGAAAAACTGGCGAATCGACACCGCGTTGGTGGTGTCGTCGGCCCCCTGATCGATGACCTTCAGCACGTCGTTTTCACCAATGACGCTGGCGGTAAGCTGAATACCGCCGGTTCCCCAACCGTAGGGCATCGGCATTTCGCGTCCGCCGAACGGCACCTGGTAACCGGGGATCGCCACAGCTTTGAGGATAGCGCGGCGGATCATGCGTTTGGTCTGTTCGTCGAGATAAGCAAAGTTGTAACCGGTCAGCGCGTTAGCCACGTGGATTCTCCCGTTGCAGGCGTTTGAGCAGCGCCAGTTCGGCCTGGAAATCGACATAGTGGGGAAGTTTGAGATGCGAAACAAAACCGGCGGCCTCGACGTTATCGGCATGAGCCAGCACAAACTCCTCGTCCTGGGCGGGGCCCGCCACCTCTTCGCCGTACTCCGGCGCCTGGAGCGCGCGGTCCACCAGCGCCATCGCCATCGCTTTGCGCTCGCTCATGCCAAACGTCAGGCCGTAGCCGCGGGTAAAGTGCGGCGGCTCATCCTGCGGGTCGACAAAGCCGTTAACCATTTCACATTCGGTCATCAGCAGTTCGCCGATATTGACAGTGAATCCCAGCTCTTCGGGGGTAATTTCCACCGTGACGTAGCCGCTACGGATTTCGCCAGCAAACGGATGATTGCGCCCGTAGCCGCGCTGGGTGGAGTAGGCCAGCGCCAGCAGATAGCCTTCGTCACCGCGCACCAGCTGTTGTAGGCGCGACGAGCGCGAGCAGGGATAAACCGGCGGATTACGGGTGATATCATCGGGCTGCGCGTTGCTATCTTGCTCGGCTTTTGCCAGTTCTTGCTGGACCAGCAGATTAAAGACGTGCGGCGTCGGTTCCTGTGGTGCGCTGTTGGCTGCCAGCGGCGGCGTTTCGCCGTTAGCCAGCAGGGTAAAATCGAGCAGGCGATGGGTGTAATCGTAGGTCGGGCCGAGCATCTGGCCGCCGGGGATATCTTTATAGACCGCCGAAATTCGGCGCTCAAGGCGCATATTGGCGGTATCGATGGGCTCGCTGACCGCCAGCCTTTGCAGCGTGGTGCGGTAAGCGCGCAGCAGAAAGATGGCTTCAACGTTATCGCCGCTGGCCTGCTTCAGCGCCAGCGCTGCCAGCTCCCGGTCGGCGATGCCGCCTTCGGTCATCACCCGGTCCACCGCCAGATTGAGCTGCTGGGTAATCTGTTCAACGCTGATTTGTGCAAGCCGTCCATCGCCCCGGCGTTTATGTTCCTGTAGGGCGTGAGCGGCGACGATTGCCTTCTCACCGCCTTTGACGGCTACGTACATTAGCAGACCTCGACATGGGTGGTGCGCGGGATGGCCAGCAGCCGTTCGCCGCAGGTCAGGATCAGGTCGATGCCCAGCGGGAACGGGTGCGGGCGCTCGGTCAACTCTTCAATAATGCATTCCGGCAACTGCGGGGCGATCATGCGCTCTTCGGCGATACCCGCGCCGGTCAGACGCAGCATGCGTCCGCCGCTAAGGCTGGCAAGCTGGACAATCAGCGTCACACCAGTTTCAGGGGCGACGACGGTTCCGGCAGAAAGCACGTTCAACTGTTCGGCGCTGATGCTGTCGTTGGCGATGGCGAAGGTCGCCTGCTGCGGCTGTTCAACCAGCGGCGCGCCGGTATGAAAGCGTAGATTCTGCCCGACGAGGTCGTTACGCAGCGCTGGAGCCAGCCAGACCGGCGTGTCGTGATCGACCAGCGTCAGCAACAGGCTGGTGGAGGCGACGTTTAGCGGCTGCCAGCCATGCTGGAGCTGTTGCAGGGAGACGATCACCCCCGGCTCGCTCATCGCTTTCAGCAGACGGCGGAAACTGTGTTGGGCGTCCTGCACAGCCAGGGTAAAAGCGGGTTGTAATGTCATGCGTTATCTCCGCGAACCAGAGTAAAGAAGTCGACCCGGCTGGCGTTGACTTCGGCGCGTCGGGCTTCAATGCGCGCGCTACGTTGTTCTTCCAGCGGGGTTATCAGGGTTTCCATCAGGGTGTGAAAATGGTGTGGCGACTGCATCAGGGCATCGATAGCCGCACAGCGTTCGGCGTGCGGACGGTCGCGGCCCAGGATCCAGCTATAGCCGAGCGTTCCGTCGGCCAGGCGAATCGCGGCGCGAGTTAATGTGGTATCACCAGCAAAGAAACGATCGCCGATGCCGCCCATGCGCGCCTGTAGCTGCACCAGGCCGGTTTCCGGGGTGCGAATCAGCTCATACTGCGGCGCGAGGTTTAGCGTTTGCATCCGCGCAGCAAGTTCTTGTGGTTCACTGTGGGCCAGCACGGACATCCAGCGCTGGCGGGTAGCGGTATTAAAGTGCATTCAGTGCTCCATCGTGAATTCAATCATGTCGGCGCGGGTCAGGCTGACGGAGTACTCCGTCGCGCTCTGTTCGTTCTGACGATGATTCAGCGTGCGCACGCACAGCAGCGGCGCCATGTTGGGAATGCCGAGAATGTTGCTCTCTTTAGCCTGCGCGCGGCGGGCGCTGATTTTGGTGCGTACGCGGGTCAGCTCGATATCAAGCTGGTCGCGTAGCAGGTCATGGAGAGAGCCGTGGGTAAAGGTTTGCAGCACCGGCCACAGGCGCAGGTCGGTAAAGTAGTGGTCAATCAGGCACAGTGCGACGCCGTTAACGCGGCGCAGGGTGCGCAAGTGAATAACGTTATCGCCTTCGTTAATGGCAAAGGCTTCGGCCACGTGGCTGCTGGCCGGGCGCAGGACCGACAGCAGCTTCTCGCTGGTCGGATGGCTGCCCTGTTCGAGAAGGTTCTGGCTAAAGCGCGCCTGGGCATTGAGCGGATAATCAATCGGGCGCATCAGCACCAGTACGCCGACGCCTTGACGGCGCTGGACCCAGCCGCGATCAACGAGCTGATCGATAGCCCGGCGCAGGGTATGGCGGTTGACTTCGAAGCGGGTCGCCAGCTGCTGCTCAGCGGGAAGATAGTCGCCGCAGCGGTAGTGGTGGCGAAGCTCTTGCTCAAGTTTGGCGGCAATTTCCTGATATCGTGTCGGGTAACTGGTCGGATGTCTGGATAAGTACATGTCAATCGAGCCTCACTAAGGACAAGAAGGTTTTTCCCTCTGAGCGTGGGCCGATCCTGACGGATTATTGTTACATTTCGGTTAAAACATGATGACCGGAGGATGAAGAGTGGGTGCCAGTGGGATGACAAGGCGAGGGGATATCTGCGCGCTGACCCTCACCCCGGCCCTCTCCCGGAGGGAGAGGGAGAAAAGCGGGTTCGGAGTCGGCAGTTTGTAGAACGGCTGAGTAATAAAAAAACAGCGCCAGACGGTCCCCTCTCCCTTTTGGGGAGAGGGAGAAAAGCGGGTTCGGAGTCGGCAGTTTGTAGAACGGCTGAGTAATAAAAAAACAGCGCCAGGCGGTCCCCTCTCCCTTTTGGGGAGAGGGTTAGGGTGAGGGGGGAAATATAGGCTTCAAGGCTCTTTCACCACGTTGACCATCCACGGGACGCCGAAGCGGTCGGTCACTTTACCGAAACCGTGAGCCCAGAAGGTTTCCTGCCAGACCATCTCTATCTGTCCGCCATCGGCGAGGCCGTCAAACCAGCGTTTACCTTCCTCAATATCTTTCGGGTCCAGCACGAGGGTAAACCCGGCGTAGCGCTCCGTTTTGCTGGAGGGGCTGTCGCTGAGCATCAGGATACTATCCGCCACGCGCAGGCTGGCGTGGGCGATACCGTCGGCGGCGAGATGCTGGCCCGAAGGGCAACCGTCTTCGGCGTCCTGTATATCCTGCGGCATTTCGCCGTAAGTGATTTGGTGGATGAGCTCAGCACCCAATGCCTGCTGGTAGAACGCGATGGCTGCGGCGCAGTTGCCGCTAAAAGCGATGTAGGGACTTAAGGGCATAACCATTACCTCAGGTAACGAATATCTCATTAAGCGTAGAAGGGGATTGCAAAATTAAGCCAGGCGGCAGCGGCGGAATACCAGATACGGCCAGCAGGTAAGCGCAGGGTGACCGGGGAATAATGACCACTTTTCAGATTTTTCTACCGAGAAATATATTCCCGCCCGACGGCGTGCGCTGGGGAATAATAGCGACGCCGGGCAGGAAATAAATCAGTTCTTTTTAACAAATTCAGATTTTAACTTCATCGGGCCAAAACCATCGATTTTGCAGTCAATATTATGATCGCCTTCAACGAGGCGGATATTCTTCACTTTTGTGCCGATTTTCAGCATAGAAGAGCTACCTTTAACCTTCAGATCTTTCACCACGGTAACGCTATCGCCGTCGGCCAGTAAATTACCGTTGGCATCTTTGACGACCAGCGCGTCGTTATCGTCCGCAGGCTCGGCATTGTTCCATTCATGGGCGCATTCTGGGCAGATAAACATGCTGTTGTCTTCATAAGTGTATTCAGAATGGCATTTTGGGCAGTGTGGCAGTGACATGACGTTCCTCGCGATTACTGGGTAAAACAGGACGTTGGTCCATTAAATGGTGGCTGATAGCCGAAAGTAACGCTGATTATAACGCAATCCCGCACTTTTGTCGGGCCTTTTTTACGGGCGTTCTCGGAGAAGAAAGCAAATATATATCGCGAAAAACCGCCGGGTTATTTCCATAAAATCCGCCAGATATTTCCGGAAATGTATCGTTAACTTCCAATATTCATTGAACTTATTGGTTTCGGGTGACTCTGTTTAAGGGTAGGTAAATTTTTGTGAAGTTGATCCCATAATTAAACACTGTTAGGGTAAAAAGGCGAGATCGCAAATTCACCATACTTATAGCGACTCCGTTTATTCATTTATGGCCAGAGCAGGCGTCAACAGGTTCGGTTGTACAGACTGTCAGCAGACAGTGCAGGCAAACCTGCTACGCTTGAAAGGTGGAGCACAGCAATTCGCCGCTCCCAACGCATGACGCGAATGACCTTGTCATTCGGCGGAGATTCGTGCGCTCAAGGCGAGAGCAAAAGAGGAAAATTATGCTTAAAAGGAAAAAAGTAAAGCCCATCACGCTTCGGGATGTGACCATCATTGATGACAGCAAACTGAAGAAAGCGATTACCGCAGCGTCGCTGGGTAACGCGATGGAATGGTTTGATTTTGGGGTTTATGGTTTTGTTGCGTATGCCTTAGGTAAAGTCTTTTTCCCCGGTGCAGACCCCAGCGTGCAGATGATTGCCGCACTCGGTACATTCTCCGTTCCCTTCTTAATTCGTCCGCTAGGCGGCCTGTTCTTCGGGATGCTGGGCGATAAATATGGTCGACAAAAGATTCTGGCGATAACTATCGTCATTATGTCGATAAGTACATTCTGTATCGGTCTTATTCCCTCGTATGCCACCATTGGTATCTGGGCACCGATCCTGCTGCTGCTGTGTAAAATGGCGCAGGGCTTCTCGGTAGGCGGGGAATATACCGGTGCATCCATCTTCGTCGCTGAATATTCGCCTGACCGCAAGCGTGGCTTTATGGGCAGTTGGCTGGACTTCGGTTCGATTGCCGGTTTTGTCATGGGTGCAGGCGTGGTGGTGCTGATTTCCAGCGTGGTGGGCGAAGAGAACTTCCTCGACTGGGGCTGGCGTATCCCGTTCTTCCTGGCGCTGCCGTTAGGGCTTATTGGTCTTTATCTGCGCCACGCGCTGGAAGAGACCCCGGCGTTCCAGCAGCATGTTGATAGCATGGAGCAGGGCGATCGTGAAGGCCTGCAGGAAGGACCAAAAGTCTCGTTTAAAGAAATCGCCACCAAACACTGGCGCAGCCTGCTGACCTGTATCGGTCTGGTGATCTCCACTAACGTCACCTACTACATGCTGCTGACCTACATGCCGAGCTACCTGTCGCATAACCTGCACTATTCGGAAGACCACGGGGTGCTGATTATTATCGCGATTATGGTCGGGATGCTGTTCGTGCAGCCGGTTATCGGTATGCTCAGCGACCGCTTTGGTCGTCGCCCGTTTATTCTGGTGGGTAGCGTTGCGCTGTTTGCGCTGTCGATTCCGGCCTTTATCTTGATTAACAGTAACGTTCTCGGCCTGATTTTTGCCGGCCTGCTGTTGCTGGCGGTGATCCTGAACTGCTTTATCGGGGTGATGGCTTCGTCGCTGCCGGCGATGTTCCCGACCCATATTCGCTTTAGCGCCCTGGCCAGCGCCTTCAACATCTCGGTGCTGATTGCGGGTCTGACGCCAACCCTGGCCGCCTGGCTGGTGGAAACCACGCAGAACCTGATGATGCCAGCTTACTATCTGATGGTGATTGCGGTCATCGGTCTGCTGACTGGCCTGACGATGAAAGAGACCGCCAACCGCCCGCTGAAAGGGGCGACGCCAGCGGCGTCCGATATCCAGGAAGCGAAAGAAATTCTCGGTGAGCACTACGATAACATCGAGCATAAAATCGAAGATATCGATCAGGAAATCTCTGATCTGCAGGAAAAACGTTCTCGCCTGGTGCAGCAGCACCCGCGCATTAACGACTAATCTGTTAGCGTTGTGAATCATGCCGCCGCGGGCTTTCCCCGGCGGCATTTTTTATGCCTCTGCGGGCGGCAGGCTGTGGCGACGCTGTTGGCTCAGCTTGCGATACTGCTGCGGCGGCATGCCGACATACTTGTTAAAGGTGCTGTAGAAGCGGCTGCTGGAGCGAAAACCGGCGGCCAGGGCAATATCAAGGATGGTTTTATCGGTGTCGCTGAGCAGAGCGCGAACGTGATTAATGCGCATCGTCGTAATGTACTGCTTCATGGTCTGCTGCATCACCCGCTGAAAAATCCCCATCGCGTAGTTGGCATTCAGCTTCACATGTTCGGCGACGTCGTCAACGGTGAGCGCCTGATCGTAATGGGCGGCGATATATTCCAGCATCTGGCTAACGTAAAACTGAGCATGGCGCGAAACGCTGTTCTTGTGTGTACGCGAGGTTTTGTTCACCAGAATCGGCTGCCAACCGGAGAGGCTCAGACGCTTGAGCATCAGGGCAATCTCATCAATGGCTAGCTGGCGGATTTGTTCATTGTCGCTATTCAGCTCCTGCTGCCAGCGCTGGATTTCAAACACGCTCAACTGTTGGGCGGCCAGCGATTTCACCACCATCCCGTGCGTGACGTGGTTGATAAGCTCCCGGTCCAGCGGCCAGGACAAAAACAGATGCATCGGCAGGTTAAAGATAGCCATCTGTTTGCAGTCGCCGGGGCGGGTCAGCCGATGAGGCGTACAGGCCCAGAACAACGTGATATAGCCCTGCTTAATGCGTACCACTTCATCGTTGATCAGATATTCCACATCGCCATCGAAGGGTACGTTCACCTCCACCTGACCGTGCCAGTGGCTGGCAGTCATCGCATAAGGCGTGCGCAGTTCGATATCCATCCGCTGATATTCAGAGTAGAGCGCCAGCGGGCTGCGGGGCTGATGCTCATCGCTACTGCTCATATAGGAGTCGGCAGGCTGCGCCGCGTGGGATTTATCAATCATGATGTGGGTTCCTGAATCATCATACTTGCCGATTTTTTGCGCCAGTGAGTCCTCATCTTAGTCGAAATAACGGCCCGTTTTCTCTTCTTTTCCGCCGATTCATTCCCAAAAACTCATATTTTATGCTTGTGGATAGTCGATCTGAGTTTCCGGGAATGCTCCAGGGGGAAGAGGGCAGCGCGGCAAAGGCCCGGCGTGCCACTCTGTCACCGTTCAATGACCTTATGGAGAGAGCCCTATGTCTGCCCCAAAAATTACCTTTATCGGTGCCGGTTCGACGGTGTTCGTCAAAAATATTCTTGGTGATGTTTTTCAACGTCCGGCTCTGAAATCGGCGCATATCGCCCTGATGGATCGGGATGCGACCCGTCTGGAAGAGTCACATACTGTGGTGCGTAAACTGATGGATTCACTCGGTGCTGACGGCGAAATCAGCTGCTATCGCGACCAGAAAGCGGCGCTACAGGATGCGGATTTCGTGGTGGTGGCCTTCCAGATCGGCGGCTATCAGCCCTGCACGGTGACCGATTTTGAAGTCTGTAAGCTGCATGGCCTGGAGCAAACCATTGCCGATACCCTTGGCCCGGGTGGGATCATGCGCGCGCTGCGTACCATTCCGCATCTGTGGCGCATTTGCGACGACATGACTGAAGTTTGCCCGAACGCCACGATGCTTAACTACGTCAACCCGATGGCGATGAATACCTGGGCGATGTATGCCCGCTATCCACATATTAAGCAGGTTGGGCTGTGTCATTCGGTGCAGGGGACGGCGGAGGAGCTGGCCCACGATCTGGACCTCGACCCGGCGGATTTACGCTACCGCTGCGCCGGTATCAACCATATGGCTTTTTACCTGTCGCTGGAGAAAAAGCTTGGTGACGGCAGCTACGTCAGTATTTATCCGGAGATGTTGCAGGCGTTTGCTGAGGGCCGCGCGCCGAAGCACCGCGAGGATTCGCGCTGCCAGAATATCGTGCGCTACGAGATGTTCAAAAAGCTCGGCTACTTCGTGACGGAATCCTCCGAGCACTTCGCGGAATACACGCCGTGGTTTATCAAGCCGGGGCGTGAGGACCTTATCGAGCGTTATCAGATACCGCTGGACGAATACCCGAAACGTTGCGTGGAGCAAGTGGCAAACTGGCACAAGGAGCTGGAGCTGTATAAAACCAGCGAGCGTATTGAGGTGAAGCCGTCGCGCGAATACGCCAGCACCATTATGAACGCCATCTGGACCGGTGAGCCGAGCGTGGTGTACGGCAACGTGCGCAACGATAATCTTATCGACAATCTGCCGCAGGGGTGCTGCGTGGAAGTGGCCTGTCTGGTGGATGCTAACGGCATTCAGCCGACCAAAGTGGGCAAGCTGCCCGCCCATCTGGCGGCGATGATGCAAACCAATATCAACGTTCAGACCCTGCTGACGGAGGCGATCCTCACCGAGAACCGTGACTACGTCTATTACGCGACCATGATGGACCCGCATACGGCGGCGGTGCTAGGTATTGAAGAGATTTACGCCCTGGTAGATGACCTGATTGACAGCCACGGCGACTGGCTGCCGGCGTGGGTGCGTGGTTAATTATTGTGCGGTATTTGTGCCGGATGGCGGCTTTGAGTTTTTCTCCTGGCTCGCGCTGCGCTTAGCCGGGCTACGGGTTCACCGCCGTCTGCGGACGTTAACTGTGCGTCAGAAAGCGCGCCAGCCGATGCTGCAGGATTTGATTTTCGCGGCTCAGGCGCGCGTTCTCATCCAGCAGCGTTAAGGCGACGGCGATGCCCGGCCAGTCCAGTTCCAGCTCCTGTCGCAGGCGTAGGGCGCGGTGAACGAGCGTCACCGCGCTATCATCAAACAGCCAGTTTTCCCGCTGCGGCTGGCGTGGTTCAATCATGCCGAGGCCGACGATTTCGTTCAGCTCCTCTTCGGAAACGCTGGTGTGGAGACAAAACTCGGTAATCGTGAACGTCACTGTTATCTTAGCCATCAGGCTTTCCCCCATGTCTTACGCGGCTCGAAGCTGGCTTGCGCATCGGCCAGCTGCTGCCAGAGTTCGCGGCTCTTCTCATCTGGTTTTGGCGGCATAACGATTTTAATCACCGCATACAGATCGCCGGTGGTGGTTTTACTGACCAGCCCTTTACCTTTCACGCGCAGGCGCTGCCCGGCCTGGCTGCCCGGTGGGATAGTCAGCAGAATGCTCTCTTTCAGCGTCGGGATGGTGACTTTGGTACCTAACGCAGCTTCCCACGGCGACAGCGGCAGGACGATTTCAAGATTATGGCCGACGACATCAAATAGTGGATGCGGAGCGATATGAATCACCAGCCACAGGTCGCCGTTCGGGCCGCCATTTTCGCCGGGGGTGCCCTGGCCTTTGAGGCGGATGCGTTGACCGTCAACCACGCCCGCAGGAATTTTCACGTTCAGTGTTTTCGGCGTTTCGCTTTCAACCATGCCAAAGACGTTATAAACCGGCAGCTTATAGCTGATGGTGCGCGTCTGCTCGGCCAGAGTCTCTTCGAGGAATACCGCGACTTCGATCTCTAAATCGTGCCCCCGGACGCCGTGCTGGCGGCGGCTGTGGTGTGCCTGCTGGCCAAACATGGTTGAGAAAATATCGTCGAAGTCCTGCTGGCTGTAGCTCTGCTCGTGGGAGTGTTGCTGCTGACGACCAAACTGCGGATCGTTGCGGTGCTGCCAGATTTGGTCATATTCGGCGCGGCGCTGGTCGTCTTTGAGCACTTCCCAGGCTTCGGCGAGGTCTTTGAATTTGGCTTCGGCCTCGGTTTCTTTGCTGACATCGGGGTGATATTTGCGTGCCAGACGGCGATAGGCGGTCTTGATGGTTTTCAGATCGTCCGTTGGCTGAACCCCTAAAATGGCATAATAATCCTTTAATTCCATGATGTTATCTCATTTTTACCCGTCATGCTTCAAGTCGCATGTGCGTTGGCTTTCCTCGCTCACCCCTGTCACTTACTGGAGTAAGCTCCTGGGGATTCCCTGCGTCGCCGCCTTCCTGCAACTCGAATTATTTAGGGTATATGCGCAATATTACGGTTACAGATCTCTGGATCAGGTGTCTTTAATAAGCGTAGGGCAAATGAGAGCGGATGGGAGGGAAAAGTGGCGCAAACTTGACGCCGTCGGGATTGACGGCGTCGGAGCGGACGCTATTCGGCGGAGGGCCTGCGGTTTCTGCGCAACCCTTCCAGCAGCACCAGAGCGGCGCCGATGGCACCGCTAATCAAAGTGAGAGCCGCGGGCGCGTTGGGGAACAGATGTACGATGGTCACGTCGGTCACCATCATCGAACCGGCAATCCAGCCAATCAGCGCGCCGCCCAGCATCACCACGGACGGGAAGCGGTTAAGGATCGCCAGCACCAGTTTACTGCCTGCGACGATAATCGGGATGCTGATCAGTACACCCAACGCGACCAGCCCCAGGTGGCCTTTCCCGGCTGCGGCAACCGCCAGTACGTTATCCAGCGACATAATCACATCGGCGACGGTAATGGTGACCGCGGTGCGCCACAGGCTGCTGGAGCTGCTGACTTCGCTCTCTTCTTCCTGGTTAGTGACCAGCTTGATGCCAATCCACAGCAGCATCAGCGCACCGACCACTTTTAACCACGGTAACGAGAGCAAATAGATAGCCACTGCCAGCAGCAGCACTCGCGCGACTATCGCGCCGAAGGTGCCGACAATAATGGCTTTGGTTCGCTGATGTGGCGGCAGCTTACGGCAGGCCATCGCGATCACCACCGCGTTGTCGCCGCCTAATAGCAGGTCGATAGCAATAATTTGCAGCAGAATAACCGCCACGTCCCACTGACTGAAAAACTCGTTCATACCCAACTCATCTAACTAAAAAAGGATCCCACCGGGAAAAGCAGGGGGCGAAGCGTACTCCCGTTCGGTTGCGTTGACCACCGGGCGGAAAGCTGGAGCGTATCTGGTTATTGAAAAATATAGTTACCAATCATTGCCCTGTCTGGTGATGATTCGCCGGCAAAGGATGATATTTTGTGCGTAAGACTCACCTGCCATTTACCTATCGCAAGGACTACCCACATGCCCGGCCATAAGAATTTACTGACACTCGCCTTTATTGGCGCCGCTCTGCTTCCGGTGATGGCGAATGCCGCTGATGCGCCAACCTTCACGCCCGAACAGGAAGCCCGTATTGGCAAAATTGCCGCAGAATATTTAGTCGCGCATCCTGAAGTGCTATTGCAGGCCAGCCAGAAGCTGCAACAGATTCAGGAGCAGCAGCAGGCCAGCGCCGCAACTCAGGCGGTACTGAAGAACGCCGCCGCACTGACTCAGGATAAAAATACGCCGACCTATGGCCCTAAAGAGGGCAAAGTGACGGTCATTGAGTTCTTTGATTATCAATGCGTTTACTGCAGTCGTCTGGCGCCGGTTATGGAGCAGGTGATCAAAGAGAATCCGCAAACCCGCTTCGCTTTCAAAGAGTGGCCTATTTTCGGCAGCCGTTGGGAAACCTCTCTGGAAGCGGCGAAAACCGGCCTGCAGATTTACCAGCAGAAGGGCGCAGAGGCCTATCTGACCTACCACAACGGGATCTATTCCACCGGGCATAACGAAGGCAAGCTGACGGCTGCCGACATCCAGCAGCAGGCGAAGAAAGTGAATTTCGACGCGAAAAAAGCGACGGATGTTGGAGCGGTGCTGGATGGCACGAATCAACTGGCGCAGGAAATCGGCCTGAGCGGCACGCCCGGGGTTATCGTGATGCCAACAACGGGTGCCACGGAAGCGACGATTACCGTGTTCCCAGGACTGGCGGATAAAGCCTCGCTGGATGCGGCGATTAAGAAAGCAGGCGGCTGATAAGCAAAGCGTCCGCCGCCAGCGGACGCTTCTTAACCACGGCAGCAGCGCTGCAACATCGACATAATCACCTGAAATAGCTCATCTTTAGCCTGTTGTTCTGTGATGACGCCGTTCACTACCGCGGCCGCTAGCCCGTCAGCGGAGCCGAGCATGGCAAGAATGGCGGCCTTGCTGAGATTATCGCTCCCACAAAGCGGTGAAAAGTATTGCCGGCATTTTGCGGTAAATGTGGCGATGCACTCTTGTTTGATCTTCTCCAGCTCAGGCGTCCCGGCCAGCGCGGCCATCACGCTCGGCATTTCCCGTCCCTGATGTAACACGCACTCGATGTAAGCGTTGGCTATCGCCGAGGCCAGTTTTTCCGCATCAGGCTCGGTGTTGCGCAATATCTCATCCATCTTCACCGTCTGGCGTTGGTCGTACTCGGTATAAAGTGTGGCGAAAAGTCCCGAACGGCTGTCAAAATGATCGTAAACCACCGGTTTGGTGACGCCCGCCTGTGTCGCCAGGTAGCCTAGCGTCAGGGCTTCGGTCCCTTCTTCACGAATAATATGCCAGGCGACATCAACCAGTTGCTTGTGCCGCTCTTCTCGCGATAAACGCTGCCGTACGAGTGGTTCAGACATAGAGCATTCTCCCGTTGACAAGCTTATATACCAAAGGTAACTTACCATTGGTAGGTTACTGTTAGTATATAAGACTACGTCCGATATCGTCATATGGCAACTGGAGTCTCCGTCATGCATGCATTAATCGTGGTTTCTCACCCCCTCAACACTTCTTTGACGCATAGCGTCGCCACGGCGATTGCCCAAGGGGTCGCTGAATCTAACCCGCACAATACTGCTGAACTCGCTGATTTAACTCAGGAAGGTTTTAACCCCGTTTTTGCTGCGCCGGATATCGCAGCTTTCCTGCAAACCGACGTCACGCCGGCAGATGTGATTGCTGAACAGGCCCGGATCGACAACGCCGATGCGCTGGTGCTGGTTTTCCCTATTTATTGGTGGTCGATGCCAGGGCTGCTAAAAGGATGGATCGATCGCGTGTTCTCAAATGGCTGGGCTTATGAGGAGACCGCCGATGGTAACGTAGTGAAGAAGCTGGGCCACCTGCGGGTGCATCTGGTTGCCTTAGGCGCAGCGAATCAGAAAACGTATGATAAGCATGGGTTTACGGATGCGTTTAATGCACAAATCTCCCATGGAATTTTTGACTATTGCGGAGCTACGGTGGTGAGTTCTCAGATGATGTTGTTGCCGGAACTGGAAACGGCGGAAGCTCATCTGGAAGCGGGGCATCAGCTTGGAAGGACGATGTTTAGCTGAAAGCAGAAAAGCAAAAACCCAGCCATAGGCTGGGTTCTTTAAATAGTGGTGCCGGACTCGGAATCGAACATGTATACAATCCTATGTTTTATCGAATAAAAATAAGTATGTAGTGTTTTTTACCAACGTATATTTACCAACAAATCATAGGTGTTGTCAATTTAAATCAATAAGTTACGCTATTATTCGTTAGTAGACATCAGTAAACATCGGTTTTTAGATAGTGTAAACATCGTGTTGTCAAATAAAAAAGCACTTTTTGCTAAAAAGGATAACTAATTGTTTTTAATTAAGTTATCTTCTTTTATCTCCGTTTCCACTCTAAAAGCCATGAAAATGCCAAAAATAGGTGTTGATCGTCATAAGCGATATTCGAATAATACATTCCATCAAATAACAAAAGGAAAAATATATGAAAGAAAAAACAAAACTAATCCGTATCTCTGAGGTAATCGATCGCACAGGATTTTGCAGAGCTTGGATTTATCGACTGATTAAAAATAATAGTTTCCCGGCTCCCGTAAAAACAGGTGAACGATCTATCGCATTTATTGAAAGTGAAATCGATGCGTGGATTGATGAAAAGATTTTTTATTCACGTAATCAGGCTGCGTAAAAACACTCTCACTTACTATTTGTTATCTTGAATATGATTACACTATTTATAGTGTAAAACGTCTAAAATCGCATACAGAGCGTTTTAAGGCTATATATGGAAAATATTAAATACTTCGAGTAAAGGCCGGATAAAATCCAGCCTTTTTTGTTTTCTTTTATCTAATTGATCATGATGTTTAAAATATTTTTCATTCTATATTGACAGGTAATATATAGAGATCTATAAAGAATAAAGATACAAAAAAAGCCAGATATTAAATCTGACTTTTTAAGGACTAAAAAAGTTTTCGCTGACTTTTTTAAGTCTTGTAATCAGTTATACGAGAACGTGATTACAAATATAAATAAAGTATTATCTAATCAACTTATATTTGTCAAATCTAAATCCCAACTTTTTACAAGTCTTTTAAATACCATTTCCAGAACCCTTTTTAATCCTCAAAAGCAATAACGTTAAAACCTGCTGTATCAGGTATAAGAATGAAGGTTCCTCAAGTGATTGGCGGTTCTTATGTTATTGTGGCAGTGCCGGGTGATACGTAGCTGCCAACCTGAATCGCAATACCTAAAGTTTTTTAGAACATTAGTATAGCTTCTTTAGTAAAACGAGAAGTGTTTTAAAATAACAATGGTATTGTTTGCGTGGGTCGTGGGGGAAGTATCAGAATGGAAACGTTCTGAATATTTTCAAGACGCAATGAGCATCTTCTATCTTTCCATTTTTGGCGTGGGGGGTAGGGGGGGAATGCTTAAAGAAAAACTAAGTTTTCCTGACGGAAAACTACTACGACTGAAAGTCGCCATCTAAAACCCCAGAACCTAAGCTGATAAAATTCTAGTACTACTAGTACAAAAAATAAATAAAAATGGAATGGAAAACTAGAGCGGGAAATATAAAATAGTAAGGTGCCATTTTATCAGGCACCAATAAATATAAACTAAAGATATTATTTTTTCCTTGCTGTTCTTATATACCCATCCTTGTCATAAATCTTTAATCCTTCAGTATCTATTATATAATAAGAACCGAACTTATCATTGTTCTTTTTATATTTATTATCAAGTTTTGTTATTTTATAGGTCCCACTACTACCATCACCATTTAATCGTTTTAAAAAATATCCTTGTGATGTTTTTGTTATTGTAAATGTTGCATCCAAAAATTCAGGCGAACCAACGTCGTCATACCATGAGCCTATAACAATATCTTTATCGCTTTTATCTGATACTGATTCAGGTAATTGCATACTTTTAAAGCAAACTGCCATTCGTTGTATATCACCTTTACTTATTAGAGCACCGCTGACCATATCAATATTATTTTTTAACATGAAGTTAATCAGATCTGGCTGACAAAATTTAACTTCCCATGCTTTAGTTATTGCTAAGTTTTGCAATTTAGCTGTTTTATCATGAGCAGCATTTGGCACGCTCAAAAGATTTTTTTCAGAGGTATCAAAATCCATTCTATACGCATTTAATGGTTTTTCAGTTGTTCGATATGATTTAATATATTTTATTGCTCCCTTTTCGGAAGTCGTCGATACTTTTTTACCGTATTCATCTAAACCATGATTAATATTATCAGCCCATGCTATAGATTGTGTGGATAATGTAAATAAAATGGCTAAGGTAAATTTATTTATTTTCATCATAGATCCTTTAAGGTATTGATGTTTATAAAATAGCATATTGGAGTTTTTATTGAAATCTTTAATTCGGCAATTGGTTTGTTGTTTTTATGTTATTGATTTTATTGTTGTTTGTAATACATGGACGCCAGCAAAAGCAGAAAAACAAGTTTTCTACTTTTCTGTCGCCGCCGATCAAAAGCAGCGGCATTTTTTACGCAAAGCTACCTATTACGCACAGCTACCAATAGACAGTATATTATTTACCCTATCTTTTATTTGCTTTTTATTCGGCGTGAAGTGTATTTATTTATGTAGCCGCTATTGACTAGATCTTATTATCGGTTATTTATTTAAATATAAGTTGAGTTCAGCTTTATTTTTAGCTTTTCGGAAACTGAGGCAAGGTGTAATCCCGTAGCCGGTATTATACCCCAATCTTCGATTGGCCCTATCTCGCTTTGCTCGTAGGGTTGAAAAATATCTACCCTTCCGCCTATTCCCCTTATCAAAGGGGAGGCGGTAAAATCCGGTAGTTTTTATAAATATATATAGGAGTGTTTAAAATGAATGAGAATGATATAGATCAGTCCTTGCTAGAACTATTAGCAAGATATTTTTATTATATAGACCCAAATGAAGAAAATACAGCATTTCTTGAAGCAAATAAAGATGAACAAGATTTATGTTATTTTGTAGCTTATCGCTATATTAAAGAAAATAAAACTCAAGATCTTATTGATGCTTTGAAAGATCAAAAAGATGAAGATTATATCAAAGCAATGAAAGATTATGTTTATGGAGGTGGTAAATATGGATACAGATAGAAAAAGAGGCCGCAAGGGTTTAAATCACGCAGAACGTAGAGATATATCTATACAGTTTAGATTAAACAAAGCAGAGTTTGACTATTTAAAAGAACTTGTGGAAGCCTCCGGCCTTGAAAGAGGCCATTACATTAGAAAAGAGATTTTAAACTCTGAACCTATTGTTAAAAGAAAAATGCCGGATTTTGAACAATCCTTGTTTAAGGAAATACAGCATCAAGGTAATAATATAAATCAGATTGCTAAAAAACTAAATACCAACGAAGACTTTAAACAATCTGTAGCCGCAGAAGCTAACTTTGCTATAAAGCAACTTATGAAAAGAATATTAAAGGCTTGTGAGGTTTATACTGTATGAAAGGAAACGTAGCTAAAACAGGGAGATCATTTAAAAATAGAGTTGAGTATATATTAAAAGATGATCACGATTTCATATGTAGCAACATGGCAAGTGATTATAATAATGTTAGTGATTTAACTGATGAGTTTAAAACTGTAAGCAGCTTTAGACAAGATATAAAAAAACCTGTTTTTCATGCGTTTTTATCTCTTCCAAAAAATGAACATTTAACAGATGAACAATGGCAGGAGATAGCAAAAGACTATTTGAAAGAAATGAATATTGATATAGAAAAGCATCAATATATTTGTGTGCGTCATAACGATACAGATAAAGAACATATCCATATTGTAGCCAATAGGATTGGTTTAGACGGTTCTGTATGGCATGGTCAGCACTCAGCATTTAACACAATAGCAGCTTGTGAACGTTTGGAGATAAAGCACGGCTTAACCATTACACAAAGTCTCAAAGGGCAAAAATCAGAGGTATCAGCACCAACCAAGAACGAGATCGAGCAAGCCCTACGCAAAGGTGAGAAACCAGCTCGTATCGTTCTACAGAACGCATTACAGGCGGCTATGGTAGGAAAACCAGACCTTGAGACATTCATAGACAGACTGCAGGCTGTAGGCATCGATCCGGCCTTCAACGTTGCAAGCACTGGCAACGTCGCCGGAGTGTCGTTTGGTATCAAAAATAATGAAAAAAATATTTATTTTAAAGGCTCACAGTTAGGTAAAAAATACAGTTGGAACACTATTAAAGGCAAGGTGAAATATGACAAAAATAGAGATGATGAACTCATTAGAAGATTCGCAGCAAGAAAAACAGATGACGAAAATAGTATTGGACGATCACCTATTGAACCAAATATCAATGACGGTAGAACCATTATCAGAAACGATGATGATATTATCGGAGTCGGTCAGTACAGCATTAAACCAGACACAACAGACACTTACGAGGGTAAACAACTCGTTAGAAGCAACCACAACAGCTTTAAACTCAGCGAAAAATATAATAGACCAACAGGCCCAAAAGTTAGAAGAACAACACAAAAAGCTGCACAAGTACTCAACAGAGTTAAAAAACAATACAATAAAGAACCAATCAAAACTTATAATCAAGGTGGCTTCAATAGTAGGAGTTCTAAACTTAGCAGCGGTTCTATCAGTAGGATACTTGATCATGCAGAAACAGCCACAACAGCCACGAATAACTTTAGACTCAAAGGCCGTCGCAGTTTCAATAGTAGAGCAACTAAGATCGAAGAGATAAGAGAAAGGTTAAATATTAGAAAACCTGTTATTCAGCCCAAAAATAAAGAAAAAGTGATTAAAGAAGAAATAAAGAAAAAACCATTATATATGTTTGATTATGAAAATAGATTTAAATCCAAATTGAAATCAAACTTAAAAAAAGAAACATTAAAACTACAACAGCAGGAAGCAGAACAGAGTGTCAAATATCCAACCTTTAAACCAAAATAAAAGAGGCTTGAAACCTCTTTTATTTTTTAGTATTAAATTGTTATATATCTACATGCTTAAAACAAAAAGAACAGCGTTTAATGGTCGTTAGTCCTGTAAGTTCTTTAGCTTTGTTATAAGCAGACTCCTCTGATACAGAACATATTTTTTGATACTGGCCTGTTGTAAATCCAGTTTTTTCTTTATCTGACACTAAAGGATTTATAGCGAAACAGTTCACATGGTGGAGGCATGTGCTATTTATGTCAGATTTACTTGCCGTACCTTTGGCTTTCTCTAACAGGTTAACAACGTATCCTTCTGGATTATCGTTTAACCACTTTTTGTACGCATCTTCATTGTTATTGAAAATCACAGTATCCATAAATCCCCCTATAACATTTTAGCGAAGTCAAACGGCATAATATGTCTTTCTTTGTTTGCGTCCAAATAATCAGCCCACCATTGTATCATCAAACGACGCTGCGTAATATGTTTTGCTTTATGAGTATAAGCAGCACGAACATTGTTTTGCTCTTTATGACTCATTTGTCTTTCAATTGCGTCTTCAGTCCATATACCTGACTCAACAAGAGAACTACAGGCCATTGTGCGGAAACCATGCCCACAAATTTGAGTTTGAGTGTCATAGCCCATAAGTCGCAATGCTTTATTAACGGTATTCTCGCTCATAGGTTTACGATAATCATGACAACCGATAAATATCAAACCCTCACCATTGCTAATATCATAGCTAATATCTTTTAGCTCTTTTAATATTTCAATGGCCTGATGACTTAACGGTACATAATGAGGTATGCGCATTTTAGATCCTCTTTCAGAAAATCTAACGTTCTCGATCTCGTCTCTTTCTGGCGGAATAACCCATAAGGCATTTTTAAAATCTATTTCAGGCCAGCGAGCGAAGCGTAGTTCACTCGACCGAATGAAAACTAATAAAGTGAGTTTTAAAGCTAATACAGTGAGCCTACGGCCTTTATACGCATCTATACGACTTAAAAGATCAGGTATCTGCTCAAGTTCAAGCGCTGGATAATGCGTTCTTTTAGGTGTGATTAACGTGCCGCCAAGTTCATTAGCGGGATTATGGGTAATCATATCTTCTTGGACAGCATAACGCATAATAGCGGTAATACGCTGTTTTAAACGTGAAGCGGTTTCGTGTTGGCCCTTGCCCTCAATTTTACGCAGAGGTAGCAACAGATCGCGCGTAGTCAACTTGGTAATATCTTTTGAGCCGATAGCAGGGAAAAGATGATTAATAAGACTGTTTAAAATACGCTCACTATGCTGAGGTATCCACCGCTCACTAACAGACATTTTTTTGTGCCAATCACGAGCTACGGCTTCAAACGTAAAATCTCCTCGCTCTTCGGCCTTTACAGCTTTTTTCTGTTGAAGTGGGTCGATACCACTGGCTAACAGAGATTTCATCGCTAAGAGGCTTGTACGAGCTTCTGAGAGCGAAACAGAAGGGTAGGTGCCAATTGAGAAGACTTTTTGCTTACCATCATAGCGATAAGCCGCTTGCCAATACTTCGAGCCGTTAGGATGAACGAGCAGATACAGCCCTTTGCCATCAGAAATTTTAGTTGGCTTGTCGGAAGGCTTGGCGTTTTTTACAGCAATATCAGTTAAGCGCATAACAAGCCTCCTGTGCAAATGTTGGTAAAAATCCCATCGAACTGAGATTACCAACATTTTTACCAACAAATAGAGGGAGCTGCCAGTAGATTTTAACGGACAGTAGTAGACAACTGGAAGGGGATAACTTGTTGACTTTATAAAGCAAAACGGACGTCAGTAGACGTCCGTTTCTAAATGAGTGGTGCCCGGACTCGGAATCGACTTTATCAGTTAACTTATTGAATTTTATTGTTTATTTTTTGTTTGATTGTTTTTGTGCCCTCATTTGTACCCTCAGTCCTTTTTGGTGCTGGATTGGGGGATTCAAACTCAGGAACGAGCGGGTAACATCGAAGGAAAATGCTTCGCGACAATGTCGTTCATTTTATCAAGCAGTTCTGGCCTTTTGAAGCTGATATGCGCTGTTCCCTTCTGAAAGTACTTAATAGTAAACATCTCATCCTCATAATGATTGCCGTGCCTATTTTCATGGATATGGTCTCCCAGTCGACGGGTAACATCGTCGCGGTTGTCGGGGACAGGTTTTCCATCGAGAAGCATCAGCATGCGCTCAAGGTCAGCCAGGCGATCACGCTGCCACCCCCAGTTCAAACCAAATCCCCACCGGTCATATTTGACCAGTCCCGTCACGATGATTTTCCCGCCAAACCTACAAGGGCTGTTTGTCTTAAAATTCCAGCTCAGACCTTTAAACACGTTAATCACGCCACGTTCAAAAACTTCACCTTTATTCAGATGTAATTGTTTAAAAGTGCTAAGGATATTTTCTTCGCTGATAGCAGGAATATCGTCTTTCTCCAGGCTGTTGTGCCACTCGTCGCGCGCCTGAGCGTCCATAAGTGAGAGCATTCCGGACCGTTGCATCAGCTCTCGCCAGATATCGCGATCGATGCTGCGGGTAATGGCTTTCATAGCCGTATCAGTGTCCTCCATCAGCCAGCAGTCATAACGGTATTGTCGCATTCCCCAGTCCTTTGCATCCCCACCACCGATGCTGCTGGTCAGCGTCGAGATGTCGGCAAGCTGGCGTATCAGTGTCTTAATCTGCTCCAGCGCAGCGTTACGTCCGGTGACGATACGTTCAATGCTGGTGGAGCAAATTATATCGGTATGGTCGGTTAAAACTTCGGGTCTGGTGATGGTGAGTTCTGACATAGTTTATATCCTTTGTATAAAGCAAAACGCCAGTCGGTGAGGGCTGGCGTTTATGCGTGTGGTAAATACAGGGCTGTGATTATTCTGAGCGGATGTGTTGCAGAGACTGAGCATGTCGGAAGGAGAGACTACCCGTCGAAGGTGCTAAAACCCGGCAACAGGTCACCCGCTGCATCCAGATGTAGCATATCGATCCCGTAACGTCGTATCAGTGTGGTCACTAACCGACGGCAGCCCTTTGAAAGCCCCAATCTCTTTAGTTCCAGCACTGGGTATAAGCGAGCATTAAGTCTGAGCAGGTAACCGTAGCCGGTGTACAGTATCCAGTCACTGTTGCCGCCTTCGTGGCGTTGAAGAGTGACCTGGTCGAGAATAGCGTTATCCTCACACGTGATATGAGCGGTACTGCACTGGATCCCATTCAGACGGGCGGTACGTGGTAGCTGATCTTCAACAACCAACTTCCCGGGGGCATCAGCAATACGAAGCGAGTAACCGTTATCATTGACCACATCAATCAGCGCAGCCAGCTCAATACCATCGAGATCGACGGCGATCCGGCCCCCATTAAGGGCCAGTACATTAACGGTATCGGCTTCCACCGTCAGGGACAGCTTCATTGCTGCCCCCTGGATGACTGCCCACTGATGGCGCAAGTCACCGCCTTATAGCCGGTACGTTGCATCAGGCCGGTGGCCTTTCTGGCCCGGAGTATGTCAATAGCGCTGATGAACGGAGACTGATGCTGAATGGAGAAACCGGGGCGATCAATTCGAACCAGTTCAGATTTTTCAACGAGAAAATTGAGTGCATCTGCCAGTGAAATCCCGGCGTCAATATGCTGCTGAATCACATTACTATCACCAAACTGTGTGTCGTTAAGCGAAAGGCCGTAATGCCTTTCCAGCAGATAAGTAAGAAGTTGCTGCCAGATTTCTACCGGCGACGGGTGTGACGATACCTTCCTCGTCGGGATGGTGGGTAAGGTTTGCATAAAGTTGATCTCTGTTAAATAAATAAGATGTTGATGGTCGGGGGGATAACGGTGAAGGGGGATGGTGAGTCACGGTGTTTTTCAGGTAATCCACTTACTGTCTGATGGCGTCAGGTGCGGCCTCCAGTGTGAACCAGTTAATGCCCTGTTCTGCGTCGTGATGGCTGGCTGCATGGCATAATGCCGCTCTGGCCTCTTCTGCCGTCACAGAGTCATCCACATTGCGTACATCGTCTTCGTATCAGAGTGAACACAATACGAAGTCGTCATTTTGATGTTGTTTCAGCAGTTCAATGACCTCGCTGATTTTACAGGCGTGTGGCATGGCTATTCTCCTCCGGGTTGTGCCACAGGTGGCGTCGCATAAATCGCAAGATAAACGTATCCGCAGGAGCCGAGGGTGTCTGCCTCGCAGGTCAGTCCTTTTGCGTAGAGCGTGACGCCGTGCTGATGTCGGGGAGTGAGTTCACCGCTGGTGAGCATTAACTCAAGTTGTTTCAACAGCAGTGGAAATGCCTGGTCCAGATGGCGCAGGTCTGATTCGCTGAAGGTACCGGTGATGCTGGCGCGATCAGCCAGGTAATGCAGCCGGTTGCCCTCCTGTACCAGTCGTGCGCCAAAACACGGGATAGCTGCAGGCTTAAGTCCCCACCAGGGGGCGGCAATATCGTGATTTGCTACATTTGTTGAGCTTTGCATTTAAGTAATCCTTAACTAGGTGTTAATTCAGGGTAACGCTGCGCAGGACAACATACGGGCCGTTGCGGTCCTGGCGGCGTTCAGCGAATACGGCGAGCACACCGCAGATATCCTGCACCTCCCGTCCGGCATAGTGGCAGATGCTACCGGACCACAGGTATTTCCCTGTACAGAAGCGGAACAGCCGCGACTGCGGATGCTGGCGGTATATCGCCATCACCTGGCGTTTGCTGATAATCTTCATCGTTGTTTTTCTCCTTACAGCCAGCCGCGTTCGGCAAAAGACACTATATCCATCCCGCCAACCACCAGGTGGTCCAGCAGGCGAATATCGACCAGCTCCAGGGCCTGTTTCAGGCGTCCGGTAATCAGCCGGTCGGCCTGACTGGGTTCAGCCTCTCCGGAAGGATGATTGTGCGCGAGTAGCGCGGCGGCAGCGTTGTGGTGAAGTCCGGCCTTCACGACCTCCCGTGGATGGACGGTAATGCTGTTGATGGTGCCGAGAAAAAGCGTATCGCAGGCGATGAGGCGGTGCTGGTTGTCCAGCCACAGCACCATCAGCGACTCCCTCTCCTGCGTGGCCAGATGCAGGCGCAGCCAGTCGCGCACGGCATTGCCGGACGTAAATGACGCACCGGGTTCACGGAGCTGCCCTTCCAGCAGGGTTAAGGCTTCCCTGACCGTCAGCTGGTCGGCAGAGGGTAATTCACGGGCAAACAGCGGTAACTGTTGTTCCATGGCGGCTGACCTCAGTCGATGATGTGCATGATCGCACTGCATTCCGCATGGCTGAGCGCGTAGTCCCGCAGGCGGTAATAGTGCTCCGTCATGGCGTCGCATTCGGTGCGCATGGCGTGGTGGCTGTAAGTCATCAGGCAGACCGCGATCCCGGCAGCCCCGGCGCTGAGCTCACCGCCGTTACCGTTCAGGGTGTTGAACAGCGACCAGAGTTTATCGCTCTCCGCTTCCGGGGCCATAAACGCGCCGCCGTTGCTGAGCGTGTAAAACTGCCAGATACCGCCGTGGTAGTCTGTGCAGAAGCGGTCCATCCACGCGAAGACTGTCGGTTCGAGGATTATCCACTGCGGGATGCTGCCGAAGTGCTGCGGCCAGAAGCTGATGCGCTGCTCGTCCTGTACGAGTGTGGCGGTCAGCGCTGGCGAAGAACTGGCAGGTTGTGGCGGTAACGGGAGGATATCGTTAAGGTTAATAATATCGGTCATGCTGGTTTTTCCTTGTTTATTTATCGGGTTGGGGATGTTGGTTCAGCCGGAGTGACGGGCAGGACTGCGCATAGCCGTCCTCATCACAGCGTGACGGCCAGTGGCCCTCCGGGAGGCTTAAGCTGCACAGGCTGAGTTCGCCGGGACGATAAAGAAGGTGTGAGCACCAGGCGCACAGGTCGTCATCGGAGATGGAGCGGCTGCAGGGATTGTTCTCCAGGGCGGTCGGATAAAGGGTTGCCTGGTGGGCGTTATCAGGTAGCGGTGGCATCAGCTCAGCGCCTGCTGAAGTTCTTCCGCCATCACCCAGAGGGCGCGATTGAGCTTAACGTCGCCGTCTATGCCTTTAACCGCCCGGGTATGGCTGCGTTTGCCTTTGGCGGTACGTCCTGGCAGACCCCCTTTCAGCAGGTTCTCCTGGCAACGATTGAACACTGACCACAGGTCGTCCTGACGGTCTTCATAGCGTCGGGGCGTCAGTATCTGGGATGCCGCCACTGGCTGGTGCTCTTCCCCGAAGCGATACGTCAGCGCGGCTCTGGCAAAAGCCTGCTGTGCCGGTGGGGGAAGTAGCAGTGACTGCATGGCGTCCCGCTTTTCTTCCACCCGGTCAAATATCCCCAGCACCTCATAAGCCCCTTCAATGACCTTCTCAACCACGTTGCCTTTATGTGGCACGCGCACCTCACCAAAGGTTTCGCCACAGACAAGTCCGTTCTGGCAGACAAAGCGAAACAACCCCGGCAACATCTGGTATGAGCTGGAGCCGTCATGGCTGTTGAGGAGGATGATTTCGGGGACCTGTTTACCGGTAATCTGGCCTTCACGACGCAGGCGCAGCATGTGCTTCGTGTGGTCACGTTTATTCAGGTCGCGCACGCGGGTCTGGCAGGCAAAAAACGGACGAAAGCCTTCGCGCTGCAGGTTATCGAGGAGGGTAATGGTCGGGATGTACGTGTATCTGTCTGAACGAGATTCATGTTTCTCTTCACTGAATACGCTGGGCACATAGTGCACCAGTTCATCGCGGGTTAACGGGCGGTCGCGGCGGATCTGGTTTGTCCGCCCGAAGCGGCTGGCAAGTCTCATGGTGAGTACCTCTGTAGTAAATGAAACGGTATAAACAAAAAAGCCATGTGCCCCGAAGGGAACATGGCCTGTTAGTCGTGTGACGGGTAATTGGCTGAGGGGCGTGCTGAGTCAGACCTGGTGGGGGATACCGTGGCTGAGCAGATAGCGGTTAAGCCATCCCCCGGCACTGGCTTCAAAATTCCACGCACGCCAGATCAAGTGCCTCTCGCTGTCGCGAATGACCAGCCGAAAGTGCGTGCCCTGGTCATCTTCAATAGCGACGTTCTGGTGCGACATCACGACGACCTCAGCCTGCCTGCGGGTAAATGTGTCTGCGGGCAGTAACGTGTGCATCGTCATCTCCTTATTAGCGTCATAAAACAAAATGCCCCGCTCAGTGAGCAGGGCATCAGTGTGTTAAGTGTGTGGTAATAATCTGCAGTATCTGCTCCATCAGCGCTGCGATTAAGGCACCAGTCAGCAGGGCTGCCGTCTGTCTGGCAATATAAATGCTGTCTTCGCCGTAATCTTCTTCGCGAAAGTGGTCTTCCACAAACTGCTGTGCCCTGTTGCTGGCGCACCACGTCAGCACCTGACATAAGGTGTTGAACACGATTTTCAGTAATGTCATTCGGTCATATCTCAGTGGGCGATCCGGATGAATCAGGGGCACATGGGAATGCCCCTGCCGGATAATAAGAGGAGAGCTGCGTTACTGCGGTGACGGAGACTCCGGCGGCACGGGGCCCTGACCATGAATAATCCGGTGTTTCGCCAGCGCCTGTGGCATGTCGTTGATGCAGTAGGTGATGTAGAAGACGTTGAACAGCACGGTGTAGAACGCATTCATTCTGAGGTCGAAACGGAAGGTGTTCAGCGCATAGTGTCGCAGTGCAGCCCTGGCCTTAAAGGCCCAGACGATGTACATCACGCCGCAGGCAAGCGACAGAATGCCGCTTAAGGCCAGAAGTGTATCGCTGCCCGTGTCGTAGCCGGCGAGGTCCGGTGAGGCCATCACGCCGAATTGTCGTCCGAGCCCAAAACAGACGGAGAGCCAGATGATAAACAGGTTGCCGCAAACCGGATACCCGGTGGTGTCGCTCATAATATCCTGCTTTTTATACAGCCAGAGCAGCGGCCAGATACCGCAGGTGGCGACGGTGAGCAGCACGAAGTTCAGGGTCGGCGTCGCCAGTCGCTGGCTGAGTGTCGAAATGTCGGTCATATCGTATTGTCCTTGATTGATTTTGCTGTAAACAGGGGATGCGCCGGGTTACCCGGCGGTCAGTGTCGTGCATTCGGGCATATCAGCCAGAACCTTGTGGACGTTTCCGGCCGAAGGGGTAAAGTGCCCCACCTGTTTGTCGTTGACGTAAACGTCAAATGACGTTGCCTTTCTGATGGCATCAATGAACGACAGCCAGGCATTGTCGCCGTTACGCCAGCCGAGGGATGACGGCAACGGGAACGTCTGGTCGTCCGTCACCATGGTGATGGTGGTTTTCTCATCCTGTGAATCGGCACCGCTGCCGTCAGGCAGGGTGAGCATGACGTGATGTTGCAGGATATTCTGGTCGTCAGGGTTGCCGGTGCAGTTCAGATTCAGCATCACCTTTTCGGGGCTGGTGATGATGTACTCGGTGACGCCCATACCGAAGCCACTGCTCCACATATTGGGGACCGCCTGTGCCGTGATGGCAAAGGTCAGTAATCCTGCTGACAGGATGGCGTGCATGAATCGCATGGTGTTTTTCCTTCTGAGTCAAAAATGTTGTTGAGGGGCAGCCGTGTTACATGAGTTGTTTACCCACGACGATAAGTCCGGCCAGCCAGCCGATACACTGTGGGCCCACAAGCCAGAACAGACGGGCCTTGAGTAATCCGGTCATTCCTTCGCGGGTGTATACCGCATCCGGCATCAGCCATTGTCGAAGAGCAGCACCGACCGTCATACCGGCTCCGGGCCCAAGCGTCATCCAGAACAGATATCCCATTCCCTGACCAAAACTGCGTATCTCGCCGGTACTCCCGAACACGTTAAACAGCACGACCACAAGCGCGATGGCGAAGGCAATCGCGAAATATTTAATGACAAGCGCCATGTTCAGATTTCCTTATTTTCTGCACTGCTGAGCAGCGCTCAGCATGTTGTCCATGAAGCGCGGGGGGACATAACCGTATTGCTGGTTCATTTTCTCCAGCTCCCCGTGCGTATATTTCGTTTTGAGGTCATCCCAGATACATCCGCAGACGGCGGTAGTACCGCCGCCTGATTTGCATCCCTGGATAAACTCGCGTTCATTTTTGTCGCCACAGCCGCTCAGGGTTACGGCAGACAACAGCAGGGTGAAGAGCAGCAGAGGGCCTGCGACAGGTTTCACGATTTGACTCCTTTGGGTCTGGATGGATGTTCAGGGTGTTGTTCCCTGAAGGTGTGAATGACATCACTGATAAAGCGAAAGTGGGGCAGTGCGCTGATAAATCCCTCTTCAGTAATGAGCGAACTGATTTCGCTCCGGCGACGGAAGGTTTGCTCTGAGAGTGAGGCCGAGATAATGTCTTCCAGCCGGAACACCCGAAGGCTCCCCCGGCAACAGACGACCAGATACCAGTGCTGATGCCGGTAAATCAGGCGGTAAGGCTCCTGCTCATCGTGACGGACACCGCCGACCAGCAGACTGACCACCCGGTGATGACAAATGGCTTCGGCCAGACGATGAAAACTGTCAGCCTGTGTCCATGCTGACGGTAAGTCGTGCCAGATAAAGCAGGGTGAGGTGCCCGTTTCATTCATCAGCAGGTGCATCAGTTGCCGGTTCTGCGACGGGATAATGCGTGCGATACCGGTACTGCGGGCAAAGGAAACGGCCCCCGGAGAGTGATCACGCGTGGCGCTCTCACTGAGCCGATACGTGCCGTTCTCCCCGATAATGTCGAGGTGGACCAGCCGTTGATGTAAGTCACGACGCAGGGTGCGTATCGATACACCAAACTCACCAGACAGTGTCTGAAGGGTCAGCGTTTCTCCGGCCATTAACCGGCTGATAATGACCGACAATCTGACGGCCAGCCGGTCGTAGCGGGCCTCTTCATCGGGTCGTTGCATGGACGCTCCGTGTGCGATAAATAGGTTGATATTTCATGCGGTTATTATGCGGGAGGGGAGGGACACGTTATGTCCGTCCCCCGTAATGGCGGAAAAGAAAAAGTGAAAATTTACCTTTCAGTAAACAGAAGAATTAACAAAGGGTTAGTGCCAGGTAGCTGAAATGACGACAGCATGCTGACACGCCCTGTCATCAGTCGTGTTCTCGCGAGTACGGTCAGCGGCCCAGGCTTTGTGCAGGATGGGTAACGTTACGGTGCACTGAAGATATGCTCACACTGCGTGCAGCCGTATTCATCAAAGACGGTACCGTCCAGTTGTTCTCCGGCCAGAGAGCCTGCCACCGCACCAGCACAGGCGCCGGACAGAAAACCAATGAGGCCTCCGGCTATCGTACCGACAACCGGAATGACTGAACCTATCAGCGCACCGGTGGAGGCTCCTTCAAGCCCGGCAAGACCTCCGGCTGTTGCGCCAATGACCCCACCAGTCTTTTTACCCACATGGCGCAGTCGTATGTTTTGCGAACCGCAATTCGGACAATGCATTTCTTTTCCCTTGTTACTGGCAATAAAGCCGCCTGAATAAACAGGCGGGCCGTGTATAAAAACGGCCCTGATACCGGAACAGGGAATGTGGCGATGGCAGCGCCGGAACGGGGGAAGCATGCACGCGGGTATTTTGCAGGGCAGTTCACTGGGGAGACGGAACAAGGG